>NZ_CP040244.1:0-300000 GCF_005517195.1 Streptomyces vilmorinianum | reverse complement strand
CATGGCCAGCAGGGCCATGGAGATCCGCTCTCCGGCGGTCAGCAGCATGTCGAACTCACGCCCGGCAGGGATCGGGGATACCTGCTCGGCGAGATCGATCAACTCGTCCGTCGTGTCGCCCATCGCGGAAACCACGACGACCACCTGGTGGCCGTTCTTCTTGGCGTCCACGATCCGCTTGGCGACGCGCTTGATGCCCTCGGCATCGGCAACGGAGGAGCCTCCGTACTTCTGCACGACAAGGCCCACGTGCGCTCCTCGCTCGGTCTCTGCCGCAGTCATCACTGCGGTCGGCTCAGTCTAACGAGCGGCCCGGAATCGCCGACCGTATATCACATCCTGAGATGTCCCGCTCAGGGTGCGATCACGTCCGGCGGGCCGGGCCGCCCGGGACGGGGTCCCTGCCCGGGACCGGCCGAGGTACGCGGAGGTGTGGGCGGGCTCACATGCCCCAGGTGCGTGGTGAAGGGGTGGTCCTCCCCCAGGAACCGGACGCTGTCGTCCACCACCGCGTCGAACTCCGCCACCGCCCGCTCCGCCTCCCCCACGGCCTCGTACAGCCGCGCCAGGTTGAGCCGGGAGGTGAGCGTCTCGGGATGGGCGGCGCCGAGCAGCTCCCGGCGTTCGGCCAGCGTCCGCTCGTGCAGGGCGATGGCGTCGGCGAACCGCCGCGCGTCCTGGTAGGCGACGCCCAGGTTGTTCCGCACCCGCAGGGTGTCGCGGTGGGCGGGCCCGAGCAGCCGCTCCAGCCCGGCGAGCGCGCCCTCCAGGAGGGCGACCGCGCCGTCCATGTCCCCCATGTGGCGCAGCGTGATCGCGAGGCGTCCCCGTGCCAGGTGGGTCTCGGCCCTGTCCTCGCCCAGGACGCGTTCCAGATCGGCCACGATCCACTCCTGGAGGCGGTACGACTCCCCCAGGTGCCCCTCACGGGCCCAGCACTCGGCGATGCCCTCACGGCTGCCGAGGGTCCGTACGTCGTCCGCTCCGAGGACCTGCTCCCGGCAGGCCACGACCCGCTCGAACCAGTCCGCCGCCCGCAGCGTGTCACCGGCGCCCAGCATGCACCGGGCCGCCCGGTCCATCAGCGCCGCCGTGCGCGCGGTGTCCGCCGCCGCGTCGGTGTGCTGGACGTACGCCTCGATGTGCGGGAACAGGATCCGCCAGGCGGCCCATTCCCCCGCCTCCGCGCTGTCCGCCGGCGCGGCCAGGCCCAGCGCCTCCTCGGCGAGGAGCCGCGCCGCGTCGATGTCCTCCGCCCGCCGGTGCGGATCGCTCGCGTCCGGCGTACGCGCCACGGCCTGGACCAGCCGGTGCACGGAGACGGCCCCGTCCTCGTGCAGCGTCACCATGCTGTGCGCCGCCAGCCGCCCGACCGCGCGCCGCACGGACAGCGGCGGGGCGAGCCGCTCCAGCAGCGCGCGCGGAATCCGTTCCGGCCCCCACCAGGCGAGGACCCGCAGGATCGTCCCGGTCAGCGGGTCGGCCACCGCGAGCCTGTCCAGGGTCAGCCGCCAGGTCCAGGCGACGGCCTGCCCGCCGTCGACGCCGCCCTCGACGGGGATCTCGTACAACTCCCCGGGATACTGAGCGAGTTGCTCCAGGTACTCGGCAGGCGACGTCCGGGTCTCGGCGCAGTACGCGGCCGCCTGCGCCACCGCGAGCGGCAGCTGACCCAGCGTCGCGCACAGGGCGTACGTCCCGGAGGTGTCGCGCGGACCGGTGTGGGTGAGGATCCGGGTGAACATCTCGACGGACTCGCTCCGGTCCGGCACGTCCAGCGTGAGAACCCTCGCGATCCCGTACCAGCCGCCGGCCTGCCGGGTGGTGATCAGGATCTTCCCGTGGCCGACACGGCCGACGTGGCCGGCGCGGGGGACGTGGCCGGCGCGGGGGACGTGGCCGACATGGCCGGCGCGGGCGACGCGGGCGAGCAGCGCCCCGACGTCGGCGGGTTCGGAGACGTCGTCGAGGACGAGCAGCCATCTGTCGTTGCCGGACAGCCACTGCAACGCCCGCTCGCGCAGCGCCTCTTGGGGCAGTACGTCGATGAGGGCGGGCTGCATGGCGGCGGCGAGGCCGGCGAGGCCGGCGTCGAGTTCGGACCGGTTCTCGGCGTTGATCCACCAGACGAGGTCGTGGTCCTCGATCTCTCCCGACACCCAGCGCGCGGCGAGCGTGGACTTGCCGACACCGCCGAGCCCGCAGACGACCAGGACGTCGAACTCCTCGTCGAGGAGCGCGATTTCGCGCCGCCTGCCGACGAAGTGCGCGTGGCGCCGGGGCACGTTCACCAGTCTGCCCGGGTACGCGGCCGAGGCCAGGGCCTCCGGCGGCAGCAGGGTCGCCCGCTCGACCCGGGTGACGTGGTCCCCGGTGCTGACCCACCCGATGTTCCCGCCGGCCGCGACGGACCGGTCCCCGGAGGCTTCGACGCCGCCGCTCACGCGTCGCCCGTCGACACGCTCCCGATGTCCCCACCGGCGGCGACGGACCGGTCCCCGGACGCGGTGACGGGCCCGGCGGCCAGTGTCCCGGCGGCCGGTGTCCCACCGGCGGGCATCGTGGGCGCGGGACCGGCCTGGGCGCCGTTCCCCGTGGCCACGGACCCGATGTTCCCGCCGGCGGCCACGGACCGCTCCCCGGAGGCACTCACACCACCCCCGCCTCGCGACCAGAGCGAGAGCCCCAGGCCCGCGGCGGCCAGTACCGCCCCGACCACGCTCGCGATCTGATCGGCCTTCCCGAGGTCGGCGACGGCCACGACGACGAGCGCCACGACTCCGACCGCCCCGACGCCGACGCCGGTCCACAGCAACGCCTTCGCACGTCCTTGCCCCGTCATGACCACATCATGGCAGGGCGGCCGTCACCCCCGCGGGGAGCCGGGAAGGACGCGCTACTTCTTCAGCGTGCGCAGACCCAGCGGGCCCGCGATCTCCTCCGCCATGACCTTGCCCGCCTCCTCCGCGAGGTCGTCCTCCGCCAGGTCCTCGTCCGTGTCGAGGCCGTCCAGGGCCGCCAGCGGCTGGTCGAGACGGACGTGGGCGACGAGGGACTGCAGCGCCCGCAGGGTCGCCGAGGCCGTCGGACCCCAGTTGGAGAAGTACGAGAACTGCCACCACCACAGCGCCTCGCTCGTCCGGCCCGCCCGGTAGTGGGCCAGACCGTGGCGCAGGTCGGTGACGATGTCGGCGAGGTTGTCGGAGATCCGGGCCGGGACGGGCGCCTTGCGGGGCTCGTACGGGTCGAAGACCTCCGAGAAGACGTCCACCGGGTCCAGCATCACCGCGAACCGCTCGCGCAGGTCGTCGACGTCCGGCTCCGGGCCCGTGTCGGGCTCGTAGCGCTCGTCCGGGACGATGTCCTCGTGCGCGCCCAGCCGGCCGCCGGCCAGCAGCAGCTGGGAGATCTCCAGGAGCAGGAAGGGCACCGCGCTGTCGGGCTCGTCGCCCTTGGCCACTTCCGTGGTGGCCACGATGAAGGACTCGATCGAGTCGGCGATCTGGACCGCGAAGTCGTCCGGATCCTGCGTGATCGCGTGCAGTGTGGCGTCAGACATCGCGGGTGCCTCCTTCGGGCGCGGCCGGCGCGCAGACCCTGTCGTCATACATCTAGCAGTCGCCGCCCCTCGAAGGCACGCCCCAGGGTGACCTCGTCGGCGTACTCCAGATCGCCGCCGACCGGGAGCCCGCTCGCCAGACGCGTGACCTTGAGTCCCATGGGCTTGATCATCCGCGCCAGGTACGTCGCGGTGGCCTCGCCCTCCAGGTTCGGGTCGGTCGCCAGGATCAGCTCCGTGACCGTCCCGTCCGCGAGCCGCGTGAGCAGCTCACGGATGCGCAGGTCGTCCGGGCCGACGCCCTCGATCGGGCTGATCGCGCCGCCGAGCACGTGGTAGCGCCCGCGGAACTCACGCGTCCGCTCGATCGCCACGACGTCCTTGGGCTCCTCGACCACACAGATGACCGACTGGTCCCGGCGCGGGTCGCGGCAGATGTTGCACTGCTCCTGCTGTGCCACGTTGCCGCAGACCGCGCAGAACCTGACCTTCTCCTTGACCTCCAGGAGCGCGTGCGCGAGCCGGCGTACGTCGGTCGGTTCCGCCTGGAGGATGTGGAAGGCGATCCGCTGCGCGCTCTTGGGACCGACGCCGGGCAG
The DNA here is from genome assembly GCF_005517195.1 of Streptomyces vilmorinianum. Lineage (NCBI taxonomy): Bacteria > Bacillati > Actinomycetota > Actinomycetes > Kitasatosporales > Streptomycetaceae > Streptomyces > Streptomyces vilmorinianum. The sequence continues at coordinate 295,842 of NZ_CP040244.1, read as the reverse complement.
CCTGCCCAGTTCGTCGATGAGGTCCTGAACCACGCCTTCGTACAACGGAACGCCCTTCTCAGAAGTGCTTGTTTCTTACGGTAGTGGCTGCCGGGGCGCCTTAGAAGCCCAGGAGCCGCCGGGGGCTCAGAAGCCGAGGCCCGGCATGCCGCCCAGGCCCTGCGCCAGCGGGCCCAGCTTGGCCTGCTGCAGCTGCTGCGCGTTGTCGTTGGCGGCCTGGACCGCGGCCACGACCAGGTCGGCCAGCGTCTCCGTGTCCTCCGGGTCGACGGCCTTGGGGTCGATCACCAGGCCGCGCAGCTCGCCGGAGCCGGTGACCGTCGCCCGCACGAGGCCGCCGCCCGCCTGGCCCTCGACCTCGGTCGCGGCGAGTTCCTCCTGGGCGCGCGCGAGGTCCTGCTGCATCTTCTGGGCCTGCTGGAGGAGCTGCTGCATGTTGGGCTGGCCACCACCGGGAATCACGGTCACTCCTGGCATTTCGACGACAGATGTTCGGTACGCCGAGCCTACGTGGTCCATGCCCGGCCTGCCGCCACAACTCTTTCGAGTGAGAAACTGCGGGCTCCTCTACCTGATCAAGACCCCCTTGCGGGCGGAAATCCCGGGATTCCGGGCCCACAGACCACCATTCGGCGGTAGGAAGGGCAGGCACCACGTGCACCGCACGTCACAGAAGGCCACGAGCGCTGAGCTGAACAGAGGAGTGCCCCGGTGAGCCAGCAGCCGGAGATGCAGCCGCCGCAGCCGCCACCCGGGCAGCCGGAACAGCCGGGGCGGCCCGGGCGGCCCGCCGCGAGCCGCGATCTGACCGGGACGCCGTTCCCGCTCGGCGACTGGGGTGAGCCTGCGGAGCGGCTGGACGAGCTGTACCGCTGGGTCGAGTCCAACGCGCTGCGCACGGCGGAGTGGTACCTGTCCGACCGTGTCTGGAAACGCCGCTGCGCGCGGGCGCTGCGGGTCGGTACGGCGCTGGGCGTCATCGCCGGCGCGGCGCTGCCGCTGCTCGACCTCACGGGCGTCGCGGCCGACGGGGCGGCGGGCTGGGGGTATCTGTCCCTGCTGCTCGGCGCGGCGTGCATGGCGTGCGACCGGTACTTCGGGCTGACGTCCGGCTGGATAAGGGACGTGGCGACGGCGCAGGCGGTGCAGCGGCGACTTCAGGCGCTGCAGTTCGACTGGGCGTCGGAGAGCGTACGGGAGGTCCTCGGGCCGACGGAGGGGACCGCGAGCGAGGCGGCGGAGCGGTGCCTGGGGGTGCTGCGGCGGTTCTCGGAGGACGTGACCGAGCTCGTACGGGCGGAGACGGCGGACTGGATGGTCGAGTTCCGCTCCGGTCCGGCGCCGCTGGCCCTGCAGTCGGTGGGCGTGGTCGCTGCCCGCCCCGAGGGGGCGCACCCCTCGTCCCGCTTCCCGCTGCCTCCGGGCACCCGCCCCAACATGCCGAGGCAGCGGCCGCCCGAGCCCCGCTGACACCGAAGAGGGCGCCCCCGGCAGGAGGCGCCCTTCTTTCGGTCGGTACCGGCTCTTCGGTCGGTACCGGCTCCTTCGGTCGGTACCGGCTCCTTCGGTCGGTACCGGCTCCTTCGGTCGGTACCGGCTCCTTCGGTCGGTACCGGCTCCTTCGGTCGGTATCAGCTCAGGATGATCATCGAGCCCTGTCCGAGGCTCCGGGTCGCCGCCGCGTGCAGCCCGAGCCACACATGGCGCTCCCGCGCGAAGGGGCTGTCGTCGTACGCGATCGGCTGCGCCGGTTCCTCCAGCGAGGTCGGCCGCTCCGGCGGCAGCGGCGCGGCCGGCGGGTTGGCCGGGTCGATCCCGATCGCGGGCGCGACGAACTCCAGTTCCCGCAGCAGCCCGTGCGAGGACCCCAGCGGCCCGCCGCCCTCCAGGAGCTCGTCGTTGGAGAGGGGGGCCGGGAAGTCCACGGGCACGTAGGCGCCGGCGTGGTCGTAGTGCCAGACGAGGTGCGACTGCTGCGCGGTCGACTCGAACATTTCCAGGAGCTGCTCGTAGTCCCCGCCGAGCTCGTCGACCGGTTCGACCGGGAGGCCGCACAGGTGCAGCAGGTAGGCGCGGCGCAGGAAGTGCAGGGCGTCGTAGTCGAACCCGGCGACGGGCGCGACGTCACCGGAGAGCCCCGGCATGTACGCGAAGACGGGGACGGTGGGCAGACCGGACGCGGTCAGCACCGTGTCGTAGGCGGCGATCTCTTCGGCGAAGGGATTGTCGGGGCTGTGGCACAGCACGTCGACAAGGGGGACCAGCCACAGGTCACAGGCCAAGGGAGGCTCGCTCTCCGTCAGTTGCAGGGACGGCCAGGGTAGTCGGCGCGGTCCGCGCCGCACACCCGGTGGTGACCTGCCCTTCGACACGCCCGGTCAACCCGGTGGACCCTCAACGGGAGAGCCGCTCCAGTCGGTCCGCCCACTCCAGCGACTGCGTGTTGTACGCCCGTACGACCGCGATCGCCGCCTCCGCGTCGCCGAGCGTGAGCGCGTCCACGAGGTCGACGTGCCCGCTCCACAGCCAGCCCAGCACATCACGGTCGGAGCGCAGATACGGCACGGAGAACACCCACGCCTGGACCCGCAGCCGGTGCAGGAAGTCGGCGATGTAGTCGTTGGCGGACACCAGGTGGGCCAGCTCGCGCCAGTAGCGGATGTCGTACCCGATGAGGACGTCCAGGTCCCCGGCACGGGCCGCCCGAGCCGCGGACTCGCCCCGGCGCCGTACGGAGACGAGCGCGAGCCCTCGGGAGACGTCGGGACCCAGTGGATGGGCGACGGGATCGTGGCGGCGGAAGATCCCGTCCACGACGAGCATGCGGGCCTCGACCATCCCGCGGTAGTCGTCGATCGTGAACTCGTGCACCCGGAAACCGCGGTGCTGGTCGGAGTCGAGGAGGCCTTGCGCGGAGAGGTCGACGAGGGCTTCGCGTACCGGCGTCGCGGAGACTCCGTACTGCTCCGCGATCTGTTTGACGGTGAATTCCTGCCCGGGCTGCAAACGCCCAGCGAGCACCTCGTCACGCAGCGCGTCCGCGATCTGCCGCCGCAAGGTGTTGCGGGTGACAGCTCCGCTCGCGGGCATGATGGTCGGCCCCCTCCGTCCGGTTTCGGGACACCCTAGACCAGACGGAGGGAACCGCCCCGCTTCCGCCCTGCGCGTTCCACTGCGCGGTGTTGTTCGTTACGCGGTGCGCTTGTCAAGCGGTGTGCTTGTTACGCGGTGTGCTCGTCGGCCACGCTCAGCGCCGCGTCGAGGGCGGCGAGACCCTCCTTGGCCTCCGCCTCGGAGACGTTGCAGGCGGGGACGGCGTGGGTGCGGTTCATGTTGATGAAGGGCCACAGGCCGTGCTTCTTGGCCGCCGCGCCGAAGGCCGCCATGGGGGCGTTGGCCTCACCCGCCGCGTTGTACGGGACGAGCGGCTCGCGCGTCTCCTTGTTCTTGACGAGGTCGAGCGCCCAGAACGTGCCCATGCCGCGCACCTCGCCCACCGACGGGTGACGCTCGGCGAGCTCGCGCAGGCCGGGGCCGAGGACGGTCTCTCCGATGTGGGCGGCGTGCTCGACGACCTTCTCGTCCTCCATGACCTGGATGGTGGCCACGGCGGCGGCGCAGGCGAGCGGGTGGCCGGAGTAGGTCAGGCCGCCGGGGTAGGGCCGCTTGTCGAAGGTGGCGGCGATCTCGGCGGAGATGGCGACACCGCCGAGGGGTACGTAACCGGAGTTCACGCCCTTGGCGAAGGTCATCAGGTCGGGCACGACGTCGAAGTGCTCGGCGGCGAACCACTTGCCGGTCCGGCCGAAGCCCGCCATGACCTCGTCGAGGACGAAGACGATCCCGTACTTGTCGCAGATCTCGCGGACGCCGGCGAGGTAGCCGGGCGGCGGGGTCATGATGCCGGCGGTGCCGGGGACGGTCTCCAGGATGATCGCGGCGATGGTCGCCGGCCCCTCGAAGGCGATGGTGTCCTCGAGGTGCGCGAGTGCGCGCTCGCACTCCTGCCGCTCGTTCTCGGCGTAGAACGGCGAGCGGTAGAGGAACGGCGCCCAGAAGCGCACGACGCCGGCGGAGCCGGTGTCGGAGGCCCAGCGGCGCGGGTCGCCGGTCAGGTTGATCGCGGTGGAGGTGGCGCCGTGGTACGAGCGGAAGGCGGAGAGCACCTTGTGGCGGCCGGTGTGCAGCCGGGCCATCCGTACGGCGTTCTCGACGGCCTCGGCGCCGCCGTTGGTGAAGAAGATCTTGTCCAGGTCACCGGGGGTGCGCTCGGCGATGAGGCGTGCGGCCTCGGAGCGTACGTCGATGGCGAAGGCGGGCGCGAAGGTGGTGAGCTTCGCGGCCTGCTCCTGGATGGCGGCGACGACCTTGGGGTGCTGGTAGCCGATGTTCGTGTAGACGAGGCCGCTGGTGAAGTCGAGGTAGCGGTTGCCGTCGTAGTCCCAGAAGTACGAACCCTCGGCGCCGGCGACGGCGAGCGGGTCGATCAGGCCCTGGGCGGACCAGGAGTGGAACACGTGCGCGCGGTCGGCGGCCTTCACGGCCGCGCCGGCCTGGGGATCGGGTTCGACATGAGGGGTCATGTGGCCAGGGTAGGTACGTGCAGGTCGGAGCGGCCATGACCATCTTGTCCACCGAGACCGGCGGCGACGCGACAGGTTGCTGGGACTCCCTCCGTGTGGGCAATCGTCCCGCAGGGCGGGACGGGTGGGCACACGGGACGGCGCCCTGGCGAGCCCAGGCTCCCGGTCCGTACGGTGCCCACGGACTCGGACACTTGACAGCATCCTGTCGTCATGACAGCCTTCTGTCATACAAGGAACGGCACCGACACAAGCTGGAGGCCCCGAAATGCCCCGCACCGTCCACCTCGCCGTCTACGACACCCTCGCCGACTGGGAGACGGGCCACGCCACGGCCTGGCTCGCCCGCTCCGGCTTCACGGTCAAGACCGTCGGCCCGGTCGCGGACAAGCCGGTCACCAGCATCGGCGGCCTGCGCATCACCCCCGACCTCGCTCTCGCGGACCTGCGCCCCGAGGACAGCGAGCTGCTGATCCTCCCGGGCGCCGACCTCTGGGACACCAGCGACGACCTCGCCCCCTTCGCGGCCGCGGCGCGCCGGTTCCTCGACGCGGGCGTCCCCGTCGCCGCCATCTGCGGCGCCACGGCGGGACTGGCCCGCGAGGGCCTGCTCGACGACCGCCCGCACACCAGCGCCGTGTCGTTCTACCTCGCCGCGACCGGCTACAAGGGCGGCGAGCACTACATCGACACGGACGCGGTCACCGACGGGGACCTGATCACGGCCGGCCCGACCGAGCCGGTCGCCTTCGCCCGCGAGGTGCTCGGGAAGATGGGCGCCTTCGAGGGCACGAAGCTGGACGCCTGGTACCGCCTCTTCCACGACTCGGACCCGGCGGCGTACGAAGAGCTCAACGCGTGAGCCGCGAGCAGCAGGAGGCCCTCAGCCGGACGGCCCTCGGCGTCTTCCGGCTCAACGGCCAGTTTCTCGCCGTGTCCGAGAAGCTGGCCGAACCGGCCGGCCTGACGGCCGCCTGGTGGCAGGTCCTGGGCGCGGTCCTGCGCGAGCCCCTCCCGGTGTCCGGGATCGCCCGTGCCATGGGCATCACCCGCCAGAGCGTCCAGCGGATCGCCGACCTCCTGGTGACCCAGGGCCTGGCCGCGTACGCACCGAACCCGGCCCACCGCCGCGCCAAGCTCCTCACCCCGACCCCCGAGGGCCGCGCCGCGATCCAGCGCATCGACCCGGGCCACGCCGAGCTCGCGGCACGCCTGACGCGGGAGCTGGGCGGCCTGGAGGCCATCGAGGAGACGGCACGGGTCCTGGAACGGCTGTCGGCGGCGCTGGACGCGATCGAAGGCGAAGACCGGTAGGCCGCTCGGGTCACCAGTAGGTGACCTGGCGGATGTAGACGCACTCGTGTCGAGGGACGACCAAGTACGTGAACATGCCGCCGGGAACGAGAGCGTCAGTCCCCTTGGGCCCGACCTCGGAGTAGGTGGCGCCGTCGAGATAGAAGGCGGCAGCAGCCCTCACGAGCTCATCGGCCTTCTTCGCCACTTCTCCACCTCGGCGACGAATGCGGGCGGAGCACCGCCGGTCACGTACCCCTCGCTGGGGTCGTACTCCCCCTCCAGCTCACTCGGACGCCGACCTCGTGGCCTCGTCCTCGACCGCACGGAGTTCGTCCATGGCGGACCGGAAGGCCGGATCCTCCTTGCTGCTGGTGCGCTGGACCACGTCCAGCGCGCTGCGGCGACGCGAAAGGAGGTCCGGGCGACGCTCGATCTCGACCTCACGAGCCCAGATGGCCATCCAGCCGTGGATGGGGCCGAGGGTGTCGTGCTGCACGGCAAGAGAGAAGGCCGCGTTCTTCTGCTGCTCCATCTCCGCGAGGCGATGCGGGGCGATGCGGGGCGATGCGGGGCGATGCGGGCGAGGGCGACCCGCAGGGCGTCGGGGGTGCGCTCGGGACGCGGGATCAGCTCCGCGCCGTGATCCGGCTGTGTGCTCACGGTGTCCTCCAAGGGGCGCCCCGCCACCCTAGCCAGCGGGGACGTCATCCGGAGAGCAGCTCGGAGACCGCGCTGCGCAGCAGCAACGGGTGCACGAACCGGCCCGGGCCGGTCGGCGGAAAGCGCCAGGCGAGGGGCCAGGTCCGGCCGCGCAGGGCGGGGACGGGGACGTAACTCACGTGCGCGGGACCCGCGTTGAGGCGGGTCACACCGCGCGGCCAGGGCCGGTGGGCGGTCGTACCGGCCGGGACGAGGAAGTAGACGCCTCGCCGCCCGTTCGCCTCGGTGACCACGGGGCCGGGATCGCCGCCCGTGAGCTGTTCCATCCAGTCGGCGAGACGGCGGCCGTCGTCCCCGTCGACCCGTACGGCATCGAATTGCACGCCGGCCTTGCGGAGTTGGAATCCGGAAACTGGAATCCAATCCATGTTTACCTGTCGATTCTCTGCATTCACAAGGACATGTTCCCGCGTCGCCGCTAGCGTTTTCCACGACTGAGGAGGGCGCGTCGGCAACCCTTTGACCTGCGCCAACGCACCCTGCAGGCAGTCGAATTCGGCGGGGAGCAGTTGAGACCGGTTGAGATCGGTTGAGTCCGAATGGGGATCGCGATGGCGCGAGCGGAAAACAAGGAATCGGCGGGCCCGGCGGCGCGGATGGCGGCGCAGGTGGCGAAGCGAATGCGCGTGAAGAAAGGACTGACGCAGGACCAGTTGGGGGCGCAGATGGGTTACACCGGCGCGGCGATCAGCGCGCTGGAGACGCTCGCGCAACCGGTGAGCGACGAGATGCTCACGAAGCTGGAGCTGGTGCTCGGGGAGGGAACGGGCATCTTCGAGGAGATGCGGGAGCTGGTACGGCTGGAGAAACTGCCGCGGCAGTTCAGGGACTACGCACCGATCGAGCAGAAGGCGGTGGGCCTGAGCCTGTACGCGAACCACGTCGTCCACGGCCTGTTCCAGACGGAGGAGTACGCGAGGGCGCTGATCGCGGGCGGGTATCCGGAGCCGACGCCGGAACGGGTGGAGGAACTGGTCGAAGGACGGATGGCACGCAAGGCGCTGTTCGACCGGAAGCCGCCGTGCCTGATCGAGCTGGTGCTGGAAGAGTCCGTACTGGAACGGCCGTACGGCACAGAGGAGATCATGCGGGAGCAGTTGGTGTACCTGGTCGAGTGCGCCCGGCGCCGGAACGTCCACTTCCAGATCCTCGCGAAAAGGGCTGGTCTCGGCGGCGAGTACGCAGGTGACCGCGGCGAGCTGAACGTGATCGAGACCCCGGATCACGACCGCCTGACCTTCCTGGAGATCCAGGGCGAGAGCCTCCTGATCACCGACCGGGCAAAGGTCAGTACGCACACCCAGCGGTATGCGAAGATCCGGGCACAGGCTCTGGACCCACGTGAGTCGCTGAGCCTGATCGAGCGCTTGGCGGGAGTACAGACATGAGCGAGAACCTGCGCTGGTTCAAGTCCAGCTACAGCGACAGCGGCGGCGGCGACTGCGTCGAAGTGGCCTTCGACTGGCACAAGTCGTCGTACAGCGACAGCGGCGGCGGCAACTGCGTCGAGGTCGCCACCTGCCCCGACGCCGTCCACCTCCGCGACTCCAAGGTCACCGCCGGGCCCACGTTCACCGTGGAGCCCGCCGCCTGGTCCGCGTTCCTCGCCTGGCAGGACTGAGGAACGCGTACCGCGACCCGGGTCCGGCTCCGCAGAGCGGCATGGTCCGTACGTACCCGCCGAGGTTCTCGTCGTCCGTACCGAGGACGGCCTCGGCGGAGCCGGGCAGGCACTCCACGGCCTCGATCCCGTACTGCGGGAACGTCCCGAGCACGGTCGGGGCCGCCGCGAGCGTGACCCGTACCCGGCCGGCGCCACTCACCGCGGAGTCGAACGGGCCGCCGTCGCCCGCGTCCGCCGCCGAACTCACGATGATCCGGCCGGAGTCGGTCACCGAGATGTCGGAGATGTGCCGCGTGCCGCCGTCGGTCGGGTACGGCGCCCGGTAGGCCCGGCGCGTCACGGCGCCGAACTGGGCCTGCCCCCACGGGGCGAACGTCAGCGGCGCCGCGTAGAGCGTCGCGGGACGGTCCGCGCCCGCTCCCCGGTCCGCCCACAGCGCGGAGAGCTTCCCGTTCTGGGCGACGAGCGCGAAGCTCTCGAAGCCGTCGCCCTCGCCGATCGCGGGCAGCGGCGTGTAGTCGACGACCGTCGCCGTGCCGCCGCTGACCTTCAGGCGGTAGACGATGCCGCGGCCGGTGAGCGCCACGTACTCCCCCGGCATCCCGGGGATGGCCTCGATGGTCTCCAGGTCGACGGGTTCCGCGCCGTCCCAGGCGATCGGGGAGATGCCGTCGGAGCCCTCCCAGTGGGTGATCCGGGACAGACGCTGCTGCCTGGTCCGCTTGTTGTCGTGGACGACCAGCACGTTCGTCCCGGCTCCGGCTCCGGCTCCGTCGCCGGTACGGCCCTCGTCCGCGATGCCGCTGACGCCGCCGCGGGGAGCCAGGCCACGCGCCGCGACATCGAGAGTTCCATGGGGGCGCTCACCTTCACTGTCCGACAGACGCGAGGTCACGCGCCGGGCGTCAGGCTATTGATCAAGGTGAGCGCCTCCCAACGGCGCTCAGGTCATTCGGCGGGGCGGATCGGCGGGGCGGAGACGAACCGTGTCAGCAGTACAGATTCGATCCCGTCGGTACGCCCAGGATCTGGGTGAACTGCTGGTACTTGGTGACCCGGCTCTGGACCTGGGCCGGGTTCTTGCCGTCGCACTCCAGCGCGCCGTTGATCGATCGGATCGTCTGGCCGAAGCCCGCTCCGTTGACCATGGCGTTGTGGCCGGTCATCGTGCCGGGGCCGTTCTGGGTGTTCCAGTACCAGAGGCCGGTCTTCCAGGCGACGGCCGACTCCCGCTCGACGCGGTACGGGTTGTTGAGGAGGTCGATGCCGAGGGCGTCGCCGGCGGCCTTGTAGTTGAAGTTCCAGGAGAGCTGGATGGGGCCGCGGCCGTAGTAGGCGGCCTGGCCGGCGGGGCAGCCGTAGGGCTGGCTCCAGTCGCAGTAGTGCGGGTAGTTGGCGGTGTTCTGCTCGACGATGTGGACCAGGCCGCCGGTCTCGTGGCTGACGTTGGCGAGGAAGGCGGCGGCCTCCTGCTTCTTCACGGTGTCGCTGCCGGTGGTGGCGAAGGCGGGATAGGCGCCGAGGGCCGCCGTGAGGCCGCTGTAGGTGTAGAAGGAGTTCCGGCTCGGGAACATCTGGTTGAACTGGGCTTCGGAGACGACGAATCCGGAGGGGCTCGGGGTCGGGTCCGTACCGCCGCCACCGCCCGTGCCGCAGGTGCCCTCGTCGCGCCAGACGTCGGCGGTGCCGGGGCGTTCGTTCTGGGTCCACCACTTGGCGTACCAGTTGTGGCCGTTGTACGAGGCGGTCATGCCGCCGGTGTAGACGCTGGAGGAGTTCCAGGCTGTGACGCAGGCGGGCGCGGCGCCTGCCGAGGCCGCGGGGAGGAACACGGCGAGGCCGACGGCCGTACAGAGGGCGGACATGAGAATGAGCAGACGTCGCAGCATGCGCTCGTCCTTCCGTGGGGGAAGACCAGCGAAGCGGCTTTGGTCTGGACCTGTCAAGGTCTAGACCAGCGACTGTGACAATCGGCGGCGGCCGGTCCGGTCTCCTTCTCAGCGCTCCAGCACGCGCTCCAACAGGCTTGTCAGCAGCTCGCGTTCGAGCTTCGACAGCGGCTCCATCAGCTCGTCCTGGATGCCGGCCAGCACCTCGTCCAGGCGCTCGAGGTGCCTGCGGCCCTGCCCGGTGAGGGTGATGACGTTGCGGCGGCGGTCCTCGGGGTCGGGGGTGCGCTCGACGTGGCCGCGCTCGGCGAGTTCGTTGATGACGGCGACGAGGTCACTGCGGTAGATGCCGGTGCGGCGACTCAGGCCGGCCTGGCTGGTCGGGCCGTACTCGTCGAGGGAGGCGAGCACCGAGTAGTGCCACTTGCGGGCGTCCTCCCCCGCGAGGCCCGCACTGACCAGGCGGTCCGCCCGCGCGGCGGTCATGGCCAGGAGGCGGCTGGGCAGGCCGCGCAGGCGGGCCGGCGTCTGGCTCTCGTCCATCTCGGGGGCGTCGCTCCCGCTGTCCGTCGTCATGGCCGCAGATTACCTCTTGCGTTAGTGGTCCGAACGATGTAGCTTCATTAGCGCAATAAACGTTAGAGCCACCAACGTTAGAAGAGCGAACGGATCACGCCTAGCAGTCAGGGGACAACACCATGACCACCACTGCATCCATCACGGCAGCCACCGCCGCCGCCACCACCGCCACCACCACCACCACCGCACCCCTCGCCGACGCCCGGGCCGCCGGCCTGGCCCACTACGCCGCCCGCGGCGTCCTGGAGCACGTCCTGGCCCGGCACGGCATCACGTTCCAGGAGCAGATCGCCCTGCGCGCCGCCGTCACCGCAGACGCCCCGCAGACGCCGGACGATCTCGTCACCCAGGTCCGGGGCTCGCTCAAGGCCGATCCGGCCGACATCCGCGCCACTCTCGACGAGCTGCTGGCCAAGCAGCTGCTCGTCGCGGACGGAGCGCGCCTTCGCCCCACGGATGCGGGACGGGAGCTGATCCCCGCCGTCGGCGCGGAGACCGCCCCCATGGCCGCCCGCATCTGGGGCGGGATACCCGCCGAGGACCTGGCCGCCGCCGGCCGCGTCCTCGCCCTGGTCACCGCGCGCGCCAACGCGGAACTTGCGGCACTGACCGCCTGAGCGCGCGAGCGCCTGACCTCCTGACCGCCCCGCCCGGTCATCCGGCGACGGCGCGGTACCCGAGCAGACGGGCCCGGGCCCCGGGGCCCCCCGCCCCCGCCCCCACCCCCGCCTCAGATCATCAGCACGATGCGGCCGGGTCGGTGACCCGCCTCCGCCCGGCGGTGCGCCTCCGCGACCTCCTCCAGGGGCATGACGTCGGCCACCCGGGTGATCAGCTCGCGGGAAGCCACCTTCTCCAGGATCTCCTTCAGCCGGGCGGCGTCCGGCCTGCCGAAGACGGTCTCGACGCGGATGTTCCGTTCGGGCGTCGGCGTCAGGTCGACGGCGAGGGCGACGAAGGCGCCGCCGTCCTTCACGGCCGCGAGGGCAGGGGGACCGACGAGGGCCCCGTCGAAGACACCGTTCACCCGCTCCGGGGCGAACTCCAGCAGCCTCTCGAGCACCTCCGGCATCTCGCCGCGCGGGATGGTGTGCTCGGCGCCGAGGACCTTCAGCTCGCGTTCGTCGCCCTCGTGCGCGACCGCCACCACCCGTAGTCCGGTGGCCGCCGCGTACTGGACCGCGAACCGGCCCACCACCCCGCTGGCGCCGGTGACGAGCAGCGTCGCCCCCTCCGGGAGCGCGAGCCGGTCGAGGGCCTGGAAGGCGGTGATCGCGGCCAGGGGGACGGAGGCGGCCACGGTGAATTCCACGTCGTCCGGGATCGGGGCCAGCCACTCCGGGGCGACCTGAATGACCTCGGCGTACGTGCCCTCGCCCGTCAGCTCCTCGAACCAGGGCACGAAACCGGCCACGCGGGTCCCGGCCGCCATGCCGGGCACCGGATCGAGGAGCTTGCCCGCGAAGTCCGTCCCGAGAACGAACGGAGGAGTGAGATCGCCGACCTCGTCGACGTACTTGCCCGCGCGGATCCGCAGATCCGCCTGGGTCACACCGGCGGCCTTCAGCCGCACCCGTACCCGTCCCGGGACATCACCGGCCTCGGGCTCGGGCCGGCGGGCCATCCTCAGGACCTCAGGGCCGCCGTAGGCGGTCACTTCGACGACACGCATGGGGTTCCTCTCCGACGGGCCCCCTCGTCGCCATTACACCCACGCTCCACACCCCCGGCAACCGTTGATCCGCCAACCCGTGCAGGGCTGAACGAAGGGAGAACTCCAGGTGGCGGGATGCGACCTCCCCCACGGAACCGCACACACGTCCGTACCGTCTCGGGCGTGGACTGGCTTACCGCTGAGAACGTCATCGCCGTGGTCACCGCGCTCCTCGGTGTCCTCGTCTCCGCCGGTGTCGTCTGGTACGAGCGGCGCGTGCCGCGCCACCGGCAGATCGGCTACCGCGTCCAGCTCAACACCCCGCTGGGCAGGCAGAGCCAGGGCCGGACGGGCGACAACGTGCGGATCGGGCTGTTCAACGACCTGCCCGACATCGCCGACGGGGCCAGTCTCGTGCTGCTCCGGGTGGAGAACGACGGTGGCCTCTCCATCGGCCGCGAGGACTACAACGCCCCCGAGCACGCGACCCACGGGCTGACCGTCACCTACGGCGACGGGCAGGTGCGGGGCGTCGTCGCGACCACGTCGCCCGAGTACCAGGATCTGCTGGACCATCTGACAGAGGCGGCCGGACTGCGCAAGGACGGCAGCTCCGTGCTGGTCCCCAAGGTGCCGCTCAATCAGGGTCAGCACTTCAAGCTCCTCGTGCTGCTCGCCGGGAGCGTGACCGACGAGGCCGTCACCGTCACCGGCGGTCTCAAGGAGGGCGTGGTCCGCCGGAACCACAGCACGACGCCCGACGACACACCGCCGCGCTTCAGCCCGGTGGCCAGGAACATCACCATCGTCCTCACCGCCTGTGTGATCGCCCTGGCCACGATCATCGTCCGGAGCGAGACCCCGCCGCCGATCGGCTGCGCCAAGGGCTCGCTCACCGTCACCGGTTCGACCGCGTTCGCACCGGTGGTGCGTGAGCTGGCGAAGAAGTACGAGAAGGACTGCGAGGGCGCCACCGTCGTCGTGGACGCGCACGGCTCGACGGCGGGCATACGGGAACTGGCGGCGGCCGGCGCCGCCGGTGGCGGTCAGGGCTCCCCGGCCGTCGTCGCGCTCTCCGACGGGCGCAAGCCCGGCGGCTACCCGCAGCTGCGCGAGAGCATGGTCGCCGTCTCCCTCTTCACCCTCGTCCTCAACGACGGGATACCGGTCACGAATCTCTCCCTCGACGAGGTCCGCCGCCTCTACCAGGGCGAGATCACCAACTGGAAGCAGATCCCGGGCGGCCCGGACCGGCCGGTGCTGCTGGTCAGCCGCGACGCCAACTCCGGTACACGGGAGGTCTTCCAGCGCCGGGTCCTCGGCCGCAACGAGCCCGCGAACTCCTCGCGGGACTGCGAGAGCAAGGACGACCCGGCGGCCCGGGTCGTGCGCTGCGAACTCGACAGCACGGAGCAGGTGTTGTCGACCGTCGCCCGGCTGCCGGGGGCCATCGGCTACACCGAACTCCGCGCCGGGAGCGGGCTGAAGGGCCTGCACCGGGTGGCCATCGACGGCCGGGCGCCGAACGTGGACGAGATAGGGGAGTCGACGTACCCGTACCGGGAGATCGAGTACGCCTACACCTGGGGACAGCCCCCGGCCGACTCGCTGACCTCCAGTTTTCTCACCTACCTGAGCCGGGGCAGCGGCCAGGACGTCATCCGGACCCATGGGCACCTGCCATGTGCGACGCCCAAGGGGCTGCGGATCTGTGGCGAGGGGTGAGTGGTCGTCTGGCATGCTCTTTCGACGTGGAGCCATTGAACGCGGAAGACCCGGTCAGCATCGGCCCGTTCCGTCTGCTCGGCCGGCTGGGTGCCGGTGGGATGGGCCGGGTGTTCCTGGCGCGTTCCGCGGGCGGCCGGACGGTCGCGGTGAAGATCGTGCACGCCGAGCTGGCGGCGCAGGACGAGTTCCGGCGCCGGTTCGCCCGCGAGGTCGCCGCCCTGGAGCGGGTGGGCGGCACGGGCACGACCCCGGTGCTGGGCTCGGACACGGCGGCCGAGGCCCCCTGGGTGGCCATCGGCTACGTACCGGGTCCTTCGCTGCGGACCGTGGTGGGCGAGGAGTTCGGGCCGCTGCCGCCCGCGACCGTACGCGCGCTCGCGGCCGGGCTCGCGCGGGCGCTCACCCATGTGCACGCCGCCGGGCTGGTCCACCGCGACCTCAAGCCGTCCAATGTCCTGCTCACCGTCGACGGCCCGCAGATCATCGACTTCGGCATCGCCCGTGCCGTCGACACGATCGCCGACGGCGGCGGACTGACCAGTACCGGCGCGGTCGTCGGCTCACCCGGCTTCATGTCCCCGGAGCAGGTGCGCGGCGAGAAGCTGACCCCGGCCTCGGACATCTTCTGCCTCGGCTCGGTCCTCGCGTACGCGGCGACGGGCCGCTCACCGTTCGGCACGGCGGACAGCGGCGTCCACGCCACGATGTTCCGCATCGCGCACGACGAGCCCGACCTGACGGGCCTTCCGCCCGAACTCGCCGGCCTGGTACGGGCCTGCCTCGGGAAGGACCCGGCCGCCCGGCCCTCGGCGACCGAGCTGGTGGAGACGATCACGGTCGCCGACCCGTGGCTCCCGGCGGAGGTGCTGGCCCGCCTCGGCCGCCACGCGGCCCAACTACTCGAAACGGAGACGGAGTCCGGGGCGACGGCCACCGCCGCCGCGGGCGGCGACCCCACGCCCGTACCGGCTCCGAAGCCGCCGAAGCCGAAGCGCCGCCGCACGAGCCTGATCGCGGCCGCCACGGCCCTCGTCGTGGCGGCCGCCGCCGGCCTCACGTACACCTTCTGGCCGGACCCGGGCTCCGGTGTCGACGGCCAGAAGAACAAGGCCCGCGGTGAGACCGACGGGATCTCCGCCCGGCCCTCCGGGATCCTCCCGGCCGCCTTCCTCGGCGCCTGGGAGGGCGTCCTGCAAGGCGCGGCCGACCACCCTCGCGAGACCGTGCGGATCGAGCTCGGGCAAGGCGCGGCGGGCGCCAAGGCCGCCGTCTACGTCCAGGTGACCGAGCAGCGGCTGTGCATGGGCCGCTCCCGGCTCGTCTCCGCCGACGAGGACAAGGTGGTACTCGGCGAGTCCGACGTGACCACCAGCGTCCCGGCCCAGCGGTGCACCGCCGCCGCCCACCAGACCCTCACCCTGCGCTCCCCGGACGTCCTGGAGTGGACCTCGGGCGCGGCGAGGGCCACCTTCCGCAAGGCGCGCACCGGCACGGCCGTGGTCCCTCCCGCGCTCCTCGGCGTCTGGAGGACCCGGCCCAACCCTCTGGTCTACGGCGAGAACGCCGACCGCTACATCGACGAGGTGACGATCACCCAGGGCCCGATCGGCGCCCCTGTCTTCCGCTATGTGAGCGGCTACCCCCGCCAGGACGACGAGGGAAACCTCACCGGGGACGCGGTCAGTTGCACCTCCACGGCGCTCCTCGCCGGCTCCGGCACCCCGCTGGTCATCGGCCCGACGAGCCCCGACCCGGCCTCCTCGGACCGCGACTGCGAACAGGCCGGCACCGCGGGCTATCTGGTGATCGACCGCTTCGAGGGCAAGGAGCGCCTCCTCGTCTTCCCGATGCTCGACGGGGAGCCGGGCGAGTTCTACCGCAACTAGGGGGTGTCAGCGTTCCGGTACTGGTCCCGGACCTCGGGGCGTTGCCGGAAACCGGCTGACGCGTAGGTGGCGACGGCGCCGACATTGGAGCTCGGGGTACACACGATCGCACTCGACGAGCCCAGCTCCCGGAGTGCGGCCGCCGCTGCGACGCTGATCGCCTCGCCGTAGCCGCGACGGCGATGATCCCGGTGCACGCCCATCGGTTCGAGGAGCCCGGGCCTGCCCGGACCGGCCGACCACACCGTCACCGCCGCCACCGCGTTGCCCCGGTCGTCGTACGCGACGAGACACCGGGCGTCGGCGTACGGCGATCCGGCCGCCATCGCGTGCCAGCGCTCGTCCGTGAACCTCGACCCGTCGAACGCCGCCCGAAGCACGGCGGCGAACACGTGCGCCTGCTCCGGCCCGACCACCTCGATCCGCACGCCCGGGTCATGCACCGGCTCCGTGAGGTCGCGGCGCAGCGGCGTCCACGGCTCGTCGACGTTCCAGCCGGCCTCGAAGAGCAGATCCTGGACCAGGGCACCCATCGGTGCCTCGATGCTCGCCTTCCCCTCGGGCAGCACGCCGCGCTCCGGCTCGGTCACGTCGTGAACCAACTGCCGCGCCAGCTCCTCGTCCCGCTGAGCGTCCGGCGCGATCGTCAGCCGCAACAGCCCGGGGCCGTCCAGCAGCCCGACGGCGAGAATCCGTCCGTTCCGCCTCCACGTCCTGACCGCCGCGGCGGTCGCTTCCGCCCCTGACCGCCAGAACCATCCCAGGTCCCCCGGATGCAGTTGCATCGGCGCCCCGTCGTACTGCCACTCCCGCAGCACGCCCACAGCCTCGCTCAGCCCGTCGACTCCCGGCTTTCCCAACACAGTCGCCATGCCCTCGATCACACACCACCGCGCCGACCGCCCGCACCTGGTTTCCGACCGGCCGAGGCGCCGACGCGACGAAGTGACGAAGTACCGCAGGCCCCGCCTGCATGCCCACGAGGGCGGCGCACAGGAAACGTGCGCCGCCCTCGTGGCGTCGTGCCCACCCGTCCCGCCCCGCGGAACGAACGCGCACGACAGGTTCCCCTAGAGGAACGAGTTGATCTCGATCGTCTCGGTCCGGCCGGGGCCGACGCCGATCGCGGAGATCGGGGCGCCCGACATCTCCTCCAGGGCCTTCACGTACGCCTGCGCGTTCTTCGGCAGGTCGGCGAAGGTCTTGGCCTTGGTGATGTCCTCGGACCAGCCCGGCAGCATCTCGTAGACCGGCTTCGCGTGGTGGAAGTCGGTCTGCGAGTACGGGAGCTCCTCGACGCGCTTGCCGTCGATCTCGTACGCGACACAGACCGGGATCTGCTCCCAGCCCGTCAGCACGTCGAGCTTGGTGAGGAAGAAGTCGGTCAGGCCGTTGACGCGGGTCGCGTAGCGGGCGATGACCGCGTCGAACCAGCCGCAGCGGCGGTCGCGGCCGGTGGTGACACCGCGCTCGCCGCCGATGCGGCGCAGGTCCTCGCCGTCCTTGTCGAAGAGCTCGGTCGGGAACGGGCCGGCGCCGACGCGGGTCGTGTACGCCTTGAGGATGCCGATGACCCGGCTGATCTTCGTCGGGCCGACACCCGTACCCGTGCAGGCGCCGCCCGCGGTCGGGTTCGAGGAGGTGACGAAGGGGTACGTGCCGTGGTCGACGTCCAGGAGCGTGCCCTGGCCGCCCTCGAAGAGCACGACCTTGTCCTCGTCCAGCGCGTTGTTGAGGATCAGGGTGGTGTCGGCGACGAAGGGCTTGATCTGCTCCGCGTACTGGAGCATCTCCTCGACGATCTGGGCGGCGTCGATCGCGCGGCGGTTGTAGAGCTTGGCGAGCAGCTGGTTCTTGCCCTCCAGCGCCGCCTCGACCTTCTGGGTCAGGATCGACTCGTCGTACAGGTCCTGGACCCGGATGCCGACACGGTTGATCTTGTCGGCGTAGGTCGGGCCGATGCCCCGGCCGGTGGTGCCGATCTTGCGCTTCCCGAGGAACCGTTCCGTCACCTTGTCGAGGGTGACGTTGTAGGGCGTAATGAGATGCGCGTTACCGCTGATGAGGAGCTTGGACGTGTCGACGCCTCGCTCGTTCAGCCCGCTCAGCTCGGAGAGCAGGACCGCCGGGTCGACGACGACACCGTTTCCGATCACCGGGGTACACCCCGGCGAGAGGATTCCGGAAGGGAGAAGATGCAGCGCGTACTTCTGGTCGCCGACGACGACGGTGTGGCCGGCGTTGTTGCCGCCCTGGTAACGCACTACATAGTCAACGGATCCACCGAGGAGGTCGGTGGCCTTTCCCTTGCCCTCGTCACCCCACTGAGCACCGAGCAGCACAAGTGCGGGCACAGGCGTACACCCCTTCCGGGTGGGGCATGTCCAAGGTCAGGGGCCGAGGCCGCCTCACCGGTGTGCCCCGGAATAGACGAAGCCCCTGGCGCAATAGCGCAAGGGGCTCTTGCACAAAGATGCTACCCGAGGAAGGACCGAGGTGTCGGCTCACGACCAGCTGCTGGTGGTCATCGACCCGGTCGCCCGCCGAAGTGACGGCGAGTCCGTACGGATCGCGAAAGATGTGTTGTGTGCGGGGGCAGAAGCGAAGATCTGCCTCCCGGACAGCCCGGAGGAATTCTCCCGGGCCCTTGCCCGGCGGGGCTCCCGCCGCACTGTGGTGGTCGGCGACGACCGTGCGCTGCTACGGACCGTGACGCTGCTGTACCGGGAGCGTGACCTCGCGGGCGGCGCGCTGGCCCTCGTCCCGATCGGCGCCCCGGGCTGTCTGGAAGTCGCCCACGCGCTCGGCGTGCCGCAGAGCGCGGTGACGGCGGCGCGGGCGGTGCTCGACGGGGTGGTACGGCAGCTCGACCTGCTGGTCGACGACAGCGACGGGGTCGTCCTGGGCGATCTGCGCATCCCGGCGGTCCAGGGCCCGGTGGTGAGCGCCGAGACCCCGCCCTCGGTCTGGGACACGTGCCGCTCCCTGGTCCGCACGCTGGTCCGGCCGGCCCCGGCGCACCTCGCGATCCGCACCCACCGCCTCCGGGTGGAGGCGGACGGCGTGCTGCTCAGCGACATCGACGCCCCGGTGGAGGGGGTGAGCGTACGGTCCCTCGGCGGCGTGGCCGAGGTCACGGTCCATCCTCCGTCCGCGCCCCCCTTCCACACGGACGCGCGCACCCTGACGGTCTCAGGCCCGGACTTCCGCTACCGCGCGGACACGGTGGTGACGGGCCCGGTCCGGCGCAGGACGTGGACGGTACGGGCGGATGCCTGGGGGCTGACGCTGCCGAAGAAGGAGGGCTAGGAGGGGGGAAGGGGCTGGAGGGGGAAGGGCTGGAGGAGGCTAGGAGGCGTCCTGCGCGGTCGTGGCGGCCTTCTGCGCGCGCCAGCGGTCCATCATGGCCAGCATCTCCTTCTGGAGGAACTCGAAGAACTCCGCCGTCTCGGCCGTGCGCCTGCCCGCCGCCGTGTCGGGGCCGAGGAGCTCCGCGCCTTCGCGCAGGACCTTCTCCCAGCGGGTGAGGATCTGGTCGCGGCGGGTGAAGGCCTCGTACCAGACCTCGCTGTGCAGGACGTAGCGGTCGCGGCGCGAGCCCGGGTCGCGTTCGCGGCTGACCATGCTGACCTGGGAGAGGTAGCGGACGGCGCCGGAGACGGCGGCCGGGCTGATCCTGAGCTGTTCGGAGAGCTCGGCCGAGGTCGCGGAGGCGGATTCGGAGGCCAGGAGCGCCGCGAAGACCCGCGCGGCCATGCGCTGCATGCCGGCCTCGGTGAGCTCGGCGGCGAAGCGCTCCACGAAGCGGGACACCGCCTCTTCGTCGCCTGCGATGGGGGTCGTCATGTCGGACATCGTCTCCCTCGTTCCTCGGACGCCCACGATTTTATACGCTTCCTTAACTTCACAAGTTTCTGAAAGAAGCGTACGTTCTGAAACATGACGAAGGCAATCACCGTCGCCGGACTCCACAAGTCCTTCGGGCGGACACACGCGCTGGACGGCCTCGACCTCACCGTCGAGACCGGTGAGGTCCACGGCTTCCTCGGCCCCAACGGCTCCGGGAAGTCCACGACCATCCGGGTGCTCCTCGGGCTGCTGCGGGGCGACTCCGGCGCCGCGCAGCTCCTCGGCAAGGACCCCTGGCAGGACGCCGTCGAGCTGCATCGCCACATCGCGTACGTCCCCGGTGACGTGACGCTCTGGCGCAACCTCTCCGGCGGCGAGGTCATCGACCTCTACGGGCGGCTCCGCGGAGGGCTCGACAAGGCCCGGCGGGCCGAGCTGATCGAGCGCTTCGAGCTCGACCCTACGAAGAAGGGCCGGACGTACTCCAAGGGCAACCGGCAGAAGGTCGCCCTCGTCGCCGCCTTCGCCTCCGACGTCGAGCTCCTCATCCTCGACGAGCCCACCAGCGGCCTCGACCCGCTGATGGAGGGCGTCTTCCAGAGCTGCGTCGCCGAGGCGCGCGAGCGCGGCCGCACGATCCTGCTCTCGTCGCACATCCTCAGCGAGGTCGAGACCCTCTGCGACCGGGTCAGCATCATCCGCAAGGGGCAGACGGTCGAGTCCGGCTCGCTCGCGGACCTGCGCCACCTGACCCGTACGAGCGTCACCGCCGAACTCGCCGGCGCGCCCAACGGACTCGCCCACCTCCCGGGCGTCCACGACCTGGCCCTTCAGACAATCGAGGGGGGCCAAGGGCGCCGGGTCCGGCTCCAGGTCGACACCGACAAGCTCGACGCGGTGCTGCGGTCCCTGACCGAGTCCGGCGTCCGGTCCCTGACCAGCACGCCTCCCACGCTCGAGGAGCTTTTCCTCCGGCACTACACCGACGACACCGACGAGGTGGCGGCGCGATGAGCACGCTCACCGTCCCCCTGACCGGGACCGGCTCCCTCACACGGCTCGCGCTGCGCCGCGACCGGGTCATGATGCCGATCTGGGCCGTCGTCGTCGGTGGCATGGTCGCCAGCGGCGTCGGCTCGATCCAGACCCTGTACGACACCCCCGCCGCCCGCGCCCGGATCGCCGGCGCGATGAGCGGCAACAGCTCCCTGCGGGCGCTGTACGGACCGGTCTTCGACGACTCGGTCGGCGGACTCGTGGCCTGGCGGTTCGGGGTCTTCTGCGCCACCCTCGCCGCCGTGATGAGCCTGATCATCGTCGTCCGGCACACCCGTGAGGAGGAGGAGACGGGCCGCCAGGAGTTGCTCTCCTCCGCCGTGGTGGGGCGCCGGGCGCCGCTGACCGCCGCCCTCCTCACCGCCCTGATCGCCAACACCCTCGTCGCCCTGATCATCACGGCCGGACTCGCCGGCCAGGGAGCGGACGGGGCGCTCGCCCTCGGCCTCGCGGTCGGCGGAACCGGCATGCTCTTCGCCACCATGGCGGCGATCGTCGCCCAGCTCACCGAGAGCGCGCGGCTCGCGAAGGGCCTCGCGGCGGCCGTCCTCGGCACCGCGTTCCTGCTGCGGGCCGCCGGTGACGCGGGGACCTCCGACGGCAGCTCGGTCCTGACCTGGCTCTCCCCGATCGGCTGGGCCGAGAACGTACGCCCGTACGCCGACGAGCGCTGGTGGGTGCTGCTCGTGATCGGCGCCGCCGTCCTCGTACAGGCGGGCATCGCCTACGAGCTGACGAGCCGTCGCGATGTCGGCATGAGCTTCCTGGCGACCCGGCCGGGCCCGGCCGAAGGGCGCCTCGGGACGGCGGCCGCCCTGGCATGGCGGCTGCAGCGCGGCGGACTGCTCGGCTGGTCGATCGGCTTCCTGGTCGCCGGGATCGCGTTCGGCGGGATGGCCGCCGGAGCCGCGGACATCGTCGGTGACAACGAGCAGGCGAGGGAGATCTTCGAGCGGATGGGCGGCCAGGCCCGCCTGGAGAGCGCGTTCCTCGCCGCGATGGTCGGGATGTTCGGGATGATCGCGGCCCTGTACGCGGTGGGGTCGGTGCTGCGGCTGCACGGCGAGGAGACTTCGGGGCGGGCGGAGCCGATCCTGGCCAACGCCGTCGGCCGGGTCCGCTGGGCGGCCGGTCACCTGGTGATCGCCTTCGCGGGCGCGGCGCTGATCATGCTGCTCGCCGGGCTCGGCCTGTACCTGACGTACGGCAAGGACCTCGGCCCGGTCCTGGGCGCCTCGCTGGTCCAGCTGCCCGCGATCTGGACCCTCGCGGGGATCGCGGTCCTGTTCCACGGCGCCTTCCCCAAGGCCGCGGTGGGCGGATGGGCGGCGGCCGGGGTCAGCCTGGTCATCGGCTGGATCGGACCGGCCCTGAACCTGCCCCAGTCGGTCCTGAACCTCTCGCCCTTCGGCCACCTGCCGAAGCTGCCCGGCCAGGACATGGCCTGGACCCCGGTCCTGGCCCTGACCGCCCTCGCGGCGGCCCTGGTGGCCGCGGGCCTGACGGGCCTGCGCCGCCGGGACGTCGTGACGGCCTGACGGCCCGACGGCCCGACGGCCCGACGGCCCGACGGCTGACGGCCCGACGGCTGACGGCCTGAAACGAAGGGCCCCCGGTTTCCCGGGGGCCCTTCGCCATGGGGGTCACACCTCCACGAGCAGCTCGTGCACGCCCCTGATCACGTACCCCGGCTTCCACCGCGGCTCCGCCGCCAGCCGCAGCCCCGGCGCCTGGCGCAGCAACTCCCCGGAGACCGCCGTCAGTTCGAGGCGGGCCAGCGGTGCGCCCAGGCAGTAGTGGATGCCCGCGCCGAAGGTGATGTGGGGGTTGTCGGCCCGGGTGAGGTCGAGCACGTCGGCGGTCGGCCCGAAGCGCGCCGGGTCGCGGTTGGCCGAGCCGAACAGGAGGGCCACCTCCGAGCCGCGCGGGATCACCACACCACCGACCTCGATGTCGTCGAGGACCCAGCGCTCGAACATCTGCAGCGGAGTGTCGTAACGCAGCAGCTCTTCCACAGCTGTGGACAACTTTTCGGGATCCGGACGGACGCCCTCGCGCAGCAGCGTCCACCATCCGTTGACCGTCGTGTTCACCGTCGCCTCGTGCCCCGCGTTCAGCAGCAGCACACAGGTGGAGATCATCTCCTGCTCGGTGAGCCGATCGCTTTCGTCGTGCGCCGCGATCAGCCCCGAGATCAGGTCGTCGCCCGGCTCCTTCCGCCGCCGCTCGATCAGCTCCCGGAGGTAGTCCGAGAACTCGATCGACGCGCGCACCGCCCGCCGCGCCGTCTCCTCCGAGGGCTTCAGTTCGAACATCCCGCAGATGTCGGCCGACCAGGGCCGCAGCATCCGCCGCTCCTCGTCCTCCTCCGGAATGCCCAGCATCTCGGCGATGACGGCGACCGGCAGGGGCTCGGCGACGTCGGCGAGGAGGTCCCCGCCGCCGCGCTCGACCAGGCCGCCGACGAGCTCCGTCGCGAGCCGCCGTACCGTCGGCGCCAGGTTCTCCACGGTCCTCGGCGTGAACGCCTTCGACACCAGCCGCCGGATACGGGTGTGGTCGGCCGCCTCCAGGTCGAGCAGACCATGGTCGTTGAGGGTGTGGAACGGCTCGTGCGCCGCGGGCGGCGCCTCCCGCCCGAACTCCTCGTGCGTGAAGCGGTGCGTGTACGTACGGCCGAGGCGCCGGTCCCGCAGCAGCGCCGACACGTCCTCGTAGTGCGGGATCAGCCACTGGCGCGTACGCCCGTACCAGTGCGCGCGGCCGGCCGCCCGCAGCTCGGCGTAGGCGGGGTACGGGTCGGCGACGAACTCGGGCGACCACGGGTCGAAGGAAGCGTCCATGGCTGGACGCTACCGGCCTACCCGCCGGCCCGCACCAGTCCCGCCTCGTACGCGAACACCGCCGCCTGCGTCCGGTCCCGCAGCCCCAGCTTCACCAGGATCCGGCTCACATGCGTCTTGATCGTCGACTCGGCCACCACGAGATGGTCGGCGATCTCCGCGTTCGACAGGCCCTGCGCGATCAGCACGAGGACCTCCGTCTCCCGCTCGGTCAGCTCCCCGATCCGCGACAGCGCCGGCGGCCTCGGCGTCTCGGCCGCCTTCGCGAACTCGGTGATCAGCCGCTTCGTCACGGTCGGCGCGAGCAGCGCCTCGCCGGCCGCCACGACCCGTACGCCGTCGGCCAGCTGCCGCGCGGACGCGTCCTTCAGCAGAAATCCCGAGGCCCCGGCGCGCAGCGCCTGGTACACGTACTCGTCCAGGTCGAAGGTCGTCAGGACCAGCACCTTCGCGTCCGCGTCCGCGGCCACGATCTCGCGGGTCGCCTCGATGCCGTTCAGCTCCGGCATCCGGATGTCCATCAGGACCACGTCCGGGCGCAGGGCGGCGACCTGGGCGATCGCCTCGCGCCCGTTGACGGCCTCGCCGACGACCTCGATGTCCGGCATCGCGCCGAGCAGCACCGAGAAGCCCTCGCGGACCATCATCTGGTCGTCGACGATCAGTACCTTGATCACTGCTCGGCCTCCTCGCGCGCCACGGGCACGAACGCGGTCACCTCGTAGCCGCCGTCCTCGGTCGGCTCGGCGGTCATCTCGCCGTTCAGCATGGTCACCCGCTCGCGCATGCCGGTGATGCCGTGCCCTGCCCCCATCGGAGGGGGCGGGCGAAGCCCTCCTTGAGGGGTGGTGGCCGGGTGACGGGCGGGCTTGACCAGGCCGCGGGCGGGGCCGTTGACGATCCGCAGGCCCAGGCCGCCGAGGACGTAACTGACCTCCACCTTCGCCCCGGCGCCCGGCGCGTGCCGCAGAACGTTGCTCA
Organism: Streptomyces vilmorinianum; assembly: GCF_005517195.1. Classification (NCBI taxonomy): domain Bacteria; kingdom Bacillati; phylum Actinomycetota; class Actinomycetes; order Kitasatosporales; family Streptomycetaceae; genus Streptomyces; species Streptomyces vilmorinianum. The sequence continues at coordinate 271,154 of NZ_CP040244.1, read as the reverse complement.
GCGCCTCCTGGACGATCCGGTACGCGGAGAGCTCGACGCCCTGCGGAAGCTCCCGCACCGAGCCGGTCACCGTCTTCTCGACGTCGAGCCCGGCCTCGCGGACGTTGGCGACGAGCCCGTCGAGGTCGGCGAGGGTGGGCTGCGGGGCGTCGGGGGCCTCGTAGTCCTCCGCGCGTACGACTCCGAGGACGCGGCGCAGCTCGGTCAGCGCCGCGACCGCGTTCTCGCGGATGGTGGCGAAGGCCTGCTCCAGCTCGGGCGGCGGGTTCTCGACCCGGTAGGGCGCGGCCTCGGCCTGGATGGCGACCACGGACATGTGGTGGGCGACGACGTCGTGCAGCTCGCGGGCGATGGTGGTGCGCTCTTCGAGCAGGGTGCGCCGGGAGCGCTCCTGCGCGGTGACGGTCTGCTGGGCGGTGACCTCCTGCTTCGCCTCCCGGCGGACCTGGACGACGGTCACGACGAGCAGCGCGAGCGCGGCGCAGAAGAGGAGCGGCGGGGCGTCGGTGGTGTAGCCGATGCCCAGGAAGACCTCGGCGAAGACCGCGTACCCGCCGGTCAGCAGCCACATCCAGCCGCCCGTGCGCGGCCGGGTACGGGCGGCGACCACCGTCAGGACGACGAGGTGCGCGACGAAGCCGGCCGGCGACCAGGGCCAGCCGTCGCCGGCGCTGCCGAGGAAGCCCAGGAACGGGGTGGAGGCCAGCGACGCCCAGAAGGCGAGCACCGGGCGCACGAGGGTCAGCAGCACGATCACGGCGGGCGTGAAGGCGTACACCGCAAGCAGCGGAGGGGCGGCGCCCTCGGCGGCCGCGGCGCCTATCAGGAAGACGAAGAAGGCGCAGACCGCGACCACCGCGTGCGGGGTCCACCCGGCGTTGGCGCGTATCCGCTCCGGAAGACGCCGGGTGATCGGCCCGTCCACCGCCATGGGTGGCAGCGGCCGGTAGGCGAAGGCGTTGTGGAACAGGTCCTGGCGCAGCCCGCCGAGCGCGCTCTGGGCCAGGCGGAACTCGGGGCTGCGGCTCGTTTCACGGGTCTCGGTCACGTCAGCCACCGTACGGGGGCGGGCGGACGCGGTCGTCACCATGAATATGGATCCTCCCGCGTCCGTCCCAAGTACTACGCGCCAAACCCTGTCGGATTCAGAAGGCGAGCTGGGCGATCTCCTCCGCGACCACCGCGCACGCGTCCGCCGCCGGGTCGATCAGGGGGAAGTGGCCCACGTCCTGGAGGAGCGTGAATCCGACCGTCTCGCCCGCCTTGGCGGCCGCCTCGACATAGGCGTCGGCGACGGCCTGGGGGACGACGATGTCGTCCCGGCCCTGGACGACGGTGGTGGCGATCCCGGTCGGCAGCAGCAGGGCGGGGTCGGCGTGCCGGGCGCGGACGTCGAACTCGCCTTCGCCGCCGAGGAGTTGTGTCACCGCGTCGCCGCACACCCCGAGCTCGACCGACCGGTCGAAGTGCGCGATGGGGGCCAGTGCCACCACCCCGCGCAGCGGCGGTGGGGCGGGGAGCCGCCAGGACGCGGGTGCGTCGGGGGCCAGGACGTGGCGGGCGGCGGCCCACAGGGCGAGGTGGCCGCCCGCGGAGTGGCCGGTGAGCACGATCCGGCGCGGATCGGCCTGCGGCAGATGCTCGGCGGCCAGCCGCGGTACGGCGTCGAGGGCGGCGGCCACGTCGTCGAAGGTCTCGGGCCAGCGGCCGGCGACGGGGGCGGTACCGCCCTGCCGGGGGATGCTGCTGCCGCGCCGGTACTCGACGTTGGCGACGGCGAAACCCCGGCGGGCCAGAAAGTCCACGAAAGGGGTCAGGTGCTGTCGGTCGTACGGCGCCCGCCAGGCGCCGCCGTGCAGCGCGACGACGAGCGGGGCCCGCTGCCGGCCGTCGCGCGGAGCGTAGAAGTCGACGACCTGGTCGGGGTGTTCGCCGTACGCGGCGGTCGCGTCCGGGGCTACGGCCGGGTGCGAGAAGGCCGACGCTTCTTCGGCGGCGTCGCGCGCGGCGGGGTCCGGCATGCTGTTCCAACCTCTCGGGGACGGGGCCGAATTGGCCTGACCTGCGGGGACCGTACCAGGACTGACGCCCCCACAGATCACGCGATCATCCGACCTACGGCCTACGGCCTACGAGCCCGGCGCGTCGCCCAGCACGTCGCCCAGCACGTCGGCCAGGACCCGCGCCGCCCGCTCCGCGTCGGCGAAACCGACGTACAGCGGGGTGAAGCCGAAGCGCAGCACGTCCGGCCTGCGCAGATCGCCCACGACACCGCGCGCGATCAGCTCGGCCATCACCTTGGGCGCCTCGTCGCAGCGCAGCGCCACCTGGCTGCCGCGCTCGCCGTGCGCCTCGGGTGTCAGCGACTCCACCCGGCCCTCGGGCACGTACGCCCGGACGCACTCCAGGAAGAAGTCCGTCAGGGCGAGGGACTTGGCCCGCACGTCCTCGATGCCGACGCCGTCCCAGACGTCCAGCGCCGCTTCGAGCGCCAGCATGGAGAGGATGTCGGGCGTGCCGACGCGGCCGCGGAGCGCGCCCGCCGCCGCCTCGTACCCGGGGGTCATCCCGAACGGGTCGGCGTGCGAGTTCCAGCCGGGCAGCGGCGAGTCGAAGGCGGCCTGGTGGCGCTCGGCGACGTACAGGTACGCGGGCGAACCGGGGCCGCCGTTCAGGTACTTGTACGTACAGCCGACGGCCAGGTCGACCCCGTTCCCGTCCAGGCCGACCGGCAGGGCGCCCGCGCTGTGGCACAGGTCCCAGACGGCGAGCGCGCCCGCGTCCCGGACCGCGGCGGTGATGCCGGGCAGGTCGTGGAGGCGGCCGGTGCGGTAGTCGACATGGTTGACCAGTGCGGCGGCCGTGCGCGGTCCGACCGCGGCCGGTACGTCGGCGGGCGCGACCGGGACGAGCCGGTGGCCGGTCATCCGTGCCGCGGACTGCGCGATGTACCCGTCCGTGGGAAAGGTCGTCGCGTCGACGAGGATCTCGTCCCGGTCGTCCGAGCTCAGCCGGGCCGCCGCCACGACCGCCTTGAAGACGTTCACGCTGGTCGAGTCGCCGACCACGATCTGCCCCGGGGCGGCGCCGACGAGCGGGGCGATCCGGTCGCCGATCCGCTCGGGGGCGGTCCACCAGCCGGACTCGTCCCAGGAGCGGATGCGCAGCTGCCCCCACTCGCGGGTGATGACGTCGGCCATGCGGGCGGGGACGTGCGCGGGCAGCGCGCCCAGCGAGTTCCCGTCCAGGTAGACGGTCGCGTCGTCGAGGGCGAACTTCTCGCGCAGCTTGCCCAGCTGGTCCTCGGTGTCGAGCCGCAGCGCGTTCTCGCGCAGTACGTCAGACATGGCTGCGCGCCGTCCACAGCTCGGGGAACACGTTCTTCTGCGCGCGCTTCTCCAGCCAGGCCACGCCCGCCGAGCCGCCGGTGCCGGTCTTGGAGCCCATGGCCCGCCGGGTGGCGACGAGGTGGTCGTTGCGCCAGCGCCAGATCAGCTCGGCGACATCGCTGAGCGCCTCGCCGAGGCGGACGAGCTCGCCGTTCTGGTCGGGGTCGGCGTAGATGCCGGCCCAGATCTCCTCGATCTCGGGCGACGGCTCGTACTTCTTCGCCAGGTCGCGCGCGAGCACGGCCTCGGGCACGGGCAGCCCGCGCCGGGCGAGCAGCCTGAGCACCTCGTCGTACATGCTCGGCTCCTGCAGCGCCTTCTCCAGCTCGGCGTGGACGCGGGGCGCGCCGCGGTGCGGCACCAGCATCGACGCGGACTTCTCGCCGAGCAGGAACTCCATCCGCCGGTACATCGCCGACTGGAAGCCGGAGCCCTCGCCGAGGGCCGCGCGGTAGGAGTTGAACTGCGCCGGGGTGAGCTGGGCCAGTGGCCGCCAGGAGTGGTTCAGCGCCTCCAGCTCGCGCACGGAGCGCTTGAGCGCGTCCATCGCCACCGGGACGCGGTCCTCGCGCAGCGCGCGGCTCGCGGTCTCCCACTCGTGGACGATGACGGTGAACCACAGCTCCATGACCTGGGTGGTGACCAGGAAGACCATCTCGCCCGGGTCGTCGGAGCGCAGGTGCTGGAGGTGGGTGAGGACGTCCGCCTGGACATAGTCCTCGTACGGCGTCGTGCCCGCGAAGTCGAGGTTCGGGTCATCGACCGAACCGGCTCCAGAGGCATCGGGGAAGGTGGACATTGCTGTCTCCTCGATACGTACTACCGGGTAGCGGTCCGCTCCTTCCGTTTGGCAGTGGAGCCCCGGTCCCCTCGGGGCGCACGCTTCGTCGCGCGCGCTCCCAAGCGCATCATGGCACGATCGGACCCTCGATGTAGCTACCGTCTTCGTCATACGGAAATGCGTTCGAACGACAGCCCTTGAGCCCCTTGATCTGCTGCATCATCACGGGCGCCGGCTTCCCGGCGCCGGGGCAGGTCATGTGCATCCGGATGCCGATCTCGTGCCCGACCTCGTGGTTGATGATCAGGTGCCGGTACTCGGCGGGCGTGCCGGCGAACGTCGGGGAGCCGAGCATCCACCGCTTCAGGTTCACGACCACCCCCTGGGACGTCTCGCAGTTCAGCTCGCCGCGGGTGTTGAGCCCCTGCGCGAGGCAGAGCCGGTCGGCGGTAGTCGGGGTCGCGATACGGATGACGAAGTCGGCGTTCTCCGAGACCAGTTGGAACCGGCCACGGCCGTGGGCGGCCCAGCCCCGGGGATGGGCCAGGATCTCCTGGATCTCGGCGGCGGCCTGCCGGGCGGAGATGTCGATGCCGTCCTCGACCTGGACGCGGTAGCGCCGCAGGGTGCCACCGGTGCCGACGGCGTCACCGGAGGCCTGGGCCGTGGTGAAGGTACCGGCGCCGGAGGCGGGCACGGTCGTCTTCCTGGGCGTGATCGTCGGCTTCGGCGACAGGGTGCTCGGCTTCGGCCGCAGGGTCGTGACCTGGGGGGTGGGCGTCACCGTGGTCGGGGCCGGGTCGGTGGTGGGGGCCGCGGCGGCTCCGCCGGAGCCGGTGTCCTCGCCGCTGTTGTAGTGGGCGAGCGCGGCGCCACCACCGAGGGAGAGCGTGATCAGCGCGAGCGTCGGCAGGACGAGCCGCCCCACAGGACTCCGCCGGGACCGCCCGCGGCCACGCCGGCGGCTCGTCGCTCGTCTCCGTCCCGCGGGTGCGGCAGCGCGCTTGCCCAAGACAGACTTCTCCCCTGCGTCAGCCGGTGCGGGGGAGAGGGTGGGGCCTCTGCGCCGGCGGCTCTCGGTACAACGGTCCGAAGGATCGTACCGGCCCCTTCGAACGCGATCGAACGCCCGCGGCACTATGACCGGTTTCCTCCGGGTCCCTCCGTACGGATGCCCCGACGCCCCCGAACGCATGGGCGCCGCCCCGGTGTTCACCCGGGTGCCGGCCTGTGCCGCCCCCGGGTGCCGGCCCGGTGCTTCCCGGTCCCCGGCCCGGTGTTCGCCCGGGTGCCGCCTGGTCGCCACCCCGGTCGCCGCCCGGTCCCCGGCCCGGTGTTCGCCCGGGCGTCGCCCCGCGTGCCGCCTGGTCGCCGCCCGGGTGCCGGCCTGTGCCGCCCGGGTGCCGGCCTGTGCCGCCCGGGTGCCGGCCTGTGCCGCCCCGGTCGCCGGCCCCTGTACTGGCCCGGTGCCGCCCGGGTGCCGGCCTGTGCCGGCCCGGTGACAGCGGGCTGCCCCCGGGGGCGCGGGTGGCGCCCCCGGGGGTGGGATCGGGCGTCAGCCGAGGGTCTCGGCCGCCGTCTCGGAGGAGTCGCGCAGGAACGTCGAGCAGCGCTCGTACTCGTCCTTCTCGCCGATCTCGCCGGCCGCCCGCGCCAGCGCGTGCAGCGCCCGCAGGAAGCCGCGGTTGGGCTCGTGCTCCCACGGCACCGGCCCGTGGCCCTTCCAGCCGCTGCGGCGCAGCGCGTCCAGGCCGCGGTGGTAGCCGGTACGGGCGTACGCGTACGACTCGACGACGCGGCCGGCCTCGAACGCCTCGTCGGCGAGCTGGGCCCAGGCCAGCGAAGAGGTCGGGTACTTCGCGGCGACGTCCGCCGGCGCCGTGCCGTTCGCGAGCAGCTCGCGCGGTTCGGGGTCGTCGGGCAGGTGAGTGGGGGGCGGTCCCCCCAGCAGGTTCTCGTGGATGGCCATGGGGCCAGTCTGCCTCAGCGACCGCTCACTGATCGCCCGGGTGCGACCGGCGCCCCCAACCGTGCCCTCGCCGGGGTGCCGGCCGGGACCGATGGCCACCCCGGACTCTGCCCATCGCCCCGGGGCGCCCGGCCCCCGCGCCCGAGCCGTCGCCGGGGACCGAGCGCTCCCCCGGGTTCAGCGGTGGGGCCGTCACCCCGCAGTGGACCTTGCACTCGGGGTGGCAGCCCGGCGCCCCGGCGGGCACCCGGACCGTCGTCCAGGCCAGGACCGCCCCCGCCACCATCAGCCCCGCGCACATCGGCATCGCCCGCCGGAACGTCTCCCCGAACTCCTCCGCCGAGCGGTACGCCTCCGGTCCCATCCCCGCCAGCGCCGGCAGCGCCGCGACCGCGAGCAGCCCCGCCGCGCGGGCCGCCGCGTTGTTGATGCCGCTCGCCAGGCCGGCTCGCCCCACGTGCACCGAGGCCAGGACGGTCGCCGTCAGCGGGGCCACCAGGACGGTCAGGCCGATGCCGAGCACCAGCATGGCCGGCACCACGTCCCGTACGTACGAGGCGTCCTCGCCCACGCGCAGCATCAGGACCATCCCGCCCGCGCACACCAGCGGGCCCACCGTCAGCGGGATCCGCGGCCCGATCTTCTCGCCCAGCTCCCCCGCCTTCGCCGAGAGCAGCAGCATCAGCACGGTGGTCGGCAACAGCGCCGTCCCCGTCGCGAGCGCCGAGTAGCCGGACACCACCTGGAGCTGGAGTGCGACCAGGAAGAAGAAGCCGCCGAGCGCCGCGTACACGCACAGCGTCACCAGATTGACCGAGGTGAACAGCCGGGACGCGAAGACCGACGGCGGCACCATCGCGCTCTCGGCCCGCCGCCGCTCCACGAGGACGAACGCCGCCCCGACCACGACACCCAACGCCCCCGCCCACCACACTCCGGCGATCAGCGCGTACGTGACGAGGCCGAGCCCCCCGGCCGCGAGGACCGCGCCGAGCACGTCGAAGCGGCCGTGGGCGGACTCGTCTCGCGACTCGGGCACGTGCCGCAGCGCGACCGGCACGCACAGCGCGGCCAGCGGCACGTTCAGCAGGAACACCCACCGCCAGCCGGGCCCGTCGACCAGCCAGCCGCCGACGAACGGCCCGATCGCCGCCCCGACCCCGCCGAAGCCGGACCACAGCCCGACGGCCCTGGCCCGGTCCTCCCGGTGGAAGCTCGCCTGGATCAGCGCGAGCGACCCGGGGGTCAGCAGCGCGCCGCCGACGCCCTGGAGGGCGCGGGCGGCGATCAGCACACCGGCGTTCGGCGCGAGCCCGCACAGCAGCGAGGCCACGGCGAACCACACCACCCCGACCACGAACACCCGCCGCCGCCCGTACCGGTCGCCCAGCGCCCCGCCGAGCAGGATGAGGCCGGCGAGCGTGAGCATGTAGGCGTTGACGGTCCACTGGAGCGCGGCCATGTCGGCCCCGAGGTCCTCGCCGATGTGGGGAAGGGCGACGTTGACGACGGTGGAGTCGAGCAGCGCCATCCCCGAGGCGAGGACGGTGGTGAAGACGATCCACCGCCCCGTGCCCGAGGCGAGCCTGATGTCCATGCCTGCCATCGTCCTCGCGGGGGCGGGCCTGTGCACATCCGTGGCGACCCCGGGGAGGGACGGGTGGGCGCAACGGGACGGCGACCTGGCGAGCGCGTCCGCTCCATGACCCCGGCGCCCACGAGACCGGCGTCCGTGTCAGGCCCTCCGCAGCCTGCCCGCCGCCCGCACGAGCGCGTCCACGCCCCGTTCCGCCTTCTTCCGCGGGCAGCCGACGTTCAGCCGGACGAAGCCCGGCGTCCCGTACACCCCGCCCGGCATGATCGCGACCTTCTCGGTCTCCACCAGCTCCCGCTGGAGCGCGGCCTCGTCGATGCCGAGCGGCCGCAGGTCGATCCAGGCCAGGTAGCCCGCCTGCGGGGGCGTCCAGGTCACCCCCGGCAGCCCCTCCGCGAGCCGCTCCTCCACCAGCCGCATCGTTCCGGCCACGTACGCCCGCAGGGAGTCCAGCCACGGCCCGCCCTCCCGGTACGCGGCGATGTGGGCGGTCAGCGAGAGCACGGCCGGAGAGGCGAGCCCCTCACCGGTCTCCATGCGGCGGACGAACGCCTCGCGCTCGTCGGGGTCGCCGATGATCCCGTACGAGCCGGTCAGCGCCGGAAAGTTGAAGGCCTTCGTGCCCGAGGTGATCAGGGCCCAGCGCCGGCCGCGGCCGGCCTCGGTGAAACGGCTCCACGGCAGATGGCGCCGGCCGCCGGCCACCAGGTCCGCGTGGATCTCGTCGCTGACGACCGCGACCCCGTGGCGCTCGGCGAGCCGCGAGAACTCCGCCAGCTCGTCCTCCCGCCAGACCCGGCCCGTCGGGTTGTGCGGCGAGCAGAGCAGCAGCATCCGGCTGTCCGCCCGCGCCAGCTCCGCCTCCAGCGCCTCGGTGTCCCCGACCGGTACGCCGCGCAGCTCACGCCCCAGACCCGTGACGGCCTTGCGAAAGCCGTCGTACGTCGGGGTGTGCACCACCACGCCGTCGCCGGGCTCCGTCCACATCTGGAGCAGCTGCGAGAGCTGGCTCAGCACCGAGGGGGCGTACACCAGCGTCTCGATGTCGAGCGCGGTGTCGTGGCGGGTCGCGTACCAGTGGCGTACCGCCTCCCGGAACGCGCCGAGCCGCCAGTCCGTGTAGCCGAAGACGCCGTGCGCCACCCGCTCCTGAAGCGCCCGCAGCACCTCCGGCGGGGAGGCGAAGTCCATGTCGGAGATGGTGAAGGGGAGCAGCTCACCAGCGCCGAAGCGGTCCGCGATCCCATCCCACTGCACCGACCACGTGCCGTGCCGGTCTATCTCACGGTCGAAGTCGTACGTCGTCGTCACTCAGGCCTCCCGGAGATACGAGGGGCCCGGCACCACCGTGGTGCCGGGCCCTCGCCATACGAACGCCTACTTCAGCTTCGTACCGGTCGAACGCAGCGCCGCGCAGGCCTCGGCCACGCGCGTGGCCATGCCCGCCTCGGCCAGCTTGCCCCAGGTGCGCGGGTCGTAGGTGGACTTCTTGCCGACCTCGCCGTCGACCTTCAGGACACCGTCGTAGTTCTTGAACATGTGGTCCGCCACCGGACGCGTGAAGGCGTACTGGGTGTCGGTGTCGAGGTTCATCTTCACGACGCCGTTCTCCAGCGCGGTGGCGATCTCCTCGGCGGTGGAGCCGGAACCGCCGTGGAAGACGAAGTCGAACGGGGAGGCCTTGCCGTACTTCTCGGCCACGCCCGCCTGCAGGTCCTTGAGCAGCTCGGGACGGAGCACGACGTTGCCCGGCTTGTAGACGCCGTGCACGTTGCCGAAGGAGGCGGCCAGCAGGTAGCGGCCCTTCTCGCCCAGGCCCAGGGCCTCGGCGGTGCGGATCGCGTCGTCGACGGTCGTGTACAGCTCGTCGTTGATCTCGTGGCTGACGCCGTCCTCCTCGCCACCGGTCGGGGTGATCTCGACCTCGAGGATGATCTTGGCGGCGACGGCCTTGGCCAGCAGCTCCTGGCCGATGGCCAGGTTGTCGGCGAGGGTCTCGGCGGAGCCGTCCCACATGTGGGACTGGAACAGCGGGTTCTTGCCGGCCTTGACGCGCTCGGCGGAGATGTCGAGCAGCGGACGGACGTAGCCGTCCAGCTTGTCCTTCGGGCAGTGGTCGGTGTGGAGGGCGACCGTGATGTCGTACTTGGCGGCGACGATGTGCGCGAACTCGGCCAGGGCAACGGCGCCCGTGACCATGTCCTTGTTGTGCTGGCCGCCCAGGAACTCGGCTCCGCCGGTCGAAATCTGGATGATGCCGTCGCTCTCGGCCTCCGCGAAGCCCCGCAGGGCAGCGTGCAGGGTCTGGGACGAGGTCACGTTGATGGCCGGGTAGGCGAACTTGCCTGCCTTCGCCCGGTCGAGCATCTCGTTGTAGACCTCGGGGGTTGCGATGGGCATTCGTCCGCTCCTTGTGATGTGCGGGTGTGTGCGTGGCGTTGCTTGGCCCTGACCTGGGGCGACGTCATCGTCGGGGCCCATCTTTCCAGACTCTTCCGCGGACACCATGGGGAAGGGGCGGAGCGTTTCACGTGAAACACTCCGCCCCTTGCCAAAGCCCCAGGTCAGAGCCGCTCCGTGAGCGGCCCGGGACCTAAGTCACGACTTTGCCTCGATCAGGCGAGGTTCAGGCGAGACCGAGGTCGCCCAGCTGGTATCCGGTGAGGTACGGCAGACCGGCCTCGGCGATCGCACCCGCGGCGCCGCGGTCGACGATCGTGGCCACGGCGACGACCTCGCCGCCCGCCTCGCGCACCGCCTCGACCGCGGTCAGCGGCGAACCGCCGGTGGTGGAGGTGTCCTCGACGACCAGGCAGCGACGGCCCTTGACGTCCGTGCCCTCGATCCGGCGCTGCATGCCGTGCGCCTTCTGGGCCTTCCGGACGACGAAGGCGTCCAGGCGCTGCCCGCGCGCGGCGGAGGCGTGCAGCATCGAGGTGGCCACCGGGTCGGCGCCCAGCGTGAGGCCGCCCACGCAGTCGAAGTCCAGCTCGGCGGTGAGGTCGAGCATGACCTGACCGACCAGCGGTGCGGCCTCGCCGTCCAGCGTGATCCGGCGCAGGTCGATGTAGTAGTCGGCCTCACGACCCGAGGAGAGGGTCACCTTGCCGTGCACCACGGCCTTGTCCTTGATCTGCTGGAGCAGCTCAGCGCGTACGTCAGTCATGCTCATGAGCTTAAGCCGCCTCGGCTCGAAGCCGCCGCCAGGCCAGCGTGGCCTCGATCTCCAGGGGATCGATGGGGGTGACAAGACGAGGAAGCGTGTTGAGGCCGTTCGGCGGACCGGACTGCGGCTCGACGCACACGGCCGCCTCCTGCTCGTCGTAGATCACGACCCACTCGGTGCGGCTGGTCACCTTCAGCTCCAGCTGCTCCGGCCAGGTGAGGGTGACGTCGACGCCGTCGGACATGCCGAAGCAGTCGTCCCAGGGACCGGGGGTAGGGCCGATCCGGCGCCCGGTGGGGAGATGGTCGGAGCCGCGTTCCTCCTGCCAGTCGGCGGTGAAGTCGATCCGTACGTCCTTGCCGCCGCCGAGGCTCCGGTTGAACCAGGGGTGCCAGCCGGCCTGGGCCGGGAAGGAGTCGGCGTAGGTCTCGACACCGAGCTGGAGCGTGAGCGAGTCCTCGGTGAGCGCGAAGGTCTGGGTGACCCGGCCGGCGTACGGCCAGGGGTCCGCGAGCTCGTACGTGAACGCCGCCGTGCGCCCGTCGTCCTCCGTCCGGGCGGCCCGCCACGCGGTGTCGCGGCCGGTGCCGTGGGTGGCGTGCGGCGGGGAGTTGAGGGGCATCTGGTACTTTTCGCCCCCGTTGCGGAACTGGCCCAGCTCGATCCGTCCGCACCACGGGACCATCGGGAAGCACCCGTACCGCTCGCCCTGGCGCAGCAGTTCCATGCCGCCGATCCGCAGGCTCTCGATCCGGCAGCCGTTGTCGGGGTTGATGGTCAACTCGGCGTCGGCCGCCGTCAGTCGTGTCAGCTCGCTCACGCCGTCGACCCTAGTGGCCCCGCGCCCCGGGGGAGGTCAGCGGCGGCGCCGGAGGGCGCGGCCGACGACGACCGCGGAGGCGAGCGCGAGGGCGGCGGCGGGGGCGATCCAGCGCAGGGTGGCGCCCGCGGTGGTGGACTCGGGGGCCGGGACGGGGGCGTACCGGCCGCGCGGCGGGGCGTGGTCGACCTCCTCGGCGCTGCGCCCGATCATCGTCCGCCGCGCGTGGGCGGCCTCGACGGCGGGGGGTTCGGCGGGGTACTCGACCGGCGTGTCGTCGAAGTCACCGCTCAGGAAGGGGTCGAGCGAGGGCTGGGGGACCTGTGACTCGACGGGCGACGGGCGGTGGGGTTCCTCGATCCCGTCGTCGACTCCGTCGCTGTCGATGTCGGCCTCGTCGTCGACCTCGTCGACCGCCTCGGCCTCGTCGACCGCCTCGCCGTCGGCGCCGAGGCCCGCCTCCAGGTCCGCCTCCAGGTCCGCCTCGGCCACGTCCTCGGCCTTCTCCGGCCCGGTTTCCGCTACGGCGGTCAGTCCCGCCACGAACTTCTCGATCAGCCGCTGGGCCGCCGATTCCCGTGTCTCCTCGGAGAGGTCCGCGAGGCGGCCGGCCTGCTTCACGGTGCCCGAGAAGGTGAGCGTCGTGCCGTCGGCCACCGGGGTGAGGGCGATCGCCAGGGACAGCTTCACCGAGGCCTTGCCACGGACCTCGCTGCCCTTGCCCTCGACGGCGATGACTCCGCCGTCCCGTTCGGACAGCCGCAGCGCGCCGCGGTAGGTGATGGTGTTGCCGCCGGCCCGGATCTTCAGGCGGCCCGAGAGGGGGCCCGCCTGCGCGTCGGCGTCCTGCTGGAGCCCGGGGACGCAGCGCGCCACCCGTGCGGGGTCCGTCAGCGTCGCGCGCAGGACATCGGCCGGGACCGGAACGAACACCTCATGCTCCATGGAAGCCGAGCCTACTCAGACCGGGCGCCGCCGTCGCCTGTTTGTCGCTCCCCCGTTGCGGGCGCTCAGCCGCCGTAGCGCGGGTGGACCAGCGTCGACGGCGGAGGTGCGGCCTCCCGCGCGTCCCGGGTCAGCTCCACGGCCCACGCCCCCGTCGCCAGGGCGTCCGCCGTCAGGGACCGCAGCGGGGGCACGTCGGGGGCGAGGCCCAGCTCGGGCGGGTACGTGCCCGCGACCGCCAGGACGTACCCCCAGTCCCCCGCGCCCGTACCTGCCCCCGTACCCGTACCCGTACCGATGCCCGCCTTCGCCCCCGCCTCCGTCGCGCCGGCGGAGCGGTCGGCGCGCTCGGCCCGGTCGGGTCCCGCGGCGAGGCTCGCCCCGCGCCCGTGCGCGCTGTAGGGCCGGGTCGCGAAACCGGCCGCGCGCAGGGTGGAGTCCACCGTCCAGAAGGTGCGCGGGCGGGCCGAGGCCGAGCCGGCGTGGACGACGAGCCGTCCGCCGTCGGCGAGGACCCGGGACGCGAGCCCGTAGAACTCCTCGGAGTACAGCTTGGTGCTGGCGGAGATCCCGGGGTCGGGCAGGTCCGAGATCACCACGTCGTACCGCTCGCCGGCGCCCGCCCCGCGCAGCCAGCGGAACGCGTCCGCGAACGCCACCCGCACGCGCGGGTCCCGGTAGGCGTTGCCGTTGAGGGTGGCGAGCTCGGGGTGGGTCCGGGCGAGCCGTACGACTCCGGGGTCGAGCTCGACGACGGTGACCGAGCGGACGTCGGCGTAGCGCAGCACCTCGCGAGCGGCGAGGCCGTCACCGCCGCCGATGATCAGCACCCGGGCGCGCGGCCCGTTCATCGCGGGGTGCACCAGCGACTCGTGATAGCGGTACTCGTCCTGTCCGCCGACCCGCAGCCGCCCGTCCACGAAGAGGTCCGGCGGTCCCCCACGCTCCCCCGTCACCACCACTTCCTGCAGGTCGGTGCGGACGGCGACCCGCACGCTGTCGCCGTACACCGCGCGGCGCGCCGCCTCCTCGAAGTCGTCGACGAGGACGGTGGCGGTGGCGAGGACGGCGAGGACGGCCAGGTTCGTGCCGATCAGCAGCGCCCGGGAGCGGCGGGTCAGATCGCGCCGGAACAGCCACAGCACCAGGCCGCCGCCCGCCACCGCGTTCACCGCGCCGGTCACGAGCGCGCCGGTGAGCTGGCCGAGCCAGGGCAGCAGCAGGAACGGGAAGGCGAGGCCGCCGACCAGCGCGCCGACGTAGTCGGCGGCGAAGAGGTCGGCGACCGTGCCCGCCGGATCCCTGTCGTACTGCTTGTCGGCGTACTGCTTGTCGTCGTACTGCTTGTCGGCGCACTGCCTGTCGTCGTACTGCCTGTCGTCGTACTGCCTGTCGTCGTACTGCTTGTCCCGCACGCCGTAGGAACGCCCCGACTCCGCCCGCTGGATGAGCGACATCAGCAGCGGGATCTCCGCCCCGATCAGCACCCCGATGGCGAGGGAGAACGCCACCAGGACGTACCGCGCCTCGCCCAGCCAGGCGAACGCGGCGTACAGAACGAGGGCGGAGCAGCCGCCGACCAGCGCCAGCCCGCCCTCGACCAGGCCGAAGCCGACGGCGGCACGGCAGCGCAGCCGCTTGGCGAGCAGCGAGCCGACGCCCATCGCGAACACCATCACGGACAGGACCACGGAGGCCTGGGTGACCGAGTCGCCGATCAAGTACGAGGCGAGCGCGACCAGTTCCAGCTCGTAGACGAGTCCGCACGCGGCGCAGACGAACACGACGACGAGAACCGGAAACCGCACCGCAGTCGGCCGAACGGGCAGCCGCGTCACCCTCTTGGGTGGCATGGTCACGGGCGGATCGATCATGTTCGTAACGCTACGTCACACAAGTTTCGCCGCCTGTCACCCACACGAGTGCACCTGAGGCTCCGAGACGGCGCGTTACAGCGTTGCGGGCATACGAACGCCGATCTGGGTCCTGGTGACCACGAGCTGCCCTTCCTGCGGGTACGCGTGCCAGGTACGCCAGCGGACCTGGCCCTCGTGGCGCTGCGCCAGCATCGCCGTGAAGGCGTAGGGAGAGCCGGGGAACGTCCCGGCGAGGCCGTTGGGATGGTCGGTGACGAGCGCGAGCAACTCCTGGGCACGGCCCGCGAACGAGCCGTGCGAGAGCGTTTCGACGCGCGCCGCGAATTCGTACTCCCATCCGCCGATGCGCTTGGAAACACCCAGTGGCAGCGGCGTACTGCTGCCGGGCATACAGGCGACGGTCTCCGAGCAGCTGTGCTCCTCTTCCTCCAGAAGCACCTGATGGGAGGCGCCGAGCAGCCGCAACTGCAGCTTGGCGCCGGTCAGTTCGAGGTCGAGTACGGCGAGGGCGGGCAGCGGCTCGCGCCCGAGTGCCCAGGCCAGGTCGGCCGCACGCGTGTCGGTGTAGGAGGTCTTCAGGGTCGTGAGCATGGGTCGGCTCCGCAAACACGGTTTGACGGGTGGGCCGGGGGCGCCCCGGAGAAAGGGTTCAACGGGAGTGGGGGATCGCCGGCTCGGGTCCACACACGGTCCGAGGGCTGTCTCTTAACAAGAGCGAGGGAATCATGGACTTCGAGCGACTCGCAGCGTTTTTACCCAACTTGCATTGGTTTCCATCCCCTTCGGGGACCCCACAGTTCAATTGTTCACTCAGGCTCGAAGATCGGCCTACAACACGAAGGTGCCCGGCGGATGTTGGACCGGCCGGGCACCTGGTGATCGCGGGGGCGACTGCCCCGTGTCAGTCGCCCCCGCCGCCGCCACCGCCGCAGCCGCCCCCGCCGCCACCGCCGCCACCGCCGCCACCGCAGGACGAACCGCCTCCGCACGAGCCCCCGCCCCCGCAGGACGAACCGCCCCCGCCGTCGGCCCAGCGGCGCCGCCGCGCGCTCCGCCGCCGGTTGCGGGCGTTGGACGCCAGGCCCATCACCACGATCAGCACGATGAATCCGATGACCAGAAATTCCATCCGTGACACCCCCGTAGGTCTGTTGTGTGAGGGGGATGCCCCTCACGGCTCACGGCCAAATCCGACTTGAGGAACTCCAGAGCTTCAGCTGCAGGAGGAGGAAGAGCTGGAGCAGGACGAGCACGACGAGCTCGAACAGGACGAGCTCGAGCACGATGACGTGGACGTCGAGCAGGAGGAGGACGATGAGGACGAGGAGGACGATGAGGACGAGGAGGTCGACGCCGAGGTGTGCGTGGCCGGACCGGCCCACCAGCTGTCGGCGCCGGGCCGCGGGGTGCTCCTCAGCCCTCGTGCCACCACCCACACGACGATCCCGATGACGGCCGCGATGCCGGCCGTGAAGAGAAGGATTCCCATGGCCTGGCGATCCCCTGTCGGCGACCGCCCCAAAGCGCACTTGAGGAACTCCAGAGCTTCGGCCCAGGATGGCCCCCATGACACGACCGCTGCTCAATCGCCGGCTCGCCGAGTTCGGGACGACGATCTTCGCCGAGATGTCCGCGCTGGCCGTCCGGACCGGGGCGATCAATCTCGGGCAGGGTTTTCCCGACACCGACGGCCCGGAGGAGATCCGGGAGGCCGCGGTCCGCGCGCTGCGCGACGGGCGCGGCAACCAGTACCCGCCGGGACCGGGTGTTCCGGAGCTGCGCACGGCCGTCGCCGAGCACCAGCTGAAGCGGTACGGACTCGCGTACGACCCCGACACGGAGGTCCTCGTCACGGCGGGCGCGACCGAGGCGATCGCCGCCTGTCTGCTCGCCCTCGTCGAGCCGGGCGACGAGGTGATCGCCCTGGAGCCGTACTACGACTCGTACGCCGCGTGCATCGCGATGGCGGGCGGCACCCGCGTCCCGGTCACCCTGCGCCCGCACGACGGCGCCTACCACCTGGACCTGGACGAGCTGCGGGCGGCGGTCACCGACCGGACCCGGCTGATCCTCCTCAACACCCCGCACAATCCCACCGGCACGGTCCTCGACCGCGCCGAGCTCACCGCCGTCGCCGAGCTCGCCCAGGAGCGGGACCTGCTCGTCGTCACCGACGAGGTGTACGAGCACCTCGTGTTCGACGACGCCGAGCACCTGCCGATCGCGAGCCTGCCGGGGATGCGGGAGCGCACGGTCACGATCGGATCGGCCGGCAAGACCTTCTCCTTCACCGGCTGGAAGGTCGGCTGGATCACCGCGCCCCCCGAACTGACCACCGCCGTCCGGTCCGCCAAGCAGTTCCTGACGTACGTCTCCTCGGGCCCGTTCCAGTACGCCGTCGCCGAGGCGCTGCGCCTGCCCGACACGTACTTCGACGGCCTGCGCGCCGATCTGCTCGCCAAGCGCGACCTGCTCTGCGACGGCCTGGCCCAGGCGGGCTTCGAGGTCTACCGCCCGGCCGGCACGTACTTCGTCACCACCGACATCCGCCCGCTCGGCACGTCCGACGGCTTCGCCTTCTGCCGCGCGCTCCCCGAGCGCGCGGGCGTGGTCGCGATCCCCAACGCCGTCTTCTACGACCACCGGGACGCGGGCGCGCCGTTCGTACGCTTCGCGTTCTGCAAGCGCACGGACGTCCTCACGGAGGCGGTGTCCCGCCTGAAGCGGCTGTGACCCCGCCGCCGGTCCGGAGCGCGTGCGGGCAAGGGCGCGCCGGAGGCTGACCGCCTCGGCGCGGGCCGCCTCGCCCCGGCAGGGGGCCAGGGCCAGCATGCCGGCGCAGCCGCCGACGGGCCCGGCGGAGTTCTTCGACTGACAGCCGGCGCGGGAGCCGAAGGCCGTTCAGGATCCGGGCGCACCGCGCGCTGAAGTCCGCACACGCGTCGTGACGCACGGTCAGCCATCGTCCGCGTCCGGCTGTCGCCGGCTGCCGCGGGATGCCTGCTCGACCAGGTTCCGTACGAGGTCGATGCCTTGCGCGGAGGAGGTGGCGACGGCGGCCGCGCGCAGGGCCACGGCCTGGACGTCCTTGCGGCGCATCGCGGTGACGAGGGCCAGCTGGGCGACCGTCTGGTCGGCGACGTCGTCGTCGACGAAGTAGGCGACGGGCACGCCGAAGAAGACGCCGAGGGCGCGCAGCGTCCCGATGGTGGGGTTGGCCGCCTTGCCGTTCATGATCATCGAGAGCCGGCCGACGCTCAGTGACGTCCCGTCGGGGTCGTCGGCGTTCTTGATGCCGTCGACGACCTCCTGCAGGGTGTGCCGCCGGCCCAGGGGCTGGACGTGCTCGAAGAGGTACTCCAGGCGCGCGGCGAGCCGTCGTGCCTCCCGGCCTTCCGTGTCACCCACTGGTGATCGCCCTCTCTGCCCCCGTGACCGTCGGAGGCAGTATGGCGCAGCGCCTCTTGTCACGGCGACACGCGCGCGCCGCCGCGCGGGGCGGAAAGTTTCACCCGGGCGGGCTCACGGCTCGCGCGCGCCCCCTCCGGAGCGTGCCGATTGTCGGGTAGACCGACTTCCCGGGCCGACCCGATTCCCGTGCGCACGGAGGTGCACCCTGTCCGCCGAGACTCTCGACCGCCCGGTCTCGTCCGCCGCTGTCCGCAGCGCCCCTCGCCGGCGGGCCTCGCTGTACCGGGCCGCCCCCGCGCTCGGTCTGTTCGCCGCCGCGCGGCTGACCGGGATGCTCGTCCTCGCGGGCTGGGCCTGGCACACCGGCCGCTCACCGCGCGCGCTGCTCGCGAAGTCCTGGGACTCCGACTGGTACACCCGGATCGCGGCGCACGGCTACGGCCACACGCTCCACTGGCCCGACGGCGTCGTCCAGTCCGACCTGGCCTTCTTCCCGCTGTATCCGGGACTGGTCCGGGCCGTGACGACCGTCCTGCCCGTCACGGGCGGCACCGCGGGGCTGCTCCTGTCGTGGCTCTCGGCCGGCGCGGCGGCGTGGGGGATCTATCTGATCGGCGAACGGCTGTACGGGCGTCCCACCGCGGTCGTCCTGGTGCTGCTCTGGGGCCTGCTGCCCCACTCGATCGTCCTGACCATGGCGTACACCGAGCCCCTGATGACGGCCCTGGCCGCCTGGTCGCTGTACGCCGTGCTCACCCGGCGCTGGCTGTGGGCGGGCACGCTGGCCGCCCTGGCCGGCCTCTCCCGCCCCAACGGGGTCGCGATCGCGGCGGCGGTCCTGGTGGCGGCGGTGTACGCGATGTGGCGCCGTGAAGGGAACTGGCGGGCGGGGGCGGGGGCCGTGCTCGCTCCCGTCGGGTGGGTCTCGTACCTGCTCTGGGTCGGCGCCCGGCGGGGTGATCTGCTCGGCGGGTACTTCGCCGTCCAGGACGGCTGGACCTCCCGGTTCGACTTCGGGATCGGCGCGCTGCGCTTCGTACGGGACATGCTGAGGGGGCCGACGCAGTTCGGCTTCGCGATGGCGCTGGTGATCACGGGCGCGGGGGTGCTGCTGTTCGCGCTGCTCGCGCTGGTGGAGCGGCCGCCGCTGCCGATCCTGGTCTACACGGCCGTGCTCGTCGTGATCACGGTCTTCGGCTCCGGGTTCTTCGAGTCCAAGCCGCGCTTCCTGCTCCCCGCGTTCCCGCTGCTGCTGCCGCCTGCCCACGCACTGGCGAAAGCCCGGCCGGGAGCCGCGATCGTGGTGATCACGGCCCTGGCCGGGCTGTCGTTCGGCTACGGGGTGTACGCGCTGACGCTCGCGCGCATGGCCCTGTGAAGACCCGAGGGCTACTCGCCCTCGGCCTCCTTGTCCTCGGGGGACTCCAGGCCGAACTGCTCCACGAGCCACTTGTCGAACTCGATGGACGCGCGGACCCAGCTGACGGTGGAGGACACGAAGTGCTCCAGCGCGACGCCGGTGCCGATCAGCATCTGGGCCTCACCGATGAGGCGGAGGGTGGCGGAGCCGTCCTCCTCCTCGTGCAGGTGCGTGTACACCTTGGGCCACAGGGTGCGGCGGTTCCAGTCGTCGATCGCGTCGAGAACCTTGGCGCGGTCGTCGGCCGAGTGCGGCCGGTCGTAGAACGTCCGCACCGAGAAGACACGCTGGTCCTCCTCGCCGCGGAACATGAAGTACGTCCGGAATTCCTCCCACGGCGCCGCGAGGTCACCCTCGTCGTCGACGACGTACTTCAGCTCCATCTGGTCGAGGAGCTGCTTGACCAGGTCCTGGTCGGGGACGACGGGGCCCGCCGGTCCTGCGGCCTGAGGCTGGGGCTGGCCCCCGAAATTCGGAATCGAGGACGGGTCGATGCTCACCGTGAATATCCCTTCGTACGGTTGCCGCCATCCTCCCCCATGCCGGGCGGTACGGCGCAAGCCCCACCTCCCACGATCCGCTGCGGGCTGACAAGATCTGGTGCCTATGGGGGACAAAGTAAGACCGGTGAGGCCGCGCCTGTCGACATGGATCTGGGCTTCGGTGCTGGTGTCGTTCCTCTGCGGGGGCCCGCTGGCGCTGGTGGCCTGGACCGTGTGGGAGTGGAAGGACGTCGGCAGGGCGCAGCCCGTCGACTGCACGAAGGCGATGGCGTTCGCGGAGGCGACCCTGCCGAAGAGCGCCTGGGACGCGCGGTGCACGGCGACCCACTGGCAGGACACGTTCGTCGACGTGGAATTCCGGATGCCGCGGCGCGAGGTCCGGCCGTGGCTGGCGGGGACGTACCCGGGCCACGAGCCGCCCCCGTCCTGCCATGCCGACGTCTGCCTCGACGTGGGGTACGGCGAGCCACCGGCACCCGGCGGGGCGGCCGCCGTGAACGTGAAGGTGACGTACGAGGACGGCGACACCGCCCTCGTACATCTCGGGGCCTTCGACCTCTGACCGCGGCCCGACTGCCTGCCTACTGCGCCGCGCCCACGATCAGGCCCTCCTCGAAGCGGTCCACCCGGACCGTGTCGCCGTCCCTGACCTCGCCCGCGAGGATCTCCTTCGCGAGCCGGTCGCCGATCGCCGTCTGGATCAGGCGGCGCAGCGGGCGGGCGCCGTACGCCGGGTCCATGCCCTCGTCGGCCAGCCACTCCAGCGCGGCGGGCGTGACGTCGAGCGTGAGCCGGCGCTCGGCCAGGCGCTTGGCCAGGCGGTCGATCTGGAGGCGCGCGATCCGCCCCAGCTCGGCCTTGTCGAGGGCCGAGAAGACCACCAGGTCGTCCAGCCGGTTGAGGAACTCCGGCTTGAAGGACGCCCTCACCACCTCCAGGACCTGCTCCTTCTTCGCCTCCTCGGAGGTGAGCGGGTCCATCAGGTACTGGCTGCCCAGGTTGGACGTCAGGATCAGGATGGTGTTGCGGAAGTCCACCGTCCGCCCCTGGCCGTCGGTGAGCCGGCCGTCGTCGAGGACCTGGAGCAGGATGTCGAAGACCTCCGGGTGGGCCTTCTCCACCTCGTCGAGCAGTACGACGCTGTACGGGCGACGGCGGACCGCCTCCGTGAGCTGGCCGCCCTCCTCGTAGCCGACGTAGCCGGGGGGCGCGCCGACGAGCCGGGCGACGGAGTGCTTCTCGCCGTACTCCGACATGTCGATGCGGACCATGGCCCGCTCGTCGTCGAAGAGGAAGTCCGCGAGCGCCTTCGCCAGCTCGGTCTTGCCGACACCGGTCGGGCCGAGGAAGAGGAAGGAGCCGGTGGGCCGGTCGGGGTCGGCGATCCCGGCGCGCGTGCGGCGCACGGCGTCGGAGACGGCCCGCACGGCCTCGCTCTGGCCGATCAGCCGCTTGCCGATCTCGTCCTCCATGCGCAGCAGCTTCTGCGTCTCGCCCTCCAGGAGGCGGCCGGCGGGGATGCCGGTCCAGGAGCCGACCACGTCCGCGATGTCGTCCGGTCCGACCTCCTCCTTGACCATAGTGTCCTTGGAGACCTCCTGCTCGGCCTCGGACGCCTCCTCCAGCTCCCGCTCGAGCGCGGGAATCTCGCCGTACAGCAGCTTGGAGGCGGTGTCGAAGTCGCCGTCGCGCTGGGCGCGCTCGGCGCGGCCGCGGAGCTCGTCGAGCTGTTCCTTCAGCTCGCCGACGCGGTTGAGGGACTGCTTCTCCTTCTCCCAGCGGGCGGTCAGGCCGCGCAGCTCCTCCTCGCGGTCGGCGAGGTCGCGGCGCAGCTTCTCCAGGCGCTGCTTGCTCGCCTCGTCGGTCTCGTTCTTGAGGGCGAGCTCCTCCATGTGCAGCCGGTCGACCGAGCGCTGGAGCTCGTCGATCTCGACGGGCGAGGAGTCGATCTCCATGCGGAGCCGGGAGGCGGACTCGTCGACGAGGTCGATGGCCTTGTCGGGCAGGAAGCGGGAGGTGATGTACCGGTCGGAGAGGGTGGCGGCGGCCACCAGGGCCGAGTCGGCGATCTGGACCTTGTGGTGGGCCTCGTACCGCCCCTTGAGTCCGCGCAGGATCGCGATGGTGTCCTCGACGCTGGGCTCGGCGACCAGGACCTGCTGGAAGCGGCGCTCCAGGGCGGGGTCCTTCTCGATCCGCTCGCGGTACTCGTCGAGGGTCGTCGCGCCGACCATGCGCAGCTCGCCGCGGGCCAGCATCGGCTTGAGCATGTTGCCGGCGTCCATGGCCGAGTCGCCGCCGGCGCCCGCGCCGACGACGGTGTGCAGCTCGTCGATGAAGGTGATGATCTGGCCGTCGCTCGCCTTGATCTCGGACAGGACGGTCTTCAGGCGCTCCTCGAACTCACCGCGGTACTTGGCACCGGCGACCATCGCGCCGAGGTCGAGCGCGACCAGGCGCTTGTTGCGGAGCGACTCGGGGACGTCACCCTTCACGATCCGCTGCGCGAGCCCCTCGACGACGGCTGTCTTGCCGACGCCGGGCTCGCCGATGAGGACCGGGTTGTTCTTCGTGCGGCGGGAGAGCACCTGGACGACGCGCCGGATCTCCTGGTCGCGCCCGATGACGGGGTCCAGCTTTCCCTCGCGCGCGGCCGCCGTGAAGTCCGTACCGAACTTCTCCAGCGCCTTGTACTGACCCTCCGGGTCGGGTGTGGTCACCCGGCGCCCTCCCCTGCTCTTCTCGAACGCGTCAAGGAGCTTCTTCGCGCTCGCCCCCTGCCGGTCGAGGATCTCACCCGCCTGGCCGCCCTTCGCCGCGATCCCGATGAGCAGGTGCTCGGTGGACAGGTACTCGTCCCCGAGCTCCTTGGCGCGCTCGGCGGCGTCGGCGATGACGGCGAGCAGCTCCCGGTTGGGCTGCGGCGGCGCGACCGTGGAGCCGGTCACGCTGGGCTGCGCGGCGAGCAGCCGCTCCGCACCGGACCGTACAGCGGCCTGGTCGGCCTCGACGGCGGCGAGCAGGTCGATGATGTTCTCGTTGTCCTGACCCGCGAGCAGCGCCAGCAGAAGATGCGCGGGGGTCAGATCCGGGTGCCCCTGGGACACGGCGCGGCTGGTGGCCGCGTTGATCGCGTCCCGGCTCTTGTTGGTCAGTTCGGCGTCCACGTGCGGTGTCTCCTCCTCGGCGTACGGCTACACACGGTCTATGACTCGTCCAACGTCCACAAAGTTGAGTCTATTCCACTCAAGGTGTGGGAGCCAGGTCCGCCGCGGGTAGGTTCCGGGCATGGCGACTGACCCGAGGAACCCGGACGACTCGTATCTCAGCTTCTGGCGCGAGTACCACATGTGCACCCTCACGACCCCCCGCGCGGACGGTACCCCGCACGTGGTGGCGGTGGGCGTGACGTACGACCCGGAGAACGGGCTGGCGAGGGTCATCACCAACAAGCACAGCCACAAGGTCGCCAACGTCCTGGCGGCGGGCCCGGAGGGCGCGCGGGTCGCGGTCTGCCAGGTGGACAAGGGGCGCTGGGCGACGCTGGAGGGCGTGGCGCGCATCCGCACGGAGGCGGAGGTCGTCGCGGACGCGGTGGACCGCTACGCGGCGCGGTACGGGCGGACGCCGACGCCGAACCCGGACCGGGTGGTCATCGAGATCGCGCTGACGCGAGCGATGGGCCGGGCCTAGGTCCGGTCCAGGCCCGGTCCAGGTCCGGTCCAGGTCCGGTCTAAGCCCGGTCTAAGCCCGGTCCAGGCCGGGTCCGGGCCGGGCCCAGGGGCCTGTCCGGCGGATCATGCCGGACAGGCCCCTGGCCCCGAGGAGGGCTCAGCGCTTGAGCGTGAAGGTGAAGTCGCCGGAGAGCCTGCCGCTCAGCCGGACCGCCGACACGAGACTGCCCTCCGTGATCAGTCTCTCGACCTCGGCCCGCGAAAGACCGCACCCTTCGGCGATCAGTCGCACCGGCCGGACGGGGATCCGCGCCGCGAAGCGCACCGAGACGTCGACCGCCTCGCGCTCCAGGTGATCCGATCCGCCGGTGTCGAGGCGCCAGGCGGCGTCCCAGTCGAGGGCGATGCGGTTACGGCGCCGCACGACCGGATCCTGGAGCAACTCGGCTGTCAGGCCGGGGTCGTTGCCGTGCAGCCGGTCCAGCAGCTCAGGTCGTACGGAGCGGACGTTCGTCCGCTCCAGGACCGTGAGCTTCGCGGTCTCCCCGCAGGCGGTACAGAGGACGAGGAGCCAGGCGTCGATGAGCTTGTGGTGTGCGTTGACGCGGAATGTGCCGCTCGCCCGGAAGCGCTCGGACGCGCACGCGTGGCAACGGCGGAGAACGAGCGGCAGGCAGGTGGGCATGACCACCCAGTTTTCGAGCACAGAAGTACACCGGTTTCAGTGAGAAGTCCGCAGCAGAAAGGAGCGCGGCGCACAGGCGCGACGCGCGACAGATCAGCGCTCGGGGGGTCTCACACGGTGTACAACGGCACGTCCTTGACCAGACGACTCGGTTCGGCAGCACGCTAACGGCGCCCAGCGGCGCCGCTCCACCGGTTTTCGAGCCCATGCGGTCGCCCTAATCCGTTTGCCGTCGGCGAACCGGTCCGATAGGAAGCCCGCATGCTTAGAGGCACCAAGGTCGGGCTCAGGGCCCGCCACGAGGACGACATCCCGATCCTGCGGACCGAGCTCTACGACGACGTGGTCAACGGCTCGCGGGCCGAAGGCGGGCCGTGGCGGCCGATCACGCCCGGCTCGAAGGACCCGCGGCTCGTGGTGGACGACAAGGAGCAGGGGCACGTCCCGTTCTCCGTGGTGGAGTTGGACGGCGGCACGCTGGTCGGCACCGCGACGCTGTGGGGCATCGACACCCACAACCGGTCCGCGCACGTCGGCCTGGGACTGCTGCCGTCCGCTCGCGGCAAGGGCTACGGCACCGACGTGGTCGCGGTGCTGTGCCACTACGGTTTCGTCGTGCGCGGCCTGCAGCGGCTGCAGATCGAGACGCTGTCGGACAACGACGCGATGCTGCGCGCCGCCGAGCGCAACGGCTTCGTCCGCGAGGGCGTACTGCGCTCCTCGGCCTGGGTGTTGGGCGAGTTCCTTGACGAGGTGCTGCTCGGGCTCCTCGTCAAGGACTGGAAGCAGGAGCCGTAGGGCCAGGTCGAAGGACTAGCTCGAAGGGCCGGCTCGCAGGGCCGGGTCGCAGGGCCGGGTCGCAGGGCCGGGTCGCAGGGCCGGGTCGTCTCCTCAGGATCCTCCGACCTCAGAAGGTCAGAGGATCCTGTGCTCTGTCCAGAACGGGCCGAGGTCCTGCGTCGTCGCCGCTGCGCCGTCCCTGCCGAAGCGGTGGACGCGGTCCGGGACGGTGATCTCGGCATCGAAGGAGACGCTCGTACGCGCCCCGTACGGCAGCGGCGCGGGCAGGTCGATCCGCAGCGCGGTGCAGCCGACGGCGAGCGGTCGCGGGGTGCCTCCGGTGGCCCTGCCCACCCGGACCGGGGACGGCCTGTCCGGGGCTCCGCAGCCGTCGGTGCCGTTGCCCCACAGCCGTACGTCGACCGAACGCAGTGGAGTGCGGGCGGCATCGCGGAAGGACACCGTCTGGCGGCCGGTCCAGTGCGAGCCGTCGGCGTCGCCGCGCGGCGACACGTCGTACGAGGGGCGGTCCGGTGTCGCCGCCCTCACGGGGGCGGCGGGGTCCGCGGCGTCCTGGGCCGCGGCCGTCTGCGGCCGCCCCGGGCAGCACAACGGCGCCATCGCGTTTCAGGTCCGCGATGGCGCCGCTGTGTGGGGGAAGCACCTGAGCGATCTACAACGACGGGGGAACCGCTCAGGCACTGCGGGGGGTGGCGGTGATGGTTTCGGGCTCGGACTCGACGAGCTGGTGGTCTCGTTGGTCGAGATTGACGAAAATCATGCCGTACCGGATGGCACAGCGAACGGGCTGCGGGGCGCCACGAGGCCGCCGCAGGCACCGATAGGCGCGAACGTCCTCGTCCTGCTCACGAGCGACGACGATCGGTTCTCCGAAGAGGGTGACCATCAACGAATCACCACGGTGGGGGATGGCCGTGACGAGATCGATGAAATGCCACCCGGATCGATAGGCCGAGGCCATCTCTCGCCGGAAGACCCGGTCGTCCGGCGGCACAGTCATACGCCCGTGCCCGCCGGAGCGGAGTCCCACACCGGGTCACCCTGACCCGTCGGCGCGGAGTCCCACACCGGATCACGTTCGCCGGCCGGGACGAGGTCCCACACCGGGTCACTGGGAGCGGCGACAACGATGGCAGGAGCGCTGTCCCATACCGGGTCGCTGGTGGCCAGCGCTCCTACTGCCGCCGCCCCTATGAAGACGGAAGCAAGTACCGAGCGAAGCAGTTTTCTGGACATGAGCGGCTTCGACCTCACTTGATGGTTTCCTCTCCCCCGCGTACAAGACGATGGCTCAGTCTTTGCGCTTCCACCACCAGGGCAATGCATCATGTTCCTGAAATACAGGATCCTGGGGGGTGTTCAAATGCCGCAGAACGAACCAGAAGCGACACATCCCCACGGGCATGTCGATCTCTGTGCTGCCGGATCGGACTTGTACGCCAGTGCGTTGCGTACGGGGCGAATAACCAGGAGTGAGGCAGAAGCCGCACCCTGCCTCATGGACCTGGCACTTCTCCATCCCGACGCCGACGACCCGGCATGGCTGCGACCGGTCCCACCCTCGGCGGCGCTGGCCCGGCTCGTCCACCCCCTGGAGCGCGAAATCCAGGAACGGCGCAGCCTGGCCATGGGACTCTCCAGCGTTTTCGAGCCGTTCATGGCCATCAGCGCGCAGGACCCCTCGACGACCCACGCGATCACCGTCCTCGAAGGCATCAACCGCATCGACGCCGTCCTCGGCCGCGCCACCGCCGAGTGCTCGCAGGAGCTGCTGACCATCCAGCCGGGCGGCGGACGCAGCGAACACACCCTCAACACCGCGCTCCACCGCATCCAGCCGCTGCTCGAACGCGGCGTACGCGTCCGCACCCTCTACCAGCACACGGCACGGCACAGCCACGGCATGCAGGTCTACCTCGAACAGGCGGGCATGGACCGGCTGCAGGTGCGGACCCTGGAGGAGAGCATCGAGCGGCTCATCATCATCGACCGCTCGGTGGCGCTGATCCCGGCCCGCCAGGACCGCCAAGTCGCCCTGGAACTGCGCCATCCCGGGCTGGTGGAGTACCTGGCGACCGTCTTCGAGCAGTCCTGGGCCCGGGCGACCCCCTTCGGCGAGCAGGTGCCCTACGCCCGGACCCACGACGGCATCAGCGGCATCCAGCGCTCCATCGCCAAACTCCTCGTCGAGGGCCACGTCGACGAGGCCATCGCCCGCCGGCTCGGCATGAACGTCCGGACCTGCCGCGCCCACATCGCCAAGCTCGCCGCCGCCCTCGGCAGCGGCAGCCGCGCCCAACTCGGGTACCTCATAGCCCAGTCCGGAATCCTGAACCAGGAGCAGGACCACTGACCACGATGTACGTACAGATCGACCTCGACGGCCCCGCCGGGACCCTGCGCGTGTCCGGGTACGGGATGCCGACCGTGGACCTCGTCCGGGCGCCGGGGGCCCCGGTGAACGAGCACGTCCCCATCGGCACCCGCAAGACCGCCCTCCTCACGCTCACCGTCGACGGGCAGCCCGCCCGCATCCGGCCGGCCCGGGGGCGGCTGCTGCGGTCGTCGTACCGCGTCGACGCCCGCGTGGACGGGACCCGGTACCGCCTGATGCCGTGCTCCTGGCACGAGAGCCGGCTCGTCCGCGACGGCCAGCGGATCGGCACCCTGGAGTCCTCCGGCGACGGCACGGTCGAGGCCGAGTGGAAGCCCGATGCCGGGCTCACCCCCCGCGACCGCGCCGTGGGCACCGCGCTGGCCGCGGCGTTCGGGACCGGGGCCTCGCCGTGGTGGGAGACGGTCGGGGACATCGTCGGCGAACTCATCCCGTAACCGCAGGAGTGCGGGCATGCGACGAGGCCCCCTCCCGGTCCGGGAGGGGGCCTCGTCACGTACGAGACACGAGAACAGCCGGTTACTCGGGGCTTACTCGGCGCCGGGCCGCTTCGGGCGCCAGACCACCAGCGCGCTCGCCTGCTGCACGTCCTGGTACGGCACCAGATCGCGCCGGTACGAGGCGTGCACCTGCGCCTCGCGCTGCTGCATCGCCATCGCCGCGCCCTCCACGGCCGCCGACAGCTCGGCCACCCGGGCCTGCAGCGCCGCGACCTGGTTCTCCAGCTCGATGATGCGCTTGATGCCCGCCAGGTTGATGCCCTCGTCCTGCGACAACTGCTGGACGGTGCGCAGCAGTTCGATGTCACGGGCCGAGTAGCGCCGGCCGCGCCCGGCCGTGCGGTCCGGGGAGACCAGGCCGAGTCGGTCGTACTGACGCAGCGTCTGCGGGTGCAGGCCCGAGAGCTGGGCCGCCACCGAGATGACGTACACCGGCGTCTCGTCGGTCAGTTCGTACGGGTTGCGGCTGCGTCCCGGTCGGCTGTCCATCGGGTCAAGCTCCCTTCGCGGCCTGGAACAACTCTGCCCTGGGGTCCTCGCCCGCCGTCGCCTCACGGTAGGTCTCGAGGGCCTCGCGGGCCTTGTCGTCGAGCTCCTTGGGCACCGCGACCTCCACCGTCACCAGCAGGTCGCCGCGTGTGCCGTCCTTGCGGACCGCGCCCTTGCCGCGGGCGCGCATGGTCCGGCCGTTGGGCGTGCCGGCGGGGAGCTTGAGCGTCACCGCCGGGCCGCCCAGGGTCGGCACCTTGATCTCGCCGCCGAGCGCCGCCTCGTCGAACGTGACGGGCACGGTGACGGTCAGGTTGTCGTCCTTGCGGCCGAAGACCGGGTGGGCGTCGACATGGACGACGACGTAGAGGTCGCCGGCCGGGCCGCCGCGCTCGCCCGGAGCACCCTTGCCGCGCAGCCGGATCCGCTGCCCGTTCGAGACACCCGCGGGGATGCGGACCTGCATGGTGCGCGAGGACTTGGCGCGCCCGCTGCCCTTGCAGACCTCGCAGGGGGTCTCGGCGATCAGTCCGCGGCCCTTGCAGTCCACGCACGGGTCGGTGAGCGAGAAGGAGCCGCTGCCGCCGCGCGAGACCTGGCCGGTGCCGACGCAGGTCGGGCACACGCGGGGCGTGCCGTTCTTGTCGCCGGTGCCCGAACAGGCCTTGCAGGGCGCCTGGGAGGACATGCGCAGGGGCACGGTGGCGCCGTCCACGGCCTCGGTGAAGCTGAGCGTCACCTCGGACTCGATGTCCTGGCCGCGGCGGGGCTGCGTACGCGTGCCCGCGCCGGCGCCTCCGCCACGGTTGAACAGTCCGCCGAACACGTCGCCGAGGCCGCCGCCGAAGCCGCCCGCCCCGCCGGGGCCGCCGGGGCCCTGGGCGCCGCCGAAGAGGTCGCCCAGGTCGAAGTTGAACGTACCGCCGCCGCCCGGTGCCCCGGCGCGGAAGCCACCGTTGCCGAAGAGCGCGCGGGCGTCGTCGTACTCCTTGCGCTTCTTGGGGTCGCCGAGGACGTCGTTCGCCTCGGAGATCTCCTTGAAGCGCGCCTCCGCGCTCGCGTCACCCTTGTTGGCGTCCGGATGGTTCTCGCGGGCGAGCTTCCGGTACGCCTTCTTGATCTCGGCCTCGGTGGCGTCCTTGGGGACGCCGAGAACCTTGTAGTAGTCCTTCTCGACGAAGTCCTTCGTGCTCATCGACGTCCCTCCTCTCGGACGATCTTCGCGTTAGCCCTCCTCGGGGCCACCGCTCTCCTCGTCTGCCGACGTGTCTTCCTTCGCGGCCGGCGTCGCCCCGGGCTGGGGCTCGGCCACCGCCACGCGCGCGGGCCGGATGGTCCGCTCGCCGATCCGGTACCCCGGCTGCAGGATCGCCACGCAGGTCGTCTCGGTGACATCCGGCGCGTACGAGTGCATCAGGGCCTCGTGGATCGTCGGGTCGAAGGGCTCGCCCTCCTTGCCGAACTGCTGCAGACCCATCTTGGCGACGACGGTCTCCAGCGACTCGGCCACCGACTTGAACCCGCCCACGAGCTCGCCGTGGTCCCGGGCCCGGCCGACGTCGTCGAGCACGGGCAGCAGCTCGGTCAGGAGGTTCGCGACGGCGATCTCCTTGACCGTGACCCGGTCCCGCTCCACGCGGCGGCGGTAGTTCTGGTACTCGGCCTGGAGCCGCTGGAGGTCCCCGGTCCGCTCGCTGAGCGCGGAACGGGCCTGGTCCAGCTGAGCCACCAGGGCTACATCCTGTGCGTCCCCGGCCGGGGCCGCCTCCCCCTCCTTGGAGGAGTCGGCGGCCTTCGGCTCGGCGTCTTCGGGGGTGGCGCCGGAGGGGACGTCGGGCTTCTCCTCGAAGCCCGGGGTCTCCTCCGTCATCAGGCCGCGCCGCCCTTCTTGGGCTCGTCGTCGACGATCTCGGCGTCGACGACGTCGTCGTCGGCCTTGGCCTCGCCCTGCGGGGCGTCGCCGCCGGCGGCCTGGGCGGCCTGGGCGTCGGCGTACATGGCCTGGCCGAGCTTCTGGGAGACGGCCGCGACCTTCTCGGTGGCGGTACGGATCTCCGCGGTGTCCTCGCCCTTGAGCTTCTCCTTCAGCTCGGCGACGGCGGTCTCGACCTCGGCCTTGACCTCACCGGGGACCTTGTCCTCGTTGTCCTTGAGGAACTTCTCCGTCTGGTAGACCAGCTGCTCGCCCTGGTTACGGGTCTCGGCGGCCTCGCGACGACGGTGGTCCTCGTCCGCGTACTGCTCGGCCTCCTGGCGCATCCGGTCGACCTCGTCCTTCGGCAGCGAGGAGCCACCGGTGACGGTCATCTTCTGCTCCTTGCCCGTGCCCAGGTCCTTCGCGGTCACGTGCATGATGCCGTTGGCGTCGATGTCGAACGCGACCTCGATCTGCGGCACACCACGCGGGGCCGGCGGCAGACCGGTCAGCTCGAACATCCCGAGCTTCTTGTTGTACGCCGCGATCTCACGCTCGCCCTGGTACACCTGGATCTGCACCGACGGCTGGTTGTCCTCGGCCGTCGTGAAGATCTCGGACCGCTTGGTCGGGATCGTGGTGTTGCGCTCGATCAGCTTGGTCATGATGCCGCCCTTGGTCTCGATACCAAGCGACAGCGGCGTCACGTCCAGCAGCAGGACGTCCTTGACCTCACCCTTGAGGACACCGGCCTGCAGGGCGGCACCGATGGCGACGACCTCGTCCGGGTTCACACCCTTGTTGGCCTCCTGGCCACCGGTCAGCTCCTTGACGAGCTCGGCGACGGCCGGCATACGGGTGGAGCCACCGACGAGAACGACGTGGTCGATCTCGGACAGGTTGATGCCCGCGTCCTTGATGACGTTGTGGAACGGCGTCTTGCAGCGCTCCAGGAGGTCGGCGGTCAGCTGCTGGAACTGAGCGCGGGTGAGCTTCTCCTCCAGGTGCAGCGGGCCCTCGGCGGAGGCCGTGATGTACGGGAGGTTGATCGACGTCTCGGTGGAGGACGACAGCTCGATCTTCGCCTTCTCCGCGGCCTCGCGGAGACGCTGGAGAGCCATCTTGTCCTTGGCCAGGTCGACGCCGTGGCCGTTGGCGAACTGCTTCACCAGGTAGTCGACGACACGCTGGTCCCAGTCGTCACCACCGAGGTGGTTGTCACCGTTGGTGGCCTTCACCTCGACGACGCCGTCGCCGATCTCCAGGAGGGACACGTCGAAGGTGCCGCCACCGAGGTCGAAGACGAGGATCGTCTGGTCGTCCTTGTCCAGGCCGTAGGCCAGGGCGGCCGCGGTCGGCTCGTTGACGATGCGCAGGACGTTGAGGCCCGCGATCTCGCCGGCCTCCTTGGTGGCCTGACGCTCGGAGTCGTTGAAGTACGCGGGCACGGTGATGACCGCGTCCACGACCTTCTCGCCCAGGTACGCCTCGGCGTCGCGCTTCAGCTTCTGCAGGATGAAGGCGCTCATCTGCTGCGGGTTGAAGCTCTTGCCGTCGATGTCCATCTTCCAGTCGGTGCCCATGTGGCGCTTGACCGAACGGATGGTCCTGTCGACGTTGGTGACCGCCTGGCGCTTGGCGACCTCGCCGACGAGCACCTCACCGTTCTTCGCGAAAGCGACGACGGACGGCGTGGTCCTGGCGCCCTCGGCGTTGGTGATGACGGTGGGCTCGCCGCCTTCCAGAACGCTGACGACGGAGTTAGTCGTGCCCAGGTCGATGCCGACCGCACGTGCCATTTCGATTCCTCCAGCTGACTGACTTGAGTGGAACTGACTCAAGGATGCACGACGGACCGCAACCCGTCAACAGACCTGAGCGGAGGCGACTCAACTCTTCGCCCTGCGAGCCACTCAAAGAGCCGCCGGAGGTGCGTCGTTCAGCGGCGTTCAGCGGCGCTCAGCGGCATTCCGCGGCATTCCGCGTCATTTCCCGGCCGATCACCCCTCCCCGTGAGAGAGTCCGGGGAGCCCTCGACGGGCATAGCGGGCATATCCCACGAATATCCCATAAGCGTCCCTCGAAAGGGTGTGGGGAATGGCGGCCAAGCGCGCACTCGACCTCTTCGCCGGACTCGTCCTGCTGGCCCTCCTGTCCCCCCTGCTCGCGGCGGTCGCGCTCTCCGTCGCCCTCGCCACGGCCGGCCCCGGCGGGATGCTGCGCCGCCGGACGGTCGCGGGCCGCGACGGACGGCCCTTCACGATGGTCACCTTCCGCACGAAGAGCCCACTGGCCGCGCTGCCCCTGCTGCTCCATGTCGTACGGGGCGAGATGTCGCTGGTCGGGCCGTGTCCGCTCGCCCCCGGGCACCGCGAGTGCACGGGCGAGTACCGCCGCCGGCTCTCGGTGCGCCCCGGCCTCACCGGCCTGTGGCAGATCAGCGGGCGCTCGGAGCTGCCCTGGGAGGAGCGCGAGCTGCTCGATCTCCACTATGTGGACCATCATTGGCTGGGAATGGATCTGGCGATCCTGGCGCGTACGCTTCCAGCAGTCCGTAGACGCCGCGCGGCAAGGCTTGCCTGAGCGACACAGATCACCGCAGGGGCCGCTTACAGGGTGGCGCCCCGAAGGGTAATCTCAGCACGGACTGAATAAGTTACCGCTTAGTAGTGCCACACTCGAGAGTGCCGGCACTCCGCCTCGCAGGCCCGCCCGAGGAGCCCCTCATGCAACTCGCCGCGATCGTCGTGTCGATCGTCATCACGGTGGTAGCCGTCGCGCTGTTCGGCCGCGCCATCGCGCAGATCTACCGCTTCGTGCGGCTCGGTCAGCCCGTACCCGCGGGCACGCGCACCGGCGACCCCAAGCAGCGCACCATCACGCTGGTCAAGGAGTTCCTCGGCCACACACGCATGAACCGCTGGGGCGTCGTCGGCGTGGCGCACTGGTTCGTGGCGGTGGGCTTCTTCGCGCTGCTGCTCACGATCGTCAACGCCTTCGGCCAGCTCTTCCAGGCCGACTGGCTGATCCCGATCATCGGCGACTGGCTGCCGTACGAGGTCTTCACCGAGTTCCTCGGTCTGATGACGGTCCTCGGCATCGTGACCCTGATCGTGATCCGGCAGCTGAGCCGGCCGGGCAAGGCGGGCCGCAAGTCCCGCTTCGCGGGCTCCAAGACGGGCCAGGCGTACTTCGTCGAGGGCGTCATCCTGATCGTCGGCGTCTGCATCATGACGCTGCGCGCCCTGGAGGGCGTCCAGCACCACGTGACCAGCTGGGAGCCGGGCTTCTTCGCCTCGTACCCGCTGATCGCGCTGCTCGACGGGCTGGACCTGAACACGATCCAGCACCTCACCTACTTCTTCGCGGCGCTCAAGATCGTCACGTCCTTCACCTGGATGATCACGGTCTCCCTCAACACCAACATGGGTGTGGCCTGGCACCGCTTCCTCGGCTTCCCGAACATCTGGTTCAAGCGCGAGGCCGACGGCTCCACCGCCCTCGGCGCGCTGCAGCCGATGACGACCGGCGGCAAGGAGATCGACTGGGAGGACCCGGCCGAGGACGCCGTCTTCGGTGTCTCCCAGGTCGAGCAGTTCTCCTGGAAGGGCATCCTCGACTTCTCCACCTGCACCGAGTGCGGCCGCTGCCAGTCGCAGTGCCCCGCCTGGAACACGGGCAAGCCGCTCTCCCCCAAGCTCCTGATCATGTCGCTGCGTGACCACGCGTACGCCAAGGCGCCGTACCTGCTGGCCGGCGGCGGCAAGACCATGGAGGGCGAGGAGAAGGCGTCCGCCGAGGCTCTGAAGGACGTCCCCGCCGCCGCTCTCGCCGAGGCCGAGCGCCCGCTGATCGGCACGGTCGAGGAGAACGGCGTCATCGACCCGGACGTGCTGTGGTCCTGCACCACCTGCGGTGCGTGCGTGGAGCAGTGCCCGGTCGACATCGAGCACATCGACCACATCGTCGACATGCGCCGCTACCAGGTGATGATCGAGTCCGCCTTCCCTTCGGAGGCCGGCACGATGCTCAAGAACCTGGAGAAGAAGGGCAACCCCTGGGGTCTGGCCAAGAAGCAGCGCGTCGAGTGGACCAAGGAGGTCGACTTCGAGGTCCCGATCGTCGGCAAGGACGTCGAGGATCTGACGGAGGTCGACTACCTGTACTGGGTCGGCTGCGCCGGCGCCCTGGAGGACCGGGCCAAGAAGACCACCAAGGCCTTCGCCGAGCTGCTGCACATGGCGGGCGTCAAGTTCGCGATCATGGGCGGCGAGGAGAAGTGCACCGGTGACTCGCCGCGGCGCCTGGGCAACGAGCCGCTGTTCCAGCAGCTCGGCCAGGAGAACGTCGCGATGCTGAACATGGCGTTCGGCGAGGACGAGGACGACGAGTCGACGAAGAAGCCGAAGTCCTCGAAGAAGATCGTCGCGACCTGCCCTCACTGCTTCAACACGATCGCGAACGAATACCCGCAGCTGGGCGGCGAGTTCGAGGTCATCCACCACACGCAGCTGCTCCAGCACCTCATCGACGAGGGCAAGCTGATCCCGGTGACGCCGGTCGAGGGTCTGATCACGTACCACGACCCCTGCTACCTGGGCCGCCACAACAAGGTCTACACGCCCCCGCGCGAGATCATGGACAAGGTCCCGGGCCTGCGTCAGCAGGAGATGCACCGCCACAAGGAGCGCGGCTTCTGCTGCGGCGCCGGCGGCGCGCGGATGTGGATGGAGGAGCGGATCGGCAAGCGCATCAACAACGAGCGCGTCGACGAGGCCCTGTCCCTCAACCCGGACATCGTCTCCACCGCCTGCCCGTTCTGCCTGGTCATGCTGACCGACTCGGTCAACGGCAAGAAGAACGAGGGCAAGGCCAAGGAGTCCGTCCAGGTCGTGGACGTGGCGCAGCTGCTGCTCGACTCGGTGAAGACGCCGGTGGAGGAGCTGCCGGCGGAGCCGGAGCCGGAGCCGGAGTCGGAACCGGTGTCGGCCGAGTAGTCCGTACGTCCGTACGTCCGTACGACGAGAAGGGCCGCCCCGCGCGCATGCGGGGCGGCCCTTCTCGTCGTACGACGGCTCGGTGAACGCCCCAGAACCCCTAGGGGATGTCACAGCTCAGTGGCAAGCACAGGGGCAAACGAGCGCCCTCACAGGGGGAACGGGTACGTTCAGAGGCGTGGCTGGATTCAGGAACGGACGCGGCCGGGACAACCGCCCCCCGCAACAACAACCGCAGCAGGCGCCGTACGGGTACAACGCGGCCCCGCCGCCCCACCCGCAGCAGCAGTGGCCCCAGCAGGGCCCGCAGGGCGGCGGCGGCGCGCACGGGGAGCCGGAGTACTTCGGGGACCCGTACGGAGGGCAGCAGCAACAGCAGCAGCACTACGCGGCGAACACCCCGGGGCACACGCAGATGTTCAGCGTGAACGAGGACCCGTACGGCGACGCCGCGACGTACAACGCCGGTGCGGCCCCCGCCGCCCCGGCCGGCCCGCGCCTGCCCTGGAAGGCCCTGCTGAGCGGCATCGTGCTGCGCCCGGCGCCGACGTTCCTGCAGATGCGGGACCACGCCGTCTGGGGCCCGGCGCTGGTCGTCACGTTCCTCTACGGACTGCTCGCGATCTTCGGCTTCGACAAGGCCCGCGACGAGGCCATCAACGCGACCCTGTCGACGGCGATCCCGTACGTCCTGATGACCGGCGTGGGCTTCGTCCTCGGCGGACTGATCCTGGGCGCGGTCACCCACACCCTGGCGCGCCAGCTCGGCGGCGACGGCACCTGGCAGCCGACGGTCGGCCTGTCGATGCTGATCATGTCGATCACGGACGCGCCCCGGCTGGTCTTCGCGGTCTTCCTCGGCGGCGAGAACGGCCTGGTGCAGGTCCTCGGCTGGGTCACCTGGCTGGCGGCGGGCGCGCTGTTCACGATGATGGTGAGCCGCTCGCACGACCTGCCGTGGCCGAAGGCGCTGGGCGCGTCGGCGATCCAGCTGATCGGGCTGCTGAGCCTGATCAAGCTCGGCACCCTCTGAGACGCCCTGGACGACAGGAAGGCCCCCACCGCGGCGGTGGGGGCCTTCCTCATGCCGTATCCGTATCCGTATCCGTGCTCAGGCGTCGAGGACCTGTCCTTCGCGCTTCACGACGGGCGGCTCGACGGACCAGGGGAAGTTGATCCACTCGTCGGTCTTCTTCCACACGTACTCGCACTTCACGAGGGAGTGCGACTTCTCGTAGATGACGGCGGAGCGCACCTCGGCGACGTGGTCGACGCAGAAGTCGTGGACGAGCTTGAGGGTCTTGCCGGTGTCGGCGACGTCGTCGGCGATCAGGACCTTCTTGTCGGAGAAGTCGATCGCGTTGGGGACGGGCGCCAGCATGACGGGCATCTCGAGCGTGGTCCCGACCCCGGTGTAGAACTCGACGTTCACGAGGTGGATGTTCTTGCAGTCGAGCGCGTAGGCCAGACCGCCGGCGACGAAGACGCCGCCGCGAGCGATGGAGAGAACGACATCGGGCTCGTAGCCGTCGTCGGCGATGGTCTGCGCGAGCTCGCGGATCGCGCGCCCGAAGCCCTCGTACGTCAGGTTCTCGCGTACTTCACTCATGCCGGCCGCCGCCTCACACCTGGGTCCGATGGAAGTTCATGTACGAGCGCGAGGCCGTCGGCCCCCGCTGCCCCTGGTAGCGCGAGCCGTAGCGCTCGCTGCCGTACGGGTGCTCGGCGGGCGAGCTCAGCCGGAACATGCACAGCTGCCCGATCTTCATCCCCGGCCACAGCTTGATCGGCAGGGTGGCGAGGTTCGACAGCTCCAGGGTGACGTGCCCGGAGAACCCGGGGTCGATGAACCCGGCGGTCGAGTGCGTGACGAGCCCGAGCCGCCCGAGGGAGCTCTTGCCCTCCAGGCGGGAGGCGATGTCGTCCGGCAGCGTGATGACCTCGTAGGTCGAGGCGAGCACGAACTCGCCCGGGTGCAGGATGAACGCCTCGTCGCCCTCCGGCTCGACCTCGCGGGTCAGGTCGAGCTGCTCGACGGCGGGGTCGATGTGGGGGTACCGGTGGTTCTCGAACACCCGGAAGAAGCGGTCAAGCCTCACGTCGATGCTCGAGGGCTGCACCATGGATTCGTCGTACGGGTCGATGCGCACCCGTCCGGCATCGATCTCGGCCCGGATGTCCTTGTCTGAGAGAAGCACGCCCCCACGATACGCAGAGGGCGCGGACCTCCCCCAATCGGGAAGACTCCGCGCCCCGGATACCATCAGCGCTGCTCAAGCTCCACGGGCACCGCGTGCCTCAACCGCGCACACCGCGGACACCGAATGAGCCGCCCTGGCCCGATCCGCCCGGCACCGAGCTGCTGCAGCGGGAACGAAGCGGTACTGAACACATGCCCTTCGACACAACGGACGACGGTGCGCTCCATCGAACCCATCAAGTCCCTTCCCCGACAAGTGGTGGACGAGACAGCCACATTAGGGGATCAAGAGGACACCGCTCCAGGCGGCACTCCGTCACGGGGAGGTACGCCTCAACTTCGCGATGGGGTACAGTGTCCGAGTCTGCGGTACCGATCACCGGTCCGCTGCGCGGATGTAGTTTAATGGTAGAACATGAGCTTCCCAAGCTCAGAGCGCGGGTTCGATTCCCGTCATCCGCTCTTACAAGAAGGCCCAGGTCAGCGACCTGGGCCTTCTTTGTTATCTAGACCTCTCAGGCCCGCACGTCCTTCATGTGCGACAAGTGCCCTCATGCCACGTCAGATTGGGCAACGATGATGGAGCATAACGGCTACGGACATCAACAACTTGTTGCAAAATGGTGCGGAGCAGGCACCCGCGGGTAATGACTTCCGCGCACAGAGACCAGCGAGCCGCTCAGCCGCGGCCGGGACGGGGAGCAGCTCAGGTGGGCATAGCCATCTTCGACGCAATGGGACTGGCCAAGAAGAATGGGCGTCGGCACAAGAAGCTGGTCCAGCGGCAAGAGTGCCTCACCGAGCGCCTCGTGGCCGAGACCGAGGCACAGGAGCGAACCCGGCGCAGGGCTTACGACAAGGCACTCGTGCCGTTCGTCGATGTGTTCTCCCGTCTGAAGAACGTGGACCTGGCCGAACTGGTGGCCATCGCCGAGCCTGCGGAGACGGAACTGACGGATGTGGAAGTACGCCGTATCCAACTGGACGCGGTGAACGCGGTTGCTACGTTGGCGGGCGGTGTCGCCGTCGGGGCCGGTGCGGGGGCGGTCACGTTCGCCGCAGTGGGGGCATTCGCCGCCGCATCCACGGGAACAGCCATCTCCGCCCTGTCCGGAGCGGCCGCGACGAGTGCCACGCTCGCCTGGCTGGGCGGCGGCTCACTAACGGCGGGCGGCGGCGGGGTGGCGGCGGGGACGGCGGTGCTCACCGGCATCGTGGCACTGCCTGTTCTGCTGGCGCTGGGCGGATTCTTCGAGTGGAAGGGCCGCAACGACCTGCGCGAGCAGCGTGGCGTCGCCGCCGAACTCAATAAGCTCGCCGCTGAACTCCGTGCCAGAGAAGCACGTGTCGAAGCCTCGGGCAAGCGCAGCCGCCAGGTGCGGCAGCTGCTGGACCGACTCCGCAAGGAGATACGGCGCAGACTGCCCGCCTTGCGGACCCTGGTGGACGGTCAGGACGACTACGCCGTCTACACGCCCACGCAGCGAGCCGAGGTGGCCGTTCTCGTCGGGCTAGCCGGTGCCATGGTCGCCGTCATGGGAACTCCGATCACCGACGATGACGGTCATGTCACCGACTTGTCGAAGCGCGTGGTGAAGGACACCCGTATCCGGCTCGAAGCCCTCGTGACCGCCCAGTGAGCGACCGGCCAGCGAGCGACCGGCCGCCGAAGCCGGTGGGCCGGCCGCTGCTTGGTGGCATCGACGCCGCCGCCTGGGCGCTGGCTGACAGTGCGACCCGACGTCTGGCCCTCGCCACCCTGGAGACACTGCGGGTCAGGAAGACGGCGGGAGCCCTTGCCACCCGCTATGTGAACATCGGCAACGAGCAGCGCGCGGGACACCTCTTCGAGCTGATGCATGCGCTGTCCTTCAACCTGTCCGCCATAGACAAGGGCTCTTCGGTGCGTGCCGTCGTCACCGAGTGGGCTCCGGGCGGTTCGCAGACCGACCCGGCCGACCTGCGTCTGCTCAACGGGGGCCGCCTCGTGTGGCAGGCACAGGCGAAGCTCTACCAGGATTCCTCCGCCACCGCCGAGCAGCTCGCCCGGCCCCACTACGACGGCATGCAACGTCTGGTGGCCTCCGACCGGCTGTCGGCCGTCGAGGACCTCTTGGACAAACGGCTCACCATGCCCCCGGAGGGACTTCGGTACGAGAACTACCAGGACGCCCGCGCCCATGTGACCGACCACCTCGAACACGGCGGCGTGCGGAGCGAGGGTGTCCCGCTCGACGAAGCACACCAGGCGGCTCGTGACCCGCGCCGGTGGGCAGACCGGCAGTTCGCGCACACTGGGGCGCAGCAGATAGCAGGTGCCGCCAGGCCCGCGGCCGTGCTGGGCGGGATCACCGCTGGGGTGAGCGCGGCCGTCCATCAGACGGCCCGCGTGCGGGCCGGCGAGACCTCGGCCTCTGTCGCCGCCTTCACCGCGGTCGGCGCCGCCGTCCGCGGGGCCGCCCGCTCCGGCGGAATGGCCGCGCTCGGCGAAGCCGTCCGGATCTCCGCCGCTGCCGGCGTCCTGCCGGCCGCGCTGGGTGGCGGGACGCTCCCGGGGGCCACCGCGCAGGCCGCGTTCGCCGTGGCAGAGGCCGGGCTGGACCTCGCGCTGGGAAGGAGCAACGTCAAACAGTTCGCCGCGCGCGCGTCGACCGCAGCCGTTTCCACC
The DNA here is from genome assembly GCF_005517195.1 of Streptomyces vilmorinianum. NCBI lineage: Bacteria > Bacillati > Actinomycetota > Actinomycetes > Kitasatosporales > Streptomycetaceae > Streptomyces > Streptomyces vilmorinianum. The sequence continues at coordinate 230,955 of NZ_CP040244.1, read as the reverse complement.
AGTCTCGCCTGGGGCTGCGGTGTCGTCGGCCAGACGTTCCTGCCCGTTCCCGTAGTCGGCGCGCTGGTGGGAGGGGTGGTGGGTCAGGTGGCCGCCGCCGTCATCGTCCAGGGGCTGCAGATCGCCGTCGTCGCGGCCCGCGCGGATGCCGCGGCGGAAGCCCGGGTCCGGCTCCTGGAACAGGAAGCCGCCACGGCTGTCCTCATGGCCGACGCCTTGCGCCGTGCGACCGAGCGGCTGGCCAAGGAACGGAACGCCTACGTCGCCCGTGAGGTGCTCCCCCGATTCGGCCGCGTCCAGATCGCACTGGCCGGGGACCGTCCCGCCCAGGCCCTCGCGGACCTCGCCGAGCTCACACGGCAGTTCGGCGGACAGCCGGTCTACGGGACACAGGAGGAGTTCGACACGTGGATGCTCAACGAGTCGACGTCGCTCACCCTGAACCCCAACTGGTGAATCGCCGGCCCGCGTCACCGGATCGCAAGGCTGACGGGGCCGAGTCGTCCGCTTTCACACACCCCGGGCAGGCTTCGAACCACGGGCCGCCGTTCCCTGAGCTGCCTGAGCCTCAAGCGAGGTGCGCCGCTGCACGCGTTGGTAATACGCGGTGTGCGCGCCGGACCAGAGAGCCCCGTGCACGACGGTCATGAGGAGGGCGGCCACACCGACGAGCTCGATCCCTGCCCTGGCGGTGAAGGTGACAGCCGCGGAGACACCCGCCGACAAGGCTTCCTCGCCGGATGCGGCGGCGTCGTACCCGAAGGCCTCGCGGTAGAGAAAGTAGAGGACCCCGGCGGCCACCGCGACCGCGGCGCTGACGTAGGTGCCTGCTTCATGCCGGGTGCGCCGAGACGCCTGGCGGGCTATCTCCGCATCGAGGTACGCCAAGGTGTACCGGAAGTCGTGCGCGGGCACAGCAGCGTCCTTTGTCTAATGGCCCGTAAGGGACCGTCCGGAGGGGAATGCGCATCGCGACCCTACCGAATCGTCAACACACTGTTGATTACGGGGTCATCAGCTTCCTGATCGACGACTTACTCTTCCACCCCGGCGACGCGCTCACCAGTGCCGGACCAGGCCGTCGCGACCTGGCGGGCCCTCGTCGTAGGTTCGATGTATGCGGGCACGGGGCGTGCCCCAGCCGTGCCCTTAGGGGCGGTGAACAGCGGTCAAATCCGGTAGGCAGAGGCAGTCCCCATGGAGCCCGCCAGGGAAGGAAGCAGCAGGTCAGAGGTCATATGGGTCACCTATGCACCATAGATTCCCAAGCTCAGAGCGCGGGTTCGATTCCCGTCATCCGCTCCATAGCAAAGCCCCAGGTCAGAGACTTGGGGCTTGTTTGTTGTCCAGACCTATTCGAGCTCGCTCGCGTGCCATTCGCGTGCCATAAGTAGCGTAACGGGGCGTCAGATAGGGCAGAGATCCGCCGCTCTCGGTCGAGTGGCTTCGGACGCTCTCGAATACCGAGACGTACATCAACGATCCGCGCCACAAGCAGGGTCGGTGTGGCTGAGCGCTGCACTTGGCCACAGCGCGTTCCAGTTGGCCGCCTCCTCTGTCCTTGGCTCCGCGTACGGTCTGCGCATGGTTGATCAGAGACCCCCGTTGTCATCGGTATGCGGATTCGCGGCCTGGGAGCCCGTGCTGCGGCTCATGCTGGGCGACGACGTGGAGCGGCGTGCCGCCCAGTCGGCCCGTTTGGCCGGACGCATCAGCCAGCACGGCTGGAGCCTTGCCCATCGAGGACCTATGTCGTCGACAGCGCGGATTGCGGTGGAGGACATCCAAAGGGCGCTCGCGCGCGGCGGAGTCCAAGAGATCGCCTTCAGGGCGGAGGCCCAACCGGACGGAAGGACCATGCTCGGCCTGGTCTGGCCTAGCCCGGTCGTGGAACCGGCCATCGGCTACCCGGACCTTGGTGTGCTCATCCTGGCCGATGGTTCCCTTCCCGAGCCATGGCTTCGCCGTCCCAATCCGGTGCCTGGGGCGGTGCCGGCGCCCTCGGCGGATCTGGAGTTGCTGGAGCGGACGCTCCGTGAACGGTTGCCCGACGCCGTTGGCGCGAGCGAGGAGGAGATCGCTGCCGCCGAAGCGCGCCTCGGTGTCACGCTGTCCGAGGAGCTCAAGGTTCTCTACCGGGTGACACGGGTGGACTGGGGCGACGACTTCGAGGCGGCGGACCGCGCCGGTGAGGCTGTTGGCTGCGAGCTCTCCGGCTTGGAGCACCTGTACGCCGTTGACGGGGCTGTCCGACACCTCAGCTGGGATCTGGGTGCGATGCGAGCCGTCAACACCGCACCCGACGCCGCGGTGCAGGGCCTGGCCGGCTCACCGGGCTGGATCGGCTTCGGAAGCAACGGCGGCGACGAGTTCGCGGTCGACCTGACTCCTGGCCCGGGCGGGCACTTCGGGCAGGTCATCCTGGTCGATCACGAGCAGAGCCTCGGTGCCGAGCTCGTGGCCGATTCCCTCACCGATTTCGTTCTGGGCCGGGTGCGGGAAGAACGCCGTGACCGCCGCGGCGATGAGCTTCCGGCTCTGGCCAGGGTCGGCACCGGACGCCTTGAGTCCGTCCAGGCCGCCGCCCATCCTGCCCTGGAAGTCCTGTCCATCGGCACCTGGGACGGCACACCGTTCAGCCTCGCGCCTGTCGCCGGCCTGCCTCGCCTGCGCACTCTCACCGCCTTCCCCGGCACGCTGTCCGACCCTCTGGACGTCGCCGGGCTCACCGGATTGGAGTTCCTGGAACTCGGCGCGCGGGAATGGCGCGTCCTCCTGGATGCTGGAGCCGTTCCGCGCACCCTGAAAGCCGCAGCCATCAAGGTGTGCGACCAGGACCACCTACCCGTCGTGGCCCTCGCCAACGAGATCCTGGCCCTCTGGGACCGGCCCGAGATCATACAAACGCTCATCGAGGGAGACCTCGGCCCGACGGCCTGACCGGCGGGGCCGCACAATCCCCTGTACACCTGGCCAGAGCGACCAAGTAGAGCGCTAAGCCACAGCCGGGTGGGGTCCGTGTTGGACCCCACCCCTGGTCATCCCCTGGCCCGCGCAGCTCCGCTGGGACCAGGGGATGGGGGCGGAAGCTTGTGGACAGCAATTGTCGCGCCACCGTCCTCGCCGACGCGGAAACAGCCGGCCACAACCCGGCCACCCTCCTCGACCAGGCCCTCAACCAGCGAACCCTCGATGACGCCCGCAACCCCGCCCGCGCCTTGACCTGGCGCATCCACCGACTCGGCCAACGCCACACACTCGGGCCTCGCGCCCAGGCAGCAGCCTTGGCCCGCAGCACCACACGCCGCCCACCACCCCGACGCACCCGTCGGCCGCCGCGCCAGCCGCCGCGCCAGCCGCCGTCACACATGCGCCGGCGTTGATCGGCCGACACGTTCCGCGACGGAACAGCGAAGATGATCCGTCGCGGAACACCTGCTCCGTTCCGAGAGGGAACAGGCCGCAACTTGTTCATTTTCGGAACGGCGGTCACGTTCATTTTCAGAACGGTCGCCCGTTCATTCTGTGAACAGGGTGGCCGTCGCCAGGAGGCACGGTGCCGAGCCAGCAATACATGGGAACGCCATCAGGGCCTGCTCATCTCAGCGTCGGACCTGATGGCGCGTTGACGTACTCGAAAGCTCAAAGTGATGCCTCGGCTCCGAGAGTTCCGGCGCTGATGGCTCCTCGCAGAACGTGCGCGATCACCTTCCGGAAGAGCCTGCGATCTTGCCGTCCAGGAGCTCCAGCGCCTCCTCCCACCGGAAGCGGTCCGCTCCACCGCCTGCCTTGGGGCGGTGCGGCTCGTACGACCCGACCAGCACGCCCATCTCGCGCAGCTGGTCCAGGCTCCGGCCGTAGGCCGGATGTGCGGCCATGGCGGCGTTCACGTACGGCAGGACGGCGGTCGGGATGCCCATCCCGTATGCCTCGCACAGGATGCCGAGGGCGAGTGTGTCGGCGATGCCGGCCGCCCACTTGTTGATCGTGTTGAAGGTGGCGGGCGCGACGGCGATGGCGTCGGCAGGCGGGAGTGGACGTGGGCCGCCGGGGCTGCGCCAAGCCGAGCGGATCGGGTAGCCCGTCTGGGCCTCAATCGCCTCGGTGTCAAGGAAGCCGAGCCCCTGGGGCGTGGCGATGACACCGACACCCCAGCCCTGCGCCTGCGCAGCGCTGATCAGCTTGTGGGCGTCGCCCGCGATGCCGACGGCGCAGACGACGACGTACAGGAACGGCTGTGCGGTCACGCGGGGACTCCCAGTCGGCGGCTGAAGTGGTGGAGTTCGGGCAGCGTACGTCGCCGGTCGCGGGCGGCCATGTCGGCGACCAGGTCGCGGACGGCGGGGCGGCGTACGTCCTGGGCGGCGCAGGTCTCAGCGATGCGAAGAGCCTGGTAGCCCTCGGCCAGGCGGCCCTGCTGGTTGTAGGCACGGGCTGCTTCGACCCACAGAGCCGCTCGGCGCTCGGGCACGGGGATATGGCGGCGCATGAGGGGCGCGGCAGTGTTCAGGGCGATGCCGGCGTCACCGAAGGCGACCGCGGCGCTCACCCCACGCACCCCCGCATCGCCCTGGTCCATGGCACCGACCTGATCTTCGCCGAAGCCCACCGCGACCAGCTCCAGGTGCTGCGGGCGACCGCCCGGGACGCCGACGCCATCGTCGTCCCCACCGGAGCCATGGCCGACCACCTCCTCAAGCTCGCCCCGCAGACCGACCGCCGCAAGATCGTCCACATCCCCTGGGGCATCCCCGACCGGCTCCTCAGCTGCCCGCCCTTCCGCACCACCCATCCGTCGAGGAGCCACCTGCGCCTGCTGTACGCGGGCCGGCTGACGGCGGAGAAGGGCGTCGAGGCCTGACTCCGCCACATGCCGTCCCGGCGCCGGTGTGTCGTACGGCAGGAGACCCGGAGCGGCGCACGGGCGGAGGCAGCAGCCTGACCTCGCGCCGGCCGAACCGCCCTCGACACGGCAGACCCAGTCACCCGGCTACCCATCAACGGCCCCCGGGCGCCCAGCCCTGCCCGTACTCGCCCTGACCTGCTGCCATTTACGCGTCAGATGCCCCGGTGCGCCGGGTCACCGGACTGGGTGGCGGTGGGCGGAGCGGCGGCGGAGGCGCATGGCGACGTAGATGAGGTCCGCCACCAGCAGCACGATGCCGATGATCAGCAGGAAGAGTAGTCCGTCGGCGGTGGCACCGATGATGCCCAGCACGATCGCGATGATGATCAGGACCAGGAAGAGCGTCATGAGGGTTGCCCCCTCGGTCGGCTGGTGGGCTCAGCGGCGGGCCAGCTGGCGTTCGCCTTTCGCCCCGGGCTCGTAGGGGAGTTCGTAGTGCCGGAAGACCGCTTCCTCGTCCCCGGCGGGCAGTACGTCGTCGGTGTCGATCGAAGGGCTCTTTTTCACCAGTGCCTTGTCATGGGCGACCTTCACATAGCCGGGCCCCACCGTCGCACCGTCCAGGGGGACGAACACCAGACGGTGTCGGGTGGGCAGGCCGACCCGGATCGTGGCCATGGCCGGCTCGTCGGTGGTGGTGTCGACGTAGATCGCCTCCAGCTCACCGATCCTGTGGCCCCGCGCGTCCACCACGTCGTGGGTTCGCCACTCACGAATGTCCGCCATCTGGATCATGCCGACTCCTCGCGGTCAGTCGCTGGTTCGGGAGGCGTGGCGACAAGGATCTCGGCGGCCTGGGTGACGTTACCGGCATCGACCGCACGGGCCATGGCGTCACGTGCCGCGTCGGGTGTCGTGTCCGGCGGCACCACCAGGAGGGCGAAGTGGTCGTTGTCGCCGCGTGTGATGAGGACGGTGTCGTCGCCGACGGGGAAGGAGTCGAGGTGCACGACCCGGTCGTCGACGACCACACGGGTCGGGACATCCTCCCAGGCGGCGGTATCCAGGCCGACCCTCGTGATGGGTCCGAGGTGCGCGGTGAGCGCCTGCACCAGGGCGGGCAGCTCGGCCACGACGTTACGGGAACGGGGCCACCACGCGCCGTCGAGGACGCCTTCGCGGGAGTGCGTCGTCTGCAGCCGGAGCAGGGCCGTGCCGGGTTTCACCGCCCGATGGATCTCGTCCGGCAGGAGCTTCCGGGGGGTGGGGGTGTCGGGTTCGGCCATAGTGGTCCGCCTGCCTGCACGGGGCCGCCGACACCTCATGGCCGGCGAGATGCCGCCGTGGTCTCACGATACTCCGCGTGCCTGCGATCACGCCCGCGAGCAACCGGCCCGGGCGGTGTTCCCGATGGGAGATCACCTGGTCAGAACGGATCGCCCGACCACGGCACGGAGTACGCTGAAGATACCGGGAGTAACTCGTACACCCGCTCCCACGCGGACGTCGTTTCCGGCGATCAAGGCACTGGGCCACCCCGCAGGGCGGCCCGGAGACGGGTCCGCGATCATGACCACCCTCGCACCCCCGCTTTCGGCACGCCTGTCACTGACGCCGAAGACCACACTCGCCGGCCTCCTGGACGGCGCCTGGTGGCCTCGCTCGAGTGACCTCACCGCCGAACTTCCACCCCTGGTCGACACACTCGAACAGCGCTACGGACGCATCACACGCGTCATGGTGAACCCCACCCGCTGGCCCGTCGTCCCACACAAGGTTCCCGCCACCGGGCACACCGTGCACGTCGGCTGGTTCACGGAACAGGATCCCGACAAGATGATCCTGCTCTCCTACACCGTCGGCCGCTGCGACCTGCTGGTGATCCCGCCCGAGACCGAACCCGCCGCAGCCGCCCGGCTCATGACCGCCGCCGCCATCCCCGGCAGCGTCCTCACCGCCGCTGAGCTGATGTCCGGCGAAACCGCGACCGGCCGCCATGCGCGGGACACCCGCAGCAGCGAAGACACCTGGGAGAACGACGGCGGGTCCGCCCCGCCGCCCCTCCGGCACCCGGTCGTCGGCGCGCGGATGATCCCCCTGCCGGGAAACCAGCGGAGATGACGCCATGGAGACCCTGATCACGCTCGCGGCAGGCACCCTGCTGATCGCGCTCGGCATGCGCCTGATCCACCGGCTCAACGCCCAGCACGACGCACGCATCGCGGCCCACCACTTCGACGAACCCTTCCCGGCCATCACCCGGCCGCCCGGCCACGGCCTCCACACGACGACAAGGCAGGACACGTCGACAGGGCAAGCCTCCCGCCGCAGGCTCACGGGCACCTGGCCCTGACCAGCCTCAGACCACTCCTCCGACCGAAGGCCGCGGGTGGGGCACCCGTCACCCGGGACAACCCACCCGCCGGCCTCTCGCTCGCCCCTGAAGGGACCACGCCCCTTGTACCCCACCGACACAGCGACCCTGCCCTCGGCCGGACACGCCGAAATCCGCATCGTCGCGGCCAGCCCCGAAGCCGCCCGCGCGGTCGCCGAAGTGATCCGCCGCTCCTTCGCCGGGACGGAACAGCGCAGCTACCCCGTTCCCGAAGGCGGCACCCGGCTCCACCTCACCGTCGACACCGAAACCGCTGCAAAGCCCGCCCACTCCTGGCTCACCACCAGCAGACCGTCCCCCCTCACCGGCACCCACGTCGACGAAGTCTGAGAAGCATCGGACCCTCACCTGAACCAAGGGACTCGATCATGGCGACACTCCGCGAGCGACAGGTCTACCGCGAACGAGTCCTGACCGCCCTCTACGAAGCCACCGAAGGCAACCGCCTCCTCGGAGTCCCGGGGCGGAAGCTACGGAACGACCTGCGCATCCCGGAGGAAGACCTGGCCGCCGCCTGCACCTACCTCGCCGGCGAGGGCCTGATCACCGTCGACTGGGAACCGGGCAACACACCCGCGATGGTCTCCCTCACCCACCAGGGAATCCGCCGCATGGAGGCCGAAGAAGAGGAACGCGGCTGAGCCGAACCGCCCGATGGCTCGTCGGCCCGCTCGCACTGCCCGGCCCGCAGTCGTAAAATCGAACATGGATCGAGCACTCTCACGTGTGACGATCCGGAAGGGCGGCCTCGGCGGAGTGAATGCGCTGAGGCCGTTGTGACGACCTGGGGCTTCGTGGTTGTTTCGGGCTGCTCCGGGCGCCGTGCCATCGGGGCTCAGGAACTGAGCCGCATGCCCCGGTGAACGAAGACGCACGGGAAAGGTGTCGACGGTCCGGCGCACGCCGTGCGGGTTCCAGTGCAGCGACGCCTGGTGGCAGGTGAAATGCGAACCGTCCGGCGAAGCTCGCGACGGCCGAACCTCATTCGGGGCGAAGAGGTCGTGGGTTCAGTACCGCCGGCACGGCTCCCGCGCTCGACGCCGGTCCGCTTCGGCTTCGCCCACTTCTCCCCACGCTACCCAGGACACGTGCCACAACGTGCCAGCAGGAGCGGTAAACAGCGGGCACCAGAGGGTCCGCCGGGCCTGGCGGGACGAGGGGTTCAAGGTGCGTTTCCGCAGGTCAGACACCACACACCAGGTTGAGCACCGAGTGATTCCCAAGCTTATAGCGCGGGTTCGATTCCCGTCATCCGCTCTTCTACAAAGCCCCAGGTCAGCGACCTGGGGCTTCGTCGTTGTCTATTCGGGCCCGCGTGCCCTTCACCCTGATCAGCCTTGCAGGAAGTCCAGGAGGTCCTGGTTCAACTTCTCCTTCTCGCCCGGGACCCCGGCGATGCCGTGGCCGGCGCCCGCGTAGACCTTGAGGACGGCGTTCGGGATGATCTGGGCGGCCTTGCGGGCGGTGGTGTCGATCGGCACGATCTGGTCGTCGTCGCCGTGCACGATGAGGGTCGGGATGTCGAACTTCTTCAGGTCCTCGGTGAAGTCCGTCTCCGCGAACGCCGTCACGCAGTCCACACCCGCCTTGATGCTCTGGTGCATGGCCATGTACCAGTACGCGTCCTGGTTGCCCTGGGTGACCGTGTTGTCGGGGCGGTTGGCGCCGAAGAACGCCGGCGCGAGGTCCTTCCAGAACTGCGAGCGTTCCTTGAGGAGGCCGGCCCTGATGCCGTCGAACACCTCGGCCGGCACGCCGTCGGGATTCCCGTTGGTCTTGATCATCAGGGGAGTGATCGAGGAGAGCAGGAGCGCCTTCGCGATCCGGCCGGTGCCGTGGCGGCCGATGTAGCGGGCGAGCTCGCCGCCGCCCATGGAGTGGGCGACCAGCGTGACGTCGCGCAGATCGAGCTGCGTGAGCAGGTCGTTCAGGTCGTCGGCGAAGGTGTCGAAGTCGTAGCCGCCCCAGGGCTGTTCGGAGCGGCCGTGGCCCCGGCGGTCGTGGGCGATGCTGCGGAAGCCGTGGTCGGCGACCAGCTTCATCTGGTCCTCCCAGGCGTCCGCGTTCAGCGGCCAGCCGTGGATGAAGACCACCGGGCGACCGGTGCCCCAGTCCTTGTAGTAGATCTCGACGCCGTCGCGGGTCGTCAGCGTAGGCATGGCCTTCTCCTCATCAGGTTCACCGGCCGACCTGGAGTCGGCCCGTCTGCCACCTTGCGAGCACGCGATGGATCCGACAACGCGAACCACGGGGCGGCCCGATGAACTGATGCGGATGGCCTACTGCCCTACCAGGGCACGCGCGGACGCCACGAGGCCGAGGTCGGCGGCCGATGCGGACCACAGCCGGATCAGCCCTCGGCCTCCGGGCGCGCCGTCGAGTGGAGCAGCTGGTAGGACCTGGCGTCGGCACAGCCGGCGACACCGTCTCCGTGCGGCTGGAGGCCGCACAGGCCGACGGCTCGACGAGGATCTCCGAAGGCACCTACACGGTTCGCGACGGCACGATCGTCGGCGCTGACGCACGACCGCCTACGGGTACCGGGTGCGGGACAGAATTCGGCGCCCTGCCCGCCAGGTCGCCGCTCGTGCTGTCCAAAGGCAGCAGCGGTGCCTTCCCCTGCTGTGGAGGGCCGTGCCACAACGTGCCAGTAGGGGCGGTGAACAGCGGTCACCATGGGGCGGGACGAAGCAGCCAGGACGAGGTCATTGCCACACGTTTTCGCAGGTCAGATGCCATATAGAGGTCAAGTGCCGGGTGATTCCCAAGCTTATAGCGCGGGTTCGATTCCCGTCATCCGCTCTTGAGAGAAGGCCCTGGTCAGAGACCAGGGCCTTCGTCGTTGGCAGGCCGGTCTCGCCGTTCGTACGCTCTTCAGCCCCGCGAGATGGGGCACGCGGAGGGCATGAACATCGCATTGTCTTGCCGGAGGTGTCACATGAGTACTCTGACCTGCCCTTACGGCAGCGTTACCGCCACTGCGGCCAGGTAGAAGCTCTGAGCCGGGTGTTACCTGCACCGGAAACACGGCCCGCCTCGCCCTCCTGCGGAATAATCAAGGCATGGCAGCCACGCCCAGTGTTTCCGAGCTCCGCCGCACCAGATTTGCCAGGCGGCTTCCCGCCAAGCTCTCGGAGCTCGGCGGGCCCGCCCACGGCCACGTCGACCTTCCACTGCACCTCGCGTGGTCCGGCCTGTCTCGGTTCGACCTCGACCAGCCCCGATTGCGGATGGGCTGCTATCGGATCGTGCTGGCCGAAGGGCAGCACGATGACCTGGTCCGTTACCTGAACCGGGATCTGCTCGTCGTCATGTGGCCCGTCCTGCGCACACTGATCAGCCGGGACATCCGCGATGTCTGGGAGGACGCCTTCAACGAACTGACGCCCGACGCCCAGGCCGCTGCGTGAATCTCACGGAACTGCATCGGCGGCTCCTCGCGGATGTCCTCGCCGTGGGCGATGTCTACCCTCTCGTGCTCACGGGTGGCTACGCCGTCCAGGCACACGGTCTGGTCGACCGGCTCAGCAAGGACCTCGATGTCGCCACCGAGAACCCAGAGCCGATGGAGAAGATCACCGCCGCTGTGCGCGCCGGGCTCGAGCAACGCGGCTGGCGGGTACGCGCGTTGGAAACCGACCCGCTGTCCGCGCGGCTCATCGTCACCGACACCTCCACCGGTGAGGAGTGCGAGGTCGATGTCCTCAAGGAAACACTCTGGCGTCCGCCTGTGAAGACCCAGCACGGCTTGGTGCTTTCCCTGGAGGACGTGGTCGGCACGAAGGTTCGCGCGCTGGCGGACCGGGGCCTGGCGCGTGACCTGATCGACGTCCGAGCGGCAACGGATCGCTGGAGTCACATCGAGCTCGAAGAGCTCGGCCGCCGCCACGCCCGTGACAGCTTCGACCTCTCCGATCTACAGGCCCGGCTCGCCGGCGCGGACTGGATCGATGACACCGAGTTCGCGGCCTACGGACTCGACGACCAGCAGACCATCGAGCTCCGCCGGTGGGCTCAGGAGTGGGCCGATGACATCGCCGAGAGACTCCAGGAAGCGGAAAGCCCACTCGACGACTGATCGCCGAGCATCGGACACGCGGAGGGAGCGCCGCATCTCCGAGGAAGCCGGTCGTGCCCCGTCCGTGCCCTTCGAGGCGGTGAACAGCGGTCACCACGGGTATCGCCGAGCGCAGGTCAGCGACCTGGGCCTTCGTCACTGTCTAGACCTCTTGGGGGCTGTCGTGCCCTCCGCGTGCCCCAACTCCCATAAATTCCCTGGCCGGAGGCCATCGGCCGCACCACGCGCATCGCGCAGGCAGGCCGCCAGACCGAACACAGAGACACATGTCCGGTTGACCTGCGTCACGTGGCGCCATGGATTCGCGTCTTCGCTCGGCAGACGGCCGGCGACCGCGCCGCGGAGGGATCTGCCGTACGGGGGACACACAGCAAGCCCCGCCCTCAAGCGCATGGCGCCGCGCCAGTCAGTCGTGACGATCGCGGCCCGATGTGGCCGATGAGCGCATGCAGGGGGGCGCGCCTACGGTGGGAATCGCACCGTCCGCGGCAGTGCCGTGCACGCCGGCGGGCACGGGACCCGGCCCGCGCAGCAGCCGGCCGGGCCGGAAGGGAGTTCATCGTGACGTTCGTGGAGAAGAAGCGACTCGACGTCGGTCGCAGCGAGAAGGCGCTGCTGAAGGTGTCGTGGGAGGGCGAACTGTTCGGGGTGGGGCTGTTCGAGGCAGCGGCCGAGAGGTTTCCCGAGCATGCCGACGTGTTCACGGCGTGCGCGACGATGGAGTGGATCAACATCCACGACTGCGAGCCGTTGGGCCACAGCCTGGGCGTGCACATCACCCTGGAGGAAGCGGAGAAGCTGGGCCGCGAGGGTGAAGCGTTCGCGCGCCACCTCTCGTTCAAGCACCTGGCCGAGATCACGAGCATCGAGACTGCCGAGGCCGATGAGCTGTACGAGCACATGGGCAAGCACACCGACTCTCCGGAGCTGAAGACGCTCGCGGACGACCTCTACGACCACGAGAACGCGCTCCGCGACTGGATGAAGTCCGAGCTGGCCGGGAACTCCGACGGCGGCGAGAAGGTCTTCGCCTGGCTGGAACGTCACGGGGTGAGCCGGAGCGAGGCGATCACCCCGCGCAAGCTCCGCGAGGACGTCGGCGGCGACAAGCAGGAACTGGTGCTCGCGTTCTTCGACACCGAGGACGCCGCCGACGCGGCGGCCGAGACGCTGAGGAACTGGGAGAAGGCCAGCGAGTACATGCGGGTCGACGCCATCGGCGTACTCGTCAAGGACGACAACGGCAAGGTCAAGGAACACAAACTGGGCCGGCGCGCGGGAAAGCACGGTATGGGCATCGGCGTCGCCCTGGGCGTGGTGGCCGCGATCCCCACCGGCGGGCTGTCCCTGGCCGGGGGTCTTCTGGGCGGCGCCGCCGGCGGCGGGGTCATCGGCCAGTTCTTCCACAAGGGCCTGAAGATGAGCGACGAGGACGCGACCCGGATCAGCGGCGAGCTGGACGCCGGCCACGCGGCGGTCGGCGTGCTCACCTGGGACTTCGAGACCCAGGCAGTCTCGGACAAGCTCACCGAGCTAGGCGGGACACCCCAGACGCACGAGGTGGCCAAACTGCCCGCCGAGACCAGCTGAACGACACCATCTTGCGGGCAGACCGTGGACAACCTGCCCTCGGGGCCGGGAAGGCGCTCCGCCCCCGGCCCCGAATCATCAGGCTTCTCGCGCCTGCCTCGGCTGGGCCTTCGACTTGTCACGGGCGGCCCGGACCCGTGCATCGATACCCCCAGCGACCTCCTGCTGACGTTCGTCGTCGGAGTGCTGGTAGATCATCGCGGCCTTCTCCGAGGACTGGCCGACGCGGACCATCGTGTCCTTGAGCGTGGCGCCGGACTGGGTGGAGAGGGTGTGGCCCGTGTGCCGGAGGTCGTGGAAGCGGAAGTCCTTCGGCAGGCCGACCTTGGCGCGGGCCTTCGCCCATTTCCGGCCGAAGGTGGTCCGCCGGAAAGGCGCCCCCCTCTTCCCCACGAACAGCAACCCGTCGGGGTCCTTCTCCGCGAGCCAGTCCAGGTGCCGCTTGACCTCGATGTGGAGGAAGGCGGGCAGGTGGATGGTGCGGACACCGGCCGCGGACTTGGTGTCGCCCTCGACGCGGTGGCCGGTGTTCAGTTCCGGCACCACGCAGGCTCCGGTGATCGTCCGAGCGAAGGTTCCGATCGGGCTCGGTTACGGCCCGCAGCACGGGCTGAACCCGGCAGGCTTGTTCACGTCGTTTCCCGGCTGGCGGGTGTTCGCCCCCGCCGATCCCCGGGAGTACCTCGGCATTCTCAATTCCGCGTTGGACTGTCCGGACCCGGTACTGCTCGTGGAGTTCTCGTCCTTGTACGACGAGGTGTTCTCCGTGACTGAGGCTGATTTCACCGCGAAGCTGCCCCTGGAGGGAGTCCGGTTCGTCCGGCGCGGCACCGATGTCAGCCTCCTCAGCTACGGAGCCGGACTGTCGTGGACGCTGGCGGCCGCGGAGGAGCTCGCCGCCCACGGCTGCTCGGCGGAAGTGATCGACCTGCGGGCCCTGGACAGCCCGGCCATGGACTGGAAGACCCTGGTCAGTGCGGTGTCACGTACGGGAGCGGCCGTCTTCGTGGACCCGGCGGCACAGGGTCAGGCGATCGGCCCACGGGTGATCGCCGAACTGGTGAGCCGCCACCGCCTCCAGCTCCCGATGGACCACGTGGCCTGTGCGGACGTCCAGCCCGTCGCCGCGGCACTCGAACGGCAGGCCACCGCCGGCGTTCCGGAGATGGTGCACACCGTCCGCCGACTGCTGGAGCCGTGACCCGCGGTCCCTGCCCAAGCTGTCTGGCCGCCGCTCGCGAAGGCCGTGCCCCAAGGGCCGGTAGAGGCGGTTACTCGTCGGGGAGCGGAACCCGCGCCTCGCTCGACGCCCGTGTGTTGACAGTTCAGAACAGATCCCTGGCCAGCGGGAACCGGCTCCTGACCAAAGCAGAGCCGTAGCACGTGAACGCCGAGACACAGTTGCAACATATTTCCCTCACAAGATGCCAGCTTGATGAGCAGTCATCCAGATATGGCCGTTGTCCGATCTCGATAAGTTCCCCCTGATCGCCAACAGGTGATCGGTAAGGGGAGGAACGAACAGGATGAGACAACGGACGTCCGCTCTGAGCGAGCGGCATCCGGTGCCTTCGCCTGGCCGGATGAGGCGAATAGCCCTGGCCACGGCGTTGGTGATGACCTTCGGACTGATGGAAGGGATGGCGGCTGCGGAGCCGCCGAAGGCCCCCGTCGAGGAACCGCAGGTGCAGGGCCCCGCCGAGGCTGAGGACGCCGCGTCGGCGCTGCTCATGGCCCGGCTGCAGAACCGGCGGATCGAGGTGACCGGGGAACGGACCGAGGCCACGACGAGCTGGGCCAACCCCGACGGCTCGATGTCGCTGGAGTCGTACACCGGACCCGTCCGGTTCCAGGACGACAACGGCACCTGGCGCAAGGTCGACCCGAGCCTGGTCGAGGCGCCGGGAGGTGGGGTCCATGCGGCTGCCCACCCGCTCGACCTGACGCTGGCCGGCAAGTCGTCGGCCGCGGATGTCGCGCGGATCGAGGCATCGGGTGGCGAGCCGGGCGAGAAGACGACGCCCGCCGTGCCGCTGGTCTCGCTCGACAGCGGTGAGGGGCACGAGATGACCCTCTCGTGGCGCGGCGCCCTGCCCGACCCGACCGTGCACGGGACCGAGGCGCGGTACCCGGGTGTGGCGCCCGGCACCGACATGATCGTCGAGTCGACCCGTACGGGCTTCGAGCAGTTCCTGGAGCTGAAGGACCGTAGCGCCGTCGACGCCAACGGTTCGGTGACGATGACGCTTCAGGCCAACGGTCTGACGGTCAAGGCGAACGCGGACCGGTCGGTGTCGTTCCTCGACCCCCAGACCGGCAAGAACGTCGGTGTCCTGCCCGCGCCGGTGATGTGGGACGCGACAGTCGACCCGAACTCGGGCGAGCACGAGCGCAAGGCCGACGTCGGCCTGAAGGTCACCCAGAACGGCGACACGGTCGACCTCACGCTGACCCCGGACGCGGCCTTCCTCGCCGACCCGGCAACAAAGTTCCCGGTGACCGTCGACCCGGCCGTGAACATCGGCACGAGCTTCGACACCTTCGTGCAGCAGGGCTACACCACCGACCAGTCGACGTCGACCGAGCTGAAGCTGGGCAACAACGGCTCCGGCCAGATAGCCAAGTCGTTCCTCGCCTTCCCGATGTCCAAGATCACCGGCAAGGTGATCAAGTCCGCCAGCCTGAACCTGTACAACTTCCACTCCTGGTCGTGCAGTGCGCGCAGCTGGGAAGTCTGGGACACGAGCTCCGCCTCCACCAGCACCCGCTACACGGCCCAGCCGAGCTGGAACAAGAAGTGGTCGACGTCCACAGCCACCAAGGGCTACTCGTCGTCCTGCGCTGACGGGTGGGTGAGCACGGACATCACGAGCCTGGCAGCCGCCTGGGCAGCCAACGGCAACGGAACCAACACCCTCGGCATCCGGGCGACGGACGAGACCGACGAGTACGCCTGGAAGCGGTTCAACTCCGGTAACGCTGCCTCCGGCACGCCGTACCTGTCGGTCACATACAACACCAAGCCGGGTGCGGCCACTCCGCTGTCGCCACTGACGGGCGCTGCGACGAACGACACGACGCCGACCCTGTCCGCGAAGGCGACCGATGCCGACAGCAACACCGTCCGGCTGTCGTTCGAGCTCTGGACGTCGTCCG
This sequence comes from Streptomyces vilmorinianum, assembly GCF_005517195.1. Classification (NCBI taxonomy): domain Bacteria; kingdom Bacillati; phylum Actinomycetota; class Actinomycetes; order Kitasatosporales; family Streptomycetaceae; genus Streptomyces; species Streptomyces vilmorinianum. The sequence goes on along the minus strand of NZ_CP040244.1, from coordinate 214,890 downwards.
GGACGGCGGCTCTGCAGGCCGGCCAATCGGTGTACGTGGCCTCCGGCGCCACCGCGACCTGGACCCCGGGCACGGCCCTCGCCCCCGGCTCGTACAAGTGGCGGGCGGCGGTCTACGACGGCCAGGACTGGAACGGCACCTGGTCGGCCTGGCAGACCTTCACGGTCGACACCACCAAGCCAGGCGCCCCGTTCGTGACGTCCACGGACTATCCGCAGGACGGTGCCTGGCACGGTAGTGGAGGTACGCCGGGCACGTTCACCTTCACTCCGGCCTCTGGCACCACCGACCTGGCTGGGTACGTCTACTCGCTGGACGGCGCCACCGCGGTGAACCTGGCCGCCACCGGGGCCACGACGGTGTCCCTCACTCCGGCCGCTGACGGTCACCGCACCCTGCGCGTCCAGACCAAGGACGAGGCGGGCAACGTCTCGACGGCAGTGCTCTACGACTTCCTGGTCGGCCAGGGCGCGATGGTGCAGCCGGCCGAAGGCTCGGTCAGCGCGCGCCGCGTCAAGCTGGCCGTCGACGCTCAGCCCAAGTACACGCGCATCAGCTATGAGTGGCGCCGCGGCCCGGGAGCGACGATCCACCCGGTCCCGCTGGCCAACCTCACCAAGTCCGACAACACGCCGGTCACCGCGGCGAAGACGCCGCTGTCGGAGATAGGCCCGCACGCCAACTGGTCGGTCCTGGAGACCCTCGGCCAGATCGGCGGCGTCGTCCAGGTCCGCGCACAGCTCTACACCAACAGCGACACCGACCCCGCGTACATCAGCGAGTGGCGGGGCTTCACCGTCGACCCGAACGCCGACGGCGCCGCATCTGACGAGGTCGGCCCTGGTTCGGTCAACCTGCTGACCGGCGACTACTCGGTCAGTGTCACGGACGCCGACGAGTTCGGCCTGTCCTCCTCCCGTACCGCCTCCTCCCGGGGCACGGACCGGGGCTGGATGCCGCAGGGCGAGCGACTGACCGCCAACCAGCAGCACGTGTCCACCGACACGGCCGGCTTCTCCGCCTACACGGCGACGATCACCCGGGACACCACGCTCGGCCAGGACGGGTCGACCGACTCACTGAAGGTCGTGCCGACAACCAATGCCAACGGCGACGCGTTCGCCGAAGTCGGCGGCGACCAGAACGGGCTGCGGCTCGGCATGAAGCCGGGCAAGACGTACCGGTTCTCCGCCTGGGCCTACGTGCCCTCCGCGACCGGTCTGTCCCCGCAGCACGCCCGCGGTCTGAGGCTGTACGCGGGCTTCTCCACGCCGGGCGGCTACGTCGAGCCCACCTCGCGCAAGGTTCCGTACACGGACGCCTGGGCCGAGCTGTCGCTCGACTTCACGGTCCCGGCGGATGCCACCACGGCGTTCCTTCGCCTGTACAACGGCTTCCCCGCCAACTCGGGCAAGGCCGTGTACTTCGACCACCTCTCGCTGCGCGAGCTGGTGGCGCCCTTCGGGCCGGAGTGGGCCGGTGGCGCCACTGGCGGTGTGACGGACAACGAACTGCACTCGCTGACGTTCCCCGGCAAGGACGTCGCGGTCATCACGGGGTACGACGACTCCACGATCACCTTCGCCAAGAGCTCAGACGGCTCCTTCAGCCCCGAGCCTGGAGCCGAGAGTCTGATCCTCTCGGCATCCGGGAGCGAGTATGTGCTGACCAACGACGACGGCACGGTGACCCGCTTCAAGAAGCAGACCGGGTCCGACGTGTACGTCGTCGACAGCGTCTCCGGTACGGATGCCGCTTCCACCAGTCGCTATGTGTACGACACGGCCGACGGCCGCACCCTCGTCAAGCGCGTCATCGCCGACGTGGAGCCGGGTGTCGACGACATCGGGCAGTGCACCGGCGCTGTCCCGGCGCGCGGCTGCGAGGTGCTGGAGTACGTCTACGCGACGGCCACAACCGCCACGGCCACCACTCCGGGCGACGTCATCGACCGCGTCAAGGCCGTGCGCATCTGGTCCTGGGACCCCGCCGCCGGAGCCGTCACCGCCGTCGACGTGGCCACCTACCGCTACGACTCCCTCGGCCGCCTGGCCGAGGCATGGGACCCACGCAAGGGATCGGTCGGCGACACCTCGATCTTCAAGACCGCTTACACCTACGACAGCGGCAACCGCCTCACCAAGATCGACACCGCCGGTGAGCTGCCCTGGTACTTCGACTACGGCAAGGCCGGCGCCGACCAGGACCCGGGCCGTCTGCTCCAGGTCCGCCGCCCCGCGCTCCAGCCGGGCAGCAAGGACGTCGTCGAGGGCGAGACCGCCTCGAAGGTGGTCTACGAAGTGCCCCTGACCCGCTCCGCGGGCGGGCCCCACGACCTCGACGGGGCCAGTGCGGCCAAGTGGGGGCAGTCGGACGTGCCCACGGACGCGACCGCCGTCTTCGACGACGCGTCGGACCCCGGCACCCACACCGCCACGTCGACCACACCCGGCAAGGACGGCTATCAGCAGGCACTCGTCCACTACCTGAACGCGTCCGCGCAGGAGGTGAACACCGCCACCTGGTCCCCCCTCGGCATCGGTGACATCGGCACCGTCGAGTACGACCGCTTCGGCAACACCGTCCGGAAGCTCGATGCTTCGGCCCGTCTGCTCGCCCTGGGTCTCGGTGAGGACGCCGCAGAGCGTGCCGTCGAACTCAACCTGCCGGACGACTCCGCCGCTCGGGCCGCGTTGCTGGACTCCCGTGCCGTCTACAGCCGTGACGGTCAGGACGTCCTCGAAGAGCTGGGTCCCGTCTATCGGGCACTGCTGGACGAGGCGGTGCCGGCGCAGGCCGACCCGCCGATGCCCGCACTCGCTGTAGGCACGTCGGTGCTCGTCCGCGAGCACACCGTCCACAAGTACGACGAGGGCAAGCCCGACGGCGCGGCCTACCACCTGGAGACGACCACCCTCGACGGCGCCAAGATCGAGGGCTACACCAACGACGTCGAGGTCCGGGTCACCAAGACCGGCTACGGCACCCCGATCGGCGGCACCTCCGGCTGGACCCTGCGCACCGAGACCTCGGTGACCACGGACGCCGTGACCGGCGGGGCCAACATGACGGCCACGCTCAAGTACGACGCGTCGGGCCGCGCGGTCGAGTCCCGCAGGCCGGGCTCGAACGGCGCCGACACCGGCACGGTCAAGACCGTGTTCTACACGGCCGACGCCAACCCGGACGACGCAGCCTGCGGCAACCGCCCCGAATGGGCGGGCAACCCGTGTGTCACGCTCCCCGGCGGCAAGGTCACCGGCGCGGACACCACGCGCATGCCGGACACGCTGCCGGTCAAGCGGGTCACCCGCTACTCCCGCTTCGGGGACGTCGAGGAGGTCACCGAGACCAACGCGGGCAAGACCCGCACGTCGACCACCGTCTACGACGCTGCCGACCGGATCGTCTCCACCCGGATCACCGGAGACCTCGGCCAGGACCTCCCCGAGGTCACCACCGAGTACGACCCGGTGACCGGCAACGCCGTCAAGACCACGGCCGGGGCCAAGACCATCACCCGGGTCTTCGACGCGCTCGACCGTCTTCTCTCCTACACGGATGCGGACGGCGGCACGACCACGACCGAGTTCGACAGGTTCGGCAAGCCGGTCAAGGTCAGCGACAACACCGGCTCCACCACCTACACGTACGACCGCACGCAGGAACCGCGCGGCATGGTCACCTCGGTGACCGACAGCATCGCCGGCACCTTCACGGCCAAGTACGACTCGCAAGGCCGACTGGTCGAGCAGACCTACCCGGGCGGCTACGTCCGCAAGGACACGTTCAACGCCGCGGGCGGTGGCACCGGCCGTACGTACACCCGCGTCTCTGACGGTGAGGTCGTCTACGGCCAGCACCTGGACATGACGACCCAGGGCGCCGTCGCCACCGACACCAACTCCACCGACAGCAAGGAGTACACCTACGACCGGCTCGGCCGCCTGACCAAGGCGATCCAGACCACCACCGCCGGCTGCACCACCCGCGCCTACGCCTTCGACGAGGCCGGCCGCAGCATCACCGGCCGCATGAACCGCACCTCGAAGACGGTCTTCGCCGCCGCCGAGGACGGCTCGTGCACCGCCACCGGCGGCACGGTCACCGCCAGCTCGTACGACAGCGCCGACCGGCTGCTGACCGCCGGCTACACGTACGACGCCTTCGGCCGCACCACCGCCACCGGCACCGGCTCGGTCAACACCTACTGGGACAACGACCTCATTGCCTCCCAGACCGTGGGTGACAAGCGACAGTCCTGGAGCCTCGACCCGGCGCACCGCTTCACCGCCTTCACCACCGAGGTGAAGCAGCCGGACGGCACCTGGGCCAACTCGACCAGCAAGCTCAACCACTACGGAGATGACTCCGACGAGCCCCGCTGGATCATCGAGGACACCACCCAGGGCACCGTGACCCGCAACGTCTCCGGACCGGACGGCGACCTCACCGCCACCACGTCCGCGACCGGCGACGTGGAGTTGCAGTTCGCCAACCTCCACGGCGACGTGGCCGTCACCCTCGACCCCGCGACGACCACGCCGAAGGTGCTCACCTTCGACGAGTTCGGCGTCCCGGCCCAGGGCCAGGCCACCCAGCGCTACGGCTGGCTCGGCGCCAAGCAGCGCTCCTCCGAGGCACTCGACAACGTCATCCTCATGGGTGTCCGCCTCTACAGCCCCGAGCTCGGCCGTTTCCTCCAGGTCGACCCGGAGCCGGGAGGCAACGCCAACCCGTACGACTACTGTGCGGGCGACCCCGTCAACTGCAACGACCTCGACGGGAACTGGGGCTTCAGCTTCAAGAAGATGTTCAAGGCGGTCGCCCGCGTAGCGGAAGTGGCCTCCTACATCCCAGGCCCCATCGGCAACGTCGCGTCCGCCGTCGGAGCCATCTCCTACGCCGCCACCGGCAACTGGCGCAAGGCTGCCGAGATGAGCGTCGGCGTCGCCTTCGGCTCCGCCGGCCGCCTCGCGGTCAGGGGCTTCAAGGCAGCGCGTTCTTTGCGCAAGGCCGGCCGCGTCAACCGCGTGGCCTCACGAGCCCGTTCGGTCTTCAGGCGCTCACGGTGCAACTCCTTCGCTCCGGACACACCGGTCCTGATGGCCGACGGCAGCTATCTGCCGATCAGCGCGGTCCGCATCGGTGATCTGGTGCTGTCGACCGATCCCGTCACGGGGGTCAGCACCGCGCAGCCGGTGCTGGACGTCATCTCCGGATTCGGTCTCAAGCACCTGATCGGGATCGACACGGACACCGATCCCACGAACGGCGGCCTCGTCGCCACCTCCGAGCACCCGTTCTGGGTCGTCGGGAAGGGATGGACGCCCGCCCAGCAGGTCCGGGTCGGCGACCGACTCCTGAACCCGTCCGGGGCTGACCATGTAGTCCGCCGCGTCGTCGACCTAGGCGAGGCCGAGGACCAATCCGTCTTCAACCTGAACGTCGGGAACGTTCACACCTTCGTCGTCAACGACGGCACCGCCGACGAGGTCGTCCACAACGCCAGCGAATGCCCTATCGTGCGCGTTCAGGGCCGGCCCAACGGAGGCATTGTCTCTCCAGGCCCCTTCGCCCGGTACGGCGTCCGGTGGCCCAAGGGAATGTCGCGCAGCTTCACCAAGGACGTACGCACCAAGATCGACAACCTGGGCCGCGCCCACGGATGCCACCGGTGCGGGGCCAAGACGCCGGGCGGGGGCCTGAAGCGGTTCATTCCGGACCACTGGCCCGCCGTCTCCATCAACAAGCGCTGGGGAGGGAAGCTGAAGACGCTCCTCCTCCCGCACTGCTCTCGCTGCTCACTCCTGCAGCGGGACAAGCTCCGGGCGCTTTCCAACGCGATCAGAAGGAGAAGGTAGGCAAGTAGGTACTCCCGGTGGGTCGGCCAGTCCGGCCGACCCACCGGGTCACCCCTCACCGGATAACGGAGACGAGCCGGTCGAGCTGGAACTCCGCGTCATCGCTCGGAGCGATCAACAGGGATTGCACCCGGTACCGCCCCTTCGGGACATCAACGCGGAGAACATCCGACTCGCTGACGTCGCTCCCGCCCATCGCGGAGTCCAGGAGCGTGTAACCGCCTTCGAGGGTGATCTCGAACAGGTCCTGCCAGTCCTCCGACCGCACAGCGGCCTCCACCGCCTGCTCCAGCCCTTGATCGTCATCGGCGGCCACCCATCGGACGAACGTCATGACGTTCTCGAGATATGCGATGGGGAGAGGCTCACCTCCTAGCGTCAGCACGTCGCCATGACCGGGCAGAACGATCTTTCCCGCAGAATCGGCGGCCGTCGCGTCCGCCTCGGTGCCGTCCCAGTCGGCCACATACGAATCCGGGCACAGTGCATACAGGCCGAAGTCCGTTTCGAGCCACCTCACCGGCGGTCTCCTTTTTTCGTGATGCGTGGCGCGCTCAAGCCACGTCCATCCCATGTTCCAAGGCAGGCCCCAGACGCTCGAGGTGAGCGTCCGAGATTCCCCAGCCTATAGCGCGGTCCAGATTCCAGTCATCCACTCTCTGACTGCCACGAAGGCCAGAGAGCGACCGGGGAAAGCGGCCATTCAGCGCTTCGGTCACCCGTGCTCGGATGCTCCGGGCGCACGGGCTGCGGCTGCGCACCTGGCGGCCGCTGGGTGACGGCTGAGGACCGGCCGAATCGGACCGGGCTGCAGGGGATACGGAATGCTGCGCACTCCAGCGCGGAAATCTGTCGCCATCGGCGAAACTGGCGACTGGGCCCGCCGGCGCTGGTCGGCACGGCCTGTAGAGGCGGTACACAGTGGTCAACAAGGGGCTCGCCGGAACGCCCGAGACGAGTCCCCATGTGACTGTTTTCGCAGGTCAGACGCCGTGCGCACGTCCAAGTGCCGGGTGATTCCCAAGCTTATGGCGCAGATTCGATTCCCGTCATCCGCACGTGAACGAAGGCCCTGGTCAGCGACCTGGGCCTTCGTTGTTCGTGGGGGGCGTGCCGCCGGGTGCGTCGGTCAGCGGGACGGTCCGGAAGGGCAGGGCGCCGGCCAGGCGGGTGAGGAGAGGGCCGGCGATGGCGAGGATGAAGACGTACGCCGTCACCAGCGGGCCCAGCCTGCTGTGCATCGTCCCGACGAGTCCGACGATGACGAGGGAGAACTCGCCGCGGGCGACGAGCGCCGTCCCGGCACGCCACTGACCCCGTGGGCCCACGCCGTCGCGGGAGGCGGCGTACCGGCCGGCGAGGACCTTCGTGACGACGGTGACGGCGGCCAGCGCGAGCGCGGCGGGCAGTACGGGCAGCAGGTCGGCGGGGGCGACGGACAGCCCGATCGCCAGGAAGAACACGGCGGCGAACAGGTCCCGCAGGGGGCTGAGGACGGCGCGCGTACGGGCCGCGGTCTCCCCGGTGAGCGTCAGTCCGACGAGGAAGGCACCGACGGCGGCGGAGGCGTGGACGAGCTCGGCGAGCGCGGCGACGATCAGGGTGAGGCCGAGAACCCGTAGCAGCAGCTGTTCCGCGTCGGGGTGGGAGAGGAGCCGGCCGAGATGGTGCCCCCATCGGTAGGAGACGGCGAACGCGACCAGGACCGCGCCGACGGCGGCGAGCACGCCCAGGATCGCCTGCCACCACACTCCCCCGGAGGCCAGGACGGCGAGGACGGGCAGGTAGAGGGCCATGGCGAGGTCTTCGAGGACCAGCACCGACAGGATCGCCGGAGTCTCCCGGTTGCCGAGCCGGTGCAGGTCGGACAGCAGGCGGGCGACGATGCCGGAGGAGGAGATGTACGTGGCGCCGGCCAGGGCGAGCATCCCGATGCCGTCCAGGCCGAGGAGCCATCCGGCCACCGCGCCCGGGGCGGCGTTCAGCACCGCGTCGACCAGCGCCGAAGGCACGTGCCGCCGCATCCCGACCGCGAACTCGGCCAGCGAGAACTCCAGGCCGAGCACCAGGAGAAGCAGGATGACCCCGATGGCCGCCCCGGTCCCGACGAACTCACCGGCCGCCGGGACGGGCGCGATACCGCCTTCCCCGATGGCGAGCCCGGTGAGCAGGTAGAGCGGGATCGGCGAGAGGGTGAAGCGCCGGGCCAGTGTCCCCAGGATGCTCAGGGCGGCGAGGATGACGCCGAGCTCCAGCAGCAGCGCGACCGGCGTTTCCACGGCCCTCAGCCCCGGATGATCTGTTCCACGCCCGTGATCCCCCCGTGGGTACCGATCACCACCAGGATGTCCCCGCCCCGGAGAACCTCCTGCGGCGTGGGCGAGGCGATCACCTCTTCGCCCCGTACGACCGCGACGATCGACGCCCCGGTCCGCGTCCGGGCCCGCGTATCACCCAGCGGCCTGCCGTCGAACGCGCTGCCCACCCCCACCTCGACCTGCCCCGACACCAGACCGGGCACCTCCTTGGTCAGATCCGCGAACCGTTCCGCGATCCGGGGGGCGCCCAGGATCTCCGCGACCGCGTCGGCCTCCTCGCTGTTGAACTGGAGCACCGACCGGCCCTCGTCCGGGTCCGGCCCCTCGTAGACGACCAGCTCGAAGTCGCCCGTACGCCGAGCCACCACGCCCACCCGGTCACCCCGGTGATTGGTGAACTCGTAGCGCAGCCCCACGCCGGGCAGCAGCACCTCGGTGACGTCCATCTGCCCATCCTCGGGCGACGCCCGGGGGACGGCACGCGTGAAGGGGCCGTGCGGGTAACCGCGGCGTCGCCTTCCGCCGGCGGGGCACCCGTCGCCCGGGCCGTCCAGCCCCTGCTCACAGGAGGGACGCGCCTGCCGAGGCGAAGATCGATGGGTCTCAGCCGAAGATCTGGAAGAACTCCGGGAACGTGCCAAGGACCCCCAGCGCGATGAGCACCAAACTGACGCCAAGGGCACGCACTGTCTCGTACGGCTTGTCGCGCAGCGCCGTGTGCAACACCACCCACGCCAGCAGCCAGACCGCCACGGCCAGCGTGCTCTTGCCCGAGAGCGGACCGACCGAGTCGCTCCACGCCAGGGCGTCCTTCACGCCCGTGCCGGCCTCGGCGAGCGTGGTGACCACGCCCAGCGCGGTGGCGCCGACACCCGCGGCGATGACCGCTGCCGAGATCGGACCCTCCGCCTTCTCGCTGAGGGGGAACTCATCCCGCCCCTCGCTCTCCGAGGGGTTCGCCCCGTTCGTGGATTCCATGCCGTCTTCGTCCTCTCTTCGCCCCCCGGCTCATTGGAGTGGCGCGACCTTGGTGATGAAGGCGCCCAGCACCCCGGCGATCGCCGCGAATGCGAAAGCGAGAACGAACAGGGTGATGGTGGTGTGCCGGACCCGGTTGTGCCGGATCAGGCCCGGGCCGTAGTACCAGACGATGAACGCGACGGTGGTCGCCAGGATCGGACTGAGCCAGGCGATGTGTTCCTTCCACTCCATGCCGAATTCGTGCCAGTCCGCTGTGGCGTGGTCGGCGAGCAGCTGTGACCTGGGGCTGTCCGGGATCGCCTCCCTGTACCAGGGGTAGACGACCCAGGTACCGGTGATCACGGTCGCCCACGCGGTCACCGCCATCGCTGTGACGCCGATCCTGACCCGCCGCATTCGCTCCACCACTCCTTCGCGGGTCATCAACGAGGGTTTGAGGCTGTAGAGCTCGGCAAGCCCGCCGGAGAATGCGAGCAGAAACGCCGCACCAAGAACGATGCCGTGAATCAGTGCCCACCATTCACGGCCAGTGAAGCTCAGGGCAATCGTCTGGTGCGTTCCCGAGATCAGCGCCGCCATCGGTCTGCCTTTCGAAGGTGACAGTACTTCGACAAGCCAGAAACCCGGCTCGGAACGTCACGAAACGACCTTATCGGCGCCGGGTGATGCTGCCTCGCAAGCCTCCCTCCTCCGCGAGTCAAGCCGTTGCCCCTTCGTGGAGGAGGAGATGTCCAGACCCCGTGAGGCCCCTGGTCGGCTCGGGGCGCGGGGGAAGGCACGCGGGCGTCGCGGTGTGCCCTCCCCTGCCGAGACGGGGCGTCCGCTCAGAGGTTGAAGCGCTCGACCCTCAACGCCCCGTTCTGAACGCCGCCGCTGCCGCCCACCACCTTGAGCTTGACCCGGGCCGTGACGTCCCTGCCGGTGAAGTCCGGCTCGAAGCGCGAGACGCGGACCAGGGTGTGGTTGGACCACTCGGGGTTCCCCCGGGCCGTGACGTAGCGGTGGTTGTTGCTCAGAGGCTGGGCCTGCTCGTCACCGAAGAAGACGGTCGCCTGCAGCAGACCCTGACCGTCGCCGTCCGTGTCCGACGACAACGCCTCGGCGCTGAAGGTCGCCACGAAGACGGCTCCGTACAAGGGAGCGCCCTGGCCCAGCCGGAGGTCGATCGAGGCGCCGGGCACCTCGATCCAAGAGGGGCTCGTGGTCTCGAAGCGGGTCGTGTCCACGTGGCTCGCGGTGCGGATGACGAACGAGGTGACCGAGAAGCTCGGCCGCGGTGGCGAGCCGCTTCCCATGCCGGAGGACGGAGCGGTGCCCGACACCGGCAGGTACGTGCCGCGCGCGGAGGCGAAGGGCACCGCCTGCGCCGCTCTCGCCACGACCCGTGTCCCCGCGGAGGGGCGCGACGGGAAGGTCCGCATCGCCATCGCCGACGGCGGGGTCGTCGTACGGTGCACCCTGCGCGCGCCCGGGGAGGCCGACGACGATGCGGAGGGGAGCGACAGCGCGAACCTGGGCCCACGGCTCGTCGAACTCACCAGCTGGCGCGGCGACTGGGGCACGGTCGTGCGTGAGCGGGACTCGGGTCCCGACGGGGCGTGGGCCTTCGCCCGGTGCGACGGCGAGAACACCGGCTTCGCGGCGCACTGGGGTGACGACTACCCGTACCGGGAGAAGGGCGAGAAGTACGAGCCTGCGACAGCGGCGGAGCCGCATGGCCGCATGAGCGGCGCGTGCCGCTGAGCGAGTACGTAGCCGCGTCCGCGAAGGACCAGATTCGGCGCGGGAACTGCACGGGCCTGCGATTGCCACCGAACCCGTGAGGCGTGCCGCCCGCCGGGCCGACGAACCGGCTGCTGCCCTCGACGCCGTACGACGTGGCCCCGGCCTGCACCTCCCTGCCGTTCGTGGAGCAGCTCCCCGGCCGGCAAGGAGCGGAGCGCTGCTCCGAACGCCTGCTTGCCCCGTGGCGGCAGCACACCATTCGGACGGGACCGACCATGGCAGGCTCCGGCAGTCCTGGAGCACGCAGACAGCCGGCACACCCCTCTGCCCCCAGCGGTCGCACCCTCGGTAGGGTCATGGGGACGCCAGGATCCGGCGTGCGGCGTCATCAGGTCCGCGTTCGTCCGCTGCCCACGCGGCCGTGCGGCGCAGGTGCATCTCCCAGGAGCCAGCCCCATGACATGGCAGTGGATCGGCCTGACCGCGTTCTCTCTCACCCTCCTGCCCTCCGGCGTGGCGATGGCCGTGGACCGGGTCCCCGAGCGGCTGCGCGCCAGGCCGGCGCCCGTACCGACACGTGGCCGGGCCGTTCTGCTGATCTACGCCACGGCGCCGGTCAACGCGCTCCCCCGTCTGGCCGATGCCTCCGCCGACGTCACGCTCGCCTGCACGGTGGCCGGCGGGGCCCTCGCCGTCGCCGGCTGCCTGCTGATGGGGTGGGCCACAGGGGCCGGCCGGCGCCGGGCGGCCGCGGCTCCGTATGGGGAGTGCTGACGCCATGTCCGCCGCACCCCGTCGAACGGGCACCCGACAGCGTCAAGCCGTATCCCTGATCGCGTGGTGGGCCGCGCTCACCCTCATCCTCTGGCTGCTCGGACATACGACAGGCCACCCGGCCGGCCTCGCGCCGAGCGCCGCGTCCGCCGCCCTCCTGGTCGCCGTCGGCGAGACCGGCGACTGGGTCCGCCGGCGGTGGACGGCACGGCGACGCCGCACGGTGCGCGGGAGCGCTCGCCTCGCCGCACGGGCCGGGCGCGGTCAGGGCTCCGTTTCCCGGCGGAGGGTGACGTGAAGGGGCAGAGTCGCCCGCGCGGGCGGACGGGCCTCGCGTTCGCCGTCGGGGTGCTCGTCTTGGCAACCGGCGCCTGGTTCCTCTCCATGACGATCCAGGAGACGAGGGACCTCGGCCACGGCGTGGGGACGACCGCCACGCTCCTGGACGAACCGTCGGACTGCTCCGAGGGGTGTCGGGTGACGTTCGACGTCGCCACCGGCTCCGTGGTGGCGAAACTGCCGGCCCATGAGCTCATCAAGAGGTTCCACAGGGGCAGCGATCTGAGGATCGTCTACGTACCTGAGGACCCGCAACGGATAGCACTCGCCGACAGCGTCGGTCCCGGTCCGATCGTCCTGGGTTCCCTCATCCCTCTCCTGGGACTCTTTCTGGTCGTCAGTTCCTCGGCCACATGGGCGCGTTCCCGGCTGCAGCGCTCCCGGACGCCGTAGGGCGTCGGTGAGCGCGCGTTCGACGGCCTGCGGCGAGCCGGGCCACCCCGGGGGCGCCTAGGATCGCGAGCATGGCCCTGATCATGAGTGACGTGGACCGGTTCGAGACCGCCAGGCCCCGGCTGGAAGCCATCGCCTACCGCCTGCTCGGCTCGTCGAGCGAGGCCGAGGACGCCGTGCAGGAGACGTTCCTGCGCTGGCAGGCGGCCGACGTCCAGCGGATCGAGGTGCCTGAGGCCTGGCTGACGAAGGTCCTCACCAACTTGTGCCTCAACATGCTCACTTCGGCACGCGCCCGGCGTGAGACGTACGTGGGAAGGTGGCTCCCCGAGCCACTGCTCGCCGGGGACCCGATGCTCGGCCCGGCCGAAACCGCCGAGCAGCGCGAGTCGGTGTCCTACGCCGTCCTCGTGCTGCTGGAGCGCCTGTCGCCGGGCGAACGGGCGGTGTACGTGCTGCGTGAGGCCTTCGACTACCCGCACCGGGAGATCGCCGAGATCCTGGACATCACCGAGGCCGCCGCCCAGCAGATCTACCACCGGGCCAAGAAGCACATCACGGACGGCAAGGCCCGCACCGAGATCGACGAGGCCACCGCCCGGAGGATCATCGAGGAGTTCCTGGCCGCGGCGACCAGCGGGCGCACCGAACCCCTCGTACGCCTGCTCACCCAGGACGCCGTCTCGGTCGGCGACGGCGGCGGGAAGATCCCGGCCCGCGCGAAGGCGTTCGAGGGCGCGCTCGCGGTCGCCACGTTCCTGCGCGGCCTGTTCAAGCCCGGCAAGGCCAAGCGGGCCCTTGTCGGCGGCGCGCCCGAGATCTACGCCACGACCGCCAACGGCGGGCCCGCCATCGTGGCGGTCGTGGACGGCCGGGTCGTCGGGATCACCTGCCTGGAGGTCACCGCGGAGGGCATCGCCGCGGTCCGCAGCCAGGTCAACCCCGACAAGCTCGTCCGCGCGACCGAGCAGTGGGCCGCCGCGGGCCACGGGGAGGCCCCGCTCCACACCCTCTGAAGAGACGTGACGCAGGTCACATCACGATCCTGTCAGGGAACGCGGGGCTGTCCGGTTCAAGGGGCGGAACCACGCCGGACAACGGCAGCCCCCGCCCAGACAGGAGCACGGACATGCAGCACCGAATCGTCGTCCTCGGAGCCGGCTACACCGGTGCCGTCGCCGCCGGCCGCCTCGCCAAGCGGCTGCACCACGAGGACGTCGCCATCACCCTCGTCAACCCCGAGCCCGACTTCGTCGAGCGCGTCCGGCTGCACCAGCTCGCGGCCGGCCAGGACCTCAGGCCCCGCCCGTTCGGCGAGATGTTCGCCGGCACGGCTGTGGAGCTGAAGCTCGCGAAAGTCACCGCCGTGGACGTGGACCGCAAGACGGTGACGGTGACGGTCACCGCCGCGAACGGCCCCGAGCGGGAGCAACTGGAGTACGACACCCTGGTCTACGCCCTCGGCAGCGGCTGGAACGACGGGGGAGTCCCCGGCACCGCCGAACACGCCCACGAGATCTCCAGCCGCCCCGGCGCCCTCCGGCTCCGCGATCGCCTGGCCACCCTGGACGCCGGCCGGCCCGTGGTCGTGGTCGGCGGCGGCCTGACAGGCCTGGAGGCCGCGACCGAGATCGCCGAGGCCCGCCCGGACCTCGACGTCGCCCTGGCCGCCCACGGCGCCCTCGGCGACTGGCTCTCGGAGAAGGGCCGCTCCCACCTGCGGAACGTCGTGGACAAGCTCGGCATCACCGTCCACGAACACACCGCGGTCGACGCCGTGGAGGCGGACGGCGTGACGACCGCCGACGGCCGGACCATCCCCGCCGAGGTCACGGTCTGGACCACCGGCTTCGCCGTCCACCCGATCGCCCGGGCCACCGCCCTGGAACTCACCGACCGCGGACAGATCGTGGTCGACACCACGATGCGCTCGGTCTCCCACCCGGATGTGTACGCCGTGGGCGACGCGGCGATGGCGATCGGCCCCGACGACAAGCCCCTCCGCATGTCATGCGCCTCGGGCGTCCCCATGGCCTGGCAGGCCGCCGACGCCATCGCCGCGCGTCTCGCCGACACCAAGGTCCCCCGCGTCTCCATCCGTTACTTCCAGCAGTGCATCTCCCTCGGCCGCAAGGAGGGCCTGATCCAGTTCGTCACCGCCGACGACCGAGCAGTCGACAGGGCCCTGACGGGCCGCGTGGCCGCCCTCTACAAGGAACTGATCTGCAAGGGCGCGGCCTGGGGCGTCGCCAATCCGACAGCGGGCATGCCGTCCCGGCGCCGCCGTGTCGTACGGCAGGAGACTCGGAGCCGCGCACGGGCGGAGGCAGCGGCCTGACCTCGCCGGGTCGGATCTCTTCACGTCATCCGCTCCTGGACGAAGGCCCTGGTCGGGGACCAGGGCCTTCGTCGCTGTCCGGACCTGCTCAGGAGTCGCGCGCCACCTGCGCACCGGACCGGGTGCCGGAGCGCTTCGACAAGCGGGCGGACACTGCCTGGCCCAGCGCCAGCACGCTCAGGCCGAACATCAGGATGCCCAGGGGGACATGGAGCGACGGCAGGTGCGCGACGCCCAGCACCACCTGCACCGAAGCGAGTACGAGGAAGCCCGTCGCGTACAGGATCGGGCGGGGCGACCCACCGCCCGGCCGCCACGCCAGGATCGCGGCGAGCACGTACAGCATCGCCGCGCCGTACATCACCTTCGATCCGGCGTCGTGCAGTGCGTAGCCGTGGGACGAGGACAGCAGCATTCCGGCGGTGACCGACTGGAAGAAGAGAGACAAGGTCTGCAGGGCGATCGCGACCTGCGGGAATGTGAGTCTGCCCGGTACTGCCGTCTTCTGTGCGGCCATGACGTGGCCCCCTCTTCTGCCTCGCGGCGGTGGATCGGTAGTGTCTCGGTGGTTCGACGACGTGGGTCCGCGAAATGTGAGGCGAAGCGCCGATCTCACGGTCCGGCGGGGTGTTGTGACGAAGCGTCGAGAGCGGAAGCGGACGAGAGGGACCAGAACCAGAACCAGGAGCGGTCGCGACCATGAGCATCCCGTCCGAGCCAGGGCACGTCCCGTCCGAGCCAGGGCACATCCCGTCCGAGCCAGGGCACGTCCCGTCCGAGTCGGGCCTGAGCGTGATCGCCGGTGAGCGGCGCCGGCTGATCAACGTCGCCTACCGGCTGCTCGGTTCGCTGGCCGAGGCCGAGGACGCCGTGCAGGAGACCTACGCACGCTGGTACGCGCTGTCGCGGCGGCAGCAGGAGGCCATCGAGTCGCCCGGCGCCTGGCTGACGACGGTGGCCGGCCGCATCTGCCTGGACGTGCTCGGCTCGGCGCGGGTCCGGCGCGAGCGCTACGTCGGCGAATGGCTGCCCGAGCCGCTGCCCGACCGTACGGAGTGGCTCGGCGGGCGGGCGGGCGGCGACAGGACCTGGTCGGCCGACCCCGCCGACCAGGTCACCCTGGACGAGTCGGTGAACATGGCCTTCCTCGTCGTACTGGAGTCGATGACGCCGGCCGAACGCGTGGCGTTCATCCTGCACGACGTCTTCCGGTACCCCTTCGGCGAAGTGGCCGAGATCGTCGGCCGGACGCCCGCGGCCTGCCGGCAGCTGGCGTCCTCGGCCCGTCGGCGTGTTCGCGCCGCGCAGGCTCCGGCGGCCGCGACGGCCGGGCAGGCCAGTCTGGTGCGGCATTTCAAAGAGGCGTGGGAGGCCAGGGACATCAAGGCCCTCGTGGGCCTCCTCGACCCCGGCGCCACGATGATCGCCGACGGCGGCGGCCTGGTCGGCGCCGTCCTCCGCCCGGTCGAGGGCAGCGAGCGCATCACCCAGTACCTGATCCACATCGCCGACAAGGCCCCTGGGCTGACGCTCCTGGAGCGGACGGTCAACGGCCGGCCCGGCCTGGTCGCCCAGCACGCCGGCATCACCGTGACCGTGGCGGCGTTCAGCCTCACGGGCGGCCGCATCACTCGCATCTGGGCGGTCCGCAACCCGGAGAAACTCCGTCCGTGGACCGAGAACGGACAGAGCTAGCCGACCCGCTTCCGTGAAGCCGGGGGCGCGCCCCGGCCGTGCCCTCGGTGGCGGTGAACAGCGGTCACGTCACCGGGCCGGGCGGTGGCGGGCCGAGCGGCGTGCGCGCATGGCGATGTAGACGAGGTCCGCCACGAGCACCGCGATGCCGATGAACAGAAGGAAGAGCAGTCCGTCGGCGGTGGCACCGATGAGGCCCAGCACGATCGCGACGATGACCAGGGCCAGGAAGAGCGTCATGAGGGCTGCCCCCTCGGTCGGTTCGGGGGCTCAGCGGCGCGCCAGCTGCCGTTCGCCGTTCGCCCCGGGCTGGTAGGGGAGGTCGTAGTGCCGGAAGACCGCCTCCTCTTCCCCGGCGGGAAGCACGTCGTCGGTGCCGAGCGAAGGACACTTCTTCACCAGCGCCTTGTCGTGGGCGACCTTCACATAGCCCGGCCCCACCGTCGCACCGTCCAGGGGGACGAACACCAGACGGTGTCGGGTGGGCAGGCCGACGCGGACCGTGGCCATGGCCGGCTCATCGGTGCTGGTGTCGACGTAGATCGCCTCCAGCTCACCGATCCTGCGGTCCCGCGCGTCCACCACGTCGCGGGTCCGCCACTCACGGATGTCCGCCATCTGGATCATGCCGACTCCTCGCGGTCGATCGCTGGTTCGGGAAGCGTGGCGAGAAGGATCTCGGCAGCCTGGGTGACGTTACCGGCGTCGACCGCACGGGCCATGGCATCACGTGCCGCGTCGGGTGTCGTGTCCGGCGGCACCACCAGGAGGGCGAAGTGGTCGTTGTCGCCGCGGGTGATGAGGACGGTGTCGTCGCCGACGGGGAAGGAGTCGAGGTGCACGACCCGGTCGTCGACGACCAGGCGGGTCGGGACCTCCTCCCAGGCGGCGGTGTCCAGGCCCACCCGCGTGAGGGGGCCGAGGTGCGCGGTGAGCGCCTGGATCAGGGCGGGCAGCTCGGTCGCGACGTCCCGGGAGCGGGGCCACCACGCGCCGTCGAGGACGCCTTCGCGGGAGTGCGTCGTCTGCAGCCGGAGCAGGGCCGTGCCGGGCCACACCGCTCGGTGGATCTCGTCCGGAAGGAGCTTCTGAGGGGTGCGAGCGTCGGATTCGGCCATGGTCGTCCGCCTGCCTACGCGGGGCCGCCGACACCTCATGGCCGGCGAGATACCGCCGTGGTCTCACCGTACTCCGGGTGCCTGCGGGCACGCCCGCAGGCGTCGGCCGGGCGGTGTTCCCGGTCGGAGATCGCCTGGTCGGAGATCGCCTGGTCGGAGAGCACTCGTCCGACCATGGGCCGGAGTACGCTGAAGGTACCGGGAGTAACTCGTACACCCGCTCCCACGCGGACGTCGTTTCCGGCGATCAAGACACTGGGCCGCCCTGCAGGACGGCCCGGAGACGGGTCCGCATCATGACCAGGACCGTCGAACGCGGAGTGGCACGAGCGCTCGTTCCCCCGCTCCCGACGCGCTTCTCCCTGACACCGAAGACCACCCTCACCGGCCAGTTGGACGGTGCCTGGTGGCCTTATTCGCGCGACCTCGCCACCGAGCTTCCACCGCTGGTCGACGCGCTGCAGGCGCGCTGCGGACGCATCACACGCGTCACGGTGAACCCCGCCCGCTGGCCCGTCGTCCCGCACAAGGTCCCCGTCACCGGGCACACCGTGCACGTCGGCTGGTTCACGGAACAGGATCCCGACAAGATGATCCTGCTCTCCTACACCGTCGGCCGCTTCGACCTGCTGGTGATCCCGCCCGAGACCGAACCCGCCGCGGCCGCCCGGCTCATGACCGCCGCAGCCATCCCCGGCAGTGTCCTCACCGCCGGTGGGCTGATGTCCGACGAAGCGGCGACCGGCCGCCGTATGCGGGACGCCCGAAGCGGCGAGGACGCCTGGGAGACCGACGGCGGGTCCGCCCCGCCGCCCCTCCGGCACCCGGTCGTCGGCGCGCGGATGATCCCCCTGCCGTGGAACACGCGCGGATGACGACAGGGCAGGCCCGCAGCCGAAGGCTGACGGGCACCTGGCCCCGACCTCAGACCACTCCTCCGGCCGAAGGCCGCGGGTGGGGCACCCGACACCCGGGACAACCCACCCGCCGGCCGCTCGCGTCGCCCCGAAGGGAACGCCGTCTCGTACCCCGTCTTGCACCCCGTCGAGAACGAGCCCCTGCCGCAGGCAGGGCACGCCGAGATCCGTATCGTCGCCGCCACCCCCGAAGCCGCCCGCGCGGTCGCGGAAGTGATCCGCCACGCCTTCGCCGGGACGGAACAGCGCGGCTATCCCGTTCCCGACGGCGGCACCCGGCTCCACCTCACCGTGGACACCGAATCCGCCGCGGAACCCGTCCTCTCCTGGCTCACCACCAGCAGACCGTCCGCACGCACCGGCACCCACGTCGACGAAGTCTGAGAAACGTCGGACCTCCACACGAACCAAAGGACGCGATCATGGCGCCCCTCCGCGAGCGACAGGTCTACCGCGAGCGGGTCCTGACCGCCCTCTACGAAGCCACCGAAGGCAACCGTCTCCCTGGAGTCCCCGGGCGGAAGCTGCCAACACACCCGCGATGGTCTCCCTCACCCACCAGGGAATCAGGCGCATGGAGGCCGAGGAAGGAGAACGCGGCTGAGCCGGACCGCCCGAGGACCGGCCCCCAGTCGTGCAATTGGACGTGGATCGAGCACTCTCACGTGCGACGATCCGAAAGGGCGGCCCTGGCGGAGTGAATGCGCCGGGGCCGTTGTGACGACCGCCGTCATGAGGCGCCGCGCCCGACGTCATGTCGCCGCGCGGTGCCGGCGACCCACCTCGCGCGCGAGGTCCAGTCCGAGGACGCGGTCGAGAAAGGCGAACGTCTCGAACTTGGCACCGGCCGGTACGTCGGCGCGCGCCGCCACGGTGCCCAGCGTGTCCAGGACGGCGGGGACGCCGAGATCATCGGCCAGCACCGCATGGGCGTGTCGCAGCACATCGGCGGGGACCGGCCTGGACGGCTCCTGTGCCCAGTCGGCCACCAGCCGCCGCCAGTCCCCCAGCCTCCGCCGGGCCTCTTCGAGCGCGGTACCGGTGACCGTGACCGGCGTGCGGTAGGCGTGGCCGAGCATCAGCATCCTCACAGCCAGCGGATCGGTCCCCTCCGGGGCGAAGGCGTCCAGGAGCCCCGGGGCGCCGCTGTCCCCGGTCGCCGGGACGACCTGGCCCACGTCGACACGGACCCCGCCGACCTCGTCCTGTGCGGCGGTCTCGTACGCGTGGACGTGTACGTGTACGTCGGCAGCGGCGTCGCAGAGTGCTCCGTTCGGATGGTGGACACCGGCGGTGGCGGGCGGGTGGATGCCCAGAGCGGACATGGCGCGATCAAGCGCCTCGGCCTGCTCGTGCGGCAGGTCCGGCGTGGTGAGGAACGTACGGGACTGCAGGCCGTGCAACTCCGCTGTGCGCGCCAGTACGTCACCGACCAGGAGCGCCCGCAGGCCCATCATGCCGATCCCGGCGTCGCTGACCGGCGGGTGGACGCAGATGCTCAGCAGATGGCGGCTCACGGAAGGAATCTCCACGAGGTGGCCGGTACGGGTGTCGACGATACGCAGCATGATGCGGAGGCTAGTCGTGGAACCCTCCGGCACCGGGGAGGACCACTCCGTCTGGGGCGACGATGCGACGCATACCGGCCGGCACCCCGGGAACGCGCTGACCAGAGGTACACCGAGTGGGGCGGCGTCCGCTGCGCCCGGACCGGAACCGAGGCGAGTCATGGTCGAGAAGAAGATCATCACGGTGATCGGAGCGACCGGTAAGCAGGGCGGCGGGCTCGTGCGGGCCGTCCTCGCCGACCGCGAGGGAGAATTCACGGTACGGGCCGTCACCCGCCACCCCGACGGGGAGCCCGCCCAGGAACTGAAGCGCCTCGGCGTCGGCGACATCGTCCGGGCCGACATGGACGATCCGCCCAGCCTCGCCCCGGCCTTCGAGCACGCGTACGGCGCCTTCGTGGTCACGAACTTCTGGGAGCACATGTCCGCGGAGCGGGAGAAGACCCAGGCCCGCGCGGTCGCCCAGGCCGCCTCGCACGCGGGCGTCCAGCACGCGATCTGGTCCACCCTGGAGGACACCCGTGAGTGCATCCCTCTCGAGGACGAACGGATGCCGACGCTCCAGGAGCACTACAAGGTGCCCCACTTCGACGGCAAGGCCGAGGCGGACCACCACTTCACCGACGCGGGGGTACCGACGACGTTCCTGCGGACCACCTTCTACTGGGAGAACCTCCTCGGCCCGTTCGCCCCGCAGCGCGGCCCGGACGGCGCCTTCCTGCTGACGTATCCGATGGGCGAGAGCAGGCTCTCCGGGATCGCCGTGGACGACATCGGCAAGACCTCGCTGGCCGTCTTCCAGCGCGGCACCAGCCTCATCGGCGCCACGGTCGGCATCGCCGGCGAGCACCTCAAGGTCGCCGACATGGCCGCGGCCCTCACGGACGCGCTCGGCGAGCCGGTGAAGTACCGGCCCCTGACCGCGGACGAGTGGCGCGCGCAGGGTTTTCCCGGCGCGGACGAGGCGGGAAACATGTTCCAGTACTACGCCGACTGCGAGCACCACTTCACGGCGGCCCGCGACCTCGACGCCGTCCGGGGCCTCAATCCCGCCCTCCAGGACTTCGCCACCTGGCTCGCCGCACACCGGGACAGGCTCCGCACCGCCTGGACGTGACGTAACGTGCCGTGCCGTGCCGTGCCGTGGCGTGACGTGGAGTGGAGTGACGTGGCGTGGCCCGAGTGGGAAGGAGCGCTCCGATGGACACCTCCGAAGTGATCGCCAAGCTGCTCGACGAGCACGGACAGACCTACGCCGACGAAGCCGGCATCACCCTGCGCGACAAGCCCGCCCCGCTGTACCAACTGCTGGTGCTCACCGTGCTCTGCTCGATCCGGATCAAGGCCGCGACGGCCACCGCCGCCGCCCGGGAGCTGTTCGCGGCGGGGCTGCGGACGCCCCGGGCGATGGTGGACTCCGACTGGCAGGAGCGCGTGGACGCCCTCGGGCGGGCGCACTACGTCCGGTACGACGAGAGCACCGCGACCGCGCTGGGGGACGGTGCGGAGCTGCTGCTCGACCGCTTCCACGGCGACCTGCGAAGACTCCGCGAGCAGGCCGCGGGCGACACGGGAGCGCTGCGCGAGCTGTTGCAGGAGGTGCCCCGAATCGGGCCGGTGGGCGCCGACATCTTCTGCCGGGAAGTCCAAGCCGTATGGCCGGAGTTGCGTCCGTTCTTCGACGAGCGATCCCGCGCGGCCGCCGCCGAGCTCGGGCTTCCGCATACTCCGGGCGACCTCGCGAACCAGGTCCCGCCGAAGGATCTGGCCCGGCTGGCGGCCGCCCTCGTGCGCGTCAGCCTGTCCAGGAACGCGGCGGAGGAGCTGCGGGCCGCATGAGCGCGGGCCGCATGAGCGGGGGCCGGTGCTGCGCGCCATGCAAGACTGGCGCGTGATCTACCACGTCGTGACGTCAGCCGAGTGGAACGCCCACCCCGACAGCCCGTACGCGCCCGCTTCCCTGGCGGCGGACGGTTTCGTCCACTGCTCCCCCGACGAAGCGACCACGCTGGCCGTCGTCAACGCCTTCTACCGGACCGCGCCGAGACCGCTGCTCGCACTGGTCCTCGCCGAGGACCGCCTCACCGCCAGGCTGGAGTTCGAGGCGGCCGGTGCGACCCCGCCGCCCGGGGTCGGCAAGGACGTGCTGTTTCCGCACCTGTTCGGTCCCGTCGACCGCGACGCCGTCGAGCGGGTGCTGGAGGTCGAGTGGGACGAGGACGGCCGGGCCACAGGGTTGAGGGACGTACGTTGACACCGCCGGTCGGTCACCAGGTCTGCTTCTGGGTGACGCCGATGACGTAGCCGTCGGGCTCGGTGAAGTAGAAGATCTTCTGGCCGTTGTGCTCGGTGACGTCCTTGGTGACGTCGACCAGGGGCCGGACGCGCTCGACGTACGAGTCGAAGTCGTCGACGGCCAGATAGAACATGCCGAAGGCTCCGACGGGGGTGTCCTTGAGGACCGGCAGCCACTGACGCAGCTGGTCGTGGCGCTGGACCATGAGCGCGAACTCGCCGTCGAAGAGCAGGATGCGCAGGTCGTCGTCCGGGTCGCCGCCGGCGGGCAGGGCGGTGAAGCCGAGCTTCTCGAAGAAGTCGACGGTCGCCTGGGTGTCGGTGACGCCGAGGCAGGGGGAGATGGCGGGAGGCTTCATGGGGTCGCTCCTTGAAGGGGTCGGCGGATGACCGCGTCTCGATTAGTACATTAGTACCGTACAAGATAATGAAGGAGGGGGCAATACGGACATACACCACGCCGAAATCATCGCACTGCAGGCACCACCCCCAGAGGGCAGTTACAGTACCTTCGTACTAGATTGCTTGTGTCCTGGTGGGAGGGAGGCCTCGTGGCCGTCGACAAGCCCGTGCGGCGCCGCCGC
Source organism: Streptomyces vilmorinianum (assembly GCF_005517195.1). Lineage (NCBI taxonomy): Bacteria > Bacillati > Actinomycetota > Actinomycetes > Kitasatosporales > Streptomycetaceae > Streptomyces > Streptomyces vilmorinianum. Next base: position 191,981 of record NZ_CP040244.1, on the reverse strand, counting down.
GATCCGCAGCGTCGGATCGAGGAGATCGCCTCGGCGACCGAGAAGGTCATCGCGGAGCGGGGCATCGAGGGGCTGACCCACCGCGCGGTCGCCGAGGAAGCCGGTGTGCCGCTGGGGGCGACCACGTACCACTTCGCGTCCAAGGACGACCTCATCGCCGCCGCCCTCACGCGAGCCGTCGACCGCTACGCCGCCTACCTCGACGACTGGGTCGCCCAGCGCCCCGACCTCACCACCGACCAGCTCGTGGTCCTGCTCACCGACGTGTTGCTGGGCTGCTTCGGCCCGCAGCGCGATCAGCAGGTGATGGAGTTCGAGCTCTACGTCGCCGCACTGCGCCGCCCCGCCCTGCGCCCCCTCGCCGATCGGTACGTCGAGCTGAGCAGCCGGGCGCTGGCCCACTACACCGACGCCGTCACCGCCACCGCGGCGACGGCCCTGATGAACGGCCTCACCCTGCGCGGCCTCGCCGGCACCACACCCCCCGGACGCGCCGACATCGAGGCGCTCCTGGGGCGGGTCCTCACCCCCAACCCCGCACTGGCCCGCTAGCCGCCCACGGCGTAGTGGACCGGGAGCACCAAGGCCGGTCGGAGACCCGTCAGGCGAGTCGCTTGTAGAAGAAGGTGCAGTCCTTCAGGGCGCCCGAGGGGTTCGTGGCGTAGGACGGGACCGTGCCGAAGGGGGTCCAGCCGGTCGCGGTGTAGAGGTGGGCGGCCGGGCCCGCGGTCTCCGTGTCGAGCAGCAGGAGCGTGATGCCCGCCTCCCGGGCGGCCGCTTCGGCGGTGGCGAGGAGGCGGCGGGCCAGGCCCTGGCCGCGGGCCGTGCGGTGGACCATCAGTTTGACGATCTCGGCGCGGTGGCGGCCGTTGGGCTTCGGCTCCAGGGCCAGGCTCACCGTGCCGACGATGCCGTCGGGGGCCTCGGGGGCCTCGGCGACCCAGACCAGCAGGGAGCCGGCGTCGACCTCGGGGCGGCGGGTGGTCCACCAGGCGGCGGCGTCCTCGTGGTCGAAGGGCTGGAGGAAGCCCAGGGACGCGCCGCCCGCGACGGCGTCGGCGAGGACGTCGGCGAGGCCCTTCGTCGCGGCGCCGAATCCCGCGGGGGAGAGCTGTCGCACGGCGACGGTGGCGGTGGCGGTGGCGGTGACGGTGGCGGTGACGGACATATCGGCGTTCCTTGTCAGGGGAGGACGATCAGGACGGCGTAGCGCACGGGATCCGCGCCCAGGCAGCGGAATCGCGAGCGTTCCCAGAGCCGGAAGCGCAGACAGTCCCCCGCCGCCAGCTCGTGCGTGCGACCGCCCTCGGTCACCTCGAGACCGCCCTCCAGCACCCAGATGTGCTGCTCCATACCCGCGACCGGAGGACCGTCGTACGCGATGTCCGCCCCCGGGCGCAGCACGCCCTCGACGACCTCCCCCCGGAGCCCCGGATGCGGCGGAGACACCGAGCGCCGGGTGAAGCCCGCGGGCTCGTCGCGCCACACCGTCTGCCGGCCGGCGCGCACCACCGGCGGCGGCGCGGACTCCACCTCCGCGAGAAGGCGCGACATCGTCAGCCCGTACGCCGCGCACAGCTTGCCCAGCAGGACCGCGGTCGGGCTCAGCTCCTTGCGCTCCAGGCGGGACAGCGTCGACCGGCTCACGCCCGTACGGCGCGCCAGTTCGTCCAGCGACCAGCCGCGCTCCGTCCGCAGTTCCGCGAGACGGGCCGACAGGCGGGACTCCACCCACTCCCCATCGGTTCTCATATCCGGGAATGTATCTCAGATATGAGACGGAGATCTACGGGGCCAGGCGGGCGAACGCCACCTCGAAGCGCTCCACCGACACCACCCGCTGCCCCTCCCGCTGCGACGACTCGTCCCGGACCTCCGCGGCCCGGTCCTCGCTCGCGTTCATCGACGCCTCGTCCTCCCACAGCGTCAGCGACGTCGCCTTCCCCGTCGCCCGGTCGACGAGGTAGTACGCGCCCCGGAAGCCCGGAAGGGTCTCGACCAGCTTGACGATCGCCTCCGTCTTGGCGGTCAGGTCTCCCTCCGCCGGAACCGGCGACCCCTGGTAGGTGCTCAGCCTCGCGTACATCGACGGACGTCCTTTCCTCGGCGGACAGGCAGCTCAGCACCAGCGTGCGGCGGCGGGCCGCGCCCCGCATGCCGGGACGTCCGCGCGGGACAATGGAGGGTGGGTGGGGGACGAGGAGGCGGGACGCCGTGGTGCCGTACATAGCCGTGACCGCCCTGAGCCACGCCGGGCTGCTGCGCGAACGCAACGAGGACAGCCTCGTCGTCGGACCGTGGACGCTGTGCGGGACCGTGACCGAGAGCCCCCAGACGATGCTGTTCCCCCTCGACCGGCCCCTCCTGGTCGCCGTCGCCGACGGGCTCGGCGGGCAGCCCGCCGGCGAGGTGGCCAGTGCCCTGGTCGTCAGCCGGCTCGCCGCGCTCGGCCCCTCACTCGACGGTACGGAGACGGTCGGCGAGGCGCTCGACCTGTGCAACCGCGCGGTGTACGCGGCCGCCGACGGCCGTCCGGAGCTGGCCACCATGGGGACCACGGTCGCCGGCACCCTCGTCCTCCAGGAGTCGCTGCTGTCGTTCAACGTCGGTGACAGCAAGGTGTTCCACGCCGCACAGGAGGGGCTGCGGCAGGTCAGCGTGGACGACAGCCCGCCGCCCGCGCCCGGGCATCGCACCACGTCGGCCGTCACCCAGACGCTCGGCGGCAGCCACGCGTACAACGCCGTCACCCCGCACGTCGCCGCGTTCCCGCTGGCGCGGGGCGACCGCTACCTGGTGTGCAGCGACGGGCTGACCGACCCCGTGCCCGACGAGGAGATCGAGGATCTGCTGCGGGTGCACGACGACGGCAAGGCGGCCTTCGAACTCTGGAAGGCCGCCATCGAGGCCGGCGGGCCCGACAACATCACCCTCGCCCTCGTCCGTATCGGCGAGTGATCACGCGGCGAGTGACCACGCGGCGAGTGATCAGGTCTTCTCCGGCACCTTCTCCTGAGTCTTCTCCGGAGCCTTCTCCTCCGCCAGGAACTCCATCACCGCCAGCGCGAACAGCAGCGCCAGCGCCAGACCAAGCACCACCCAGCCCGTGGGATAGCTCCAGAGGACGTACGTCAGGACGGCCGCCCCCACCAGGATCCACGTGATCCACACCCGGTAGCGGGCGACGAACGGGCCCACCGGGCCGGTGCGCAGGCCCACGCGGTCGGCCGTGGTGCGGGTGGCGGAGATGCCCGAGTGCCACATCTGGCGGGTCACCGTGGCCCACCGGCCCGGCCCGGAGAGCCAGGCCGCGAGGGCGAGCACCACCCCGAGGACGATGACCATGCGGATCGTCGTCCGCAGGAGGCGGATCAGGGCGTCGTAGACGGAGCTCGCCGCGGCCTGGGAGACGGTGTCCGGGAGGGCGTTGAGGTAGACCGTACGGAACACGGTCAGGACGATGCCCAGGACCAGGGCCGCGACGGCGAAGCCGAGGGCCGCGGCGATCAGGGAGCGGCGCCGGTGCCGGGAGAGCAGGACCCCGCCCACCGCGAGCAGGACGGCCAGGACCGGCAGCCAGAAGCCCATCAGCTGCAGGAGCCGGAACCCGGTCTTCACCTTGCCGATGTCGTCGGCCTTGAGGACCGTGAAGTCCGTGTGCACCTCGGGGATCTTGGAGGCGACCGAGAGTCCGGATTCGACCAGCCGCTGCTTGACCCGTTCGATGACGGGAGCGAGGTCGAGCGTCACCGTGTCGTTCTTGATCTCCACCGCGCCGTCGCCGCTGCCGGTCAGGGCGCGGACGAGCGCGGTGTGGATCGCGCGGTTGGCGTCGGTCCAGACCGTCTCGAACGCGTCGGAGGCCACGACCTCCTGCGCCTTGTCGTTGACGAAGCTGCGGACCGCGCCCTCCAGGGAGTCCCCGAGCCGGCCCAGGGCCTTTTCCAGGAGGGGCCGCTGGTCGGGGGCCACGCCCTCCAGGAGGGCCTTGAGGTCGATGTGTTCCATGACCGCGTCGGTGACCCGGCCCGCGACGGCGGCCTGCACGTCCGGGTCCGAGGCGAGCGGGGCGACCGTGGCGACGTAACGGTCGGTGTCGCCGACCTCGTCGGCCGTCCAGGCGGCGAGGATGCCCAGCGGGGCGAGGACGCAGCCGAGGACGATCAGCAGCGCGGCGAGGAAGGACCGCATCCGGTGCCGGGGCGCGCGCGGCCGTTTCGTCGCCGCCTCGGCCTCCAGGGCGGCGATCCTGGCTCGGAGCGCCTCCAGCTCACCGGAGTCGGGGGTCCCCGGAGTGCCCGGGGTGCCGGGGGTATTGGGGGTGTCAGGGGTGTCGGGGGTGTCTGGCGTACTCATCGGCGTACCGTCTCGTCCGTCTTGAGGTCGTCGACGTCCTCGTCGAACTCGTCGACCTTGTCGGGGCAGTACACCTGGAGCACGATGCGCTCGGCGGCGACCGCCTTGCTGTCGGCGATGACGGGCCGTGAACCGGGTCCCGATGCGCCGTTGGAGAGCTGGTGGATGCGGTAGAGCGCCTGTTTCAGGGCGCTGCCGGGCTGTTCGCAGACGGGGCCTCCGTCCATGCCGAGCAGCCGCTCGGTGATCTCCACGTCGGGTGCCGGGTAGCCGGCCCGCACCAGCTCCTCGTGGAGCCGGTTGGCCTTCTCGGCGGTCTCGGCGTTCCGTTTGACGGCGCTGTACCGGATCAGCCCGGTGACCACGAGACCGACCAGGACGACGATCGCGCCGATGTGGATCCACCGGTGTTCGGCGGCGAAGCGGGTGGGGCTCATGACGGGCCTCCCGGGGGCGTGGCTCCCGTGGGCGCGGCAGCGGCGGCGGCCGTACGCCGGCTGGCTTGCGGAACTTCAGGAACAGCCAGGGAATCAGCAGGCCCAGGATCACCAGGCCGCCGCCGATGAGCAGGACGTACGACCAGACGCTGTCCATGGGCGCAGCCGAGGGGTTGCCCTGGCCGAGGAAGACCATGCCGAGGACGACGAGGACGGTGCCGGGGACGAGCGTGCCGATGATCAGGCCCCAACTGGAGAGCCCCGCCAGGGTTTTCGTACCGCGCGAGGAGACCCAGACGCCGGTCCGGTACAGGACCATGATGACGACGGCGGTGTAGACGCCGTTGGCGGCGAGGGCCGGGTCGATGACGTACGCGATAGTGGAGGCGACGAACGCCAGCAGGCTCGGGTAGTAGAAGATCGTCATCGCGAACTGGCACCAGACCGCGAGGAAGCCGAGCGGCTTGGACAGTCCCTCGGAGACCCAGCGGTAGACGCCGCCGCTCCAGCCGGAGGCGAGTTCGGCGGAGACCAGGGCGGTCGGCAGCAGGAACACGATCGCCGGGACGAGGTAGAGGAAGACGCAGGCCAGACCCGTAGACCGCCATGGTGGGGGCGGCGCGCAGGCTCGCCACGGACGCCGTGGTCATCAGCGCCAGCGTCACCCACGTCATCGTGGGTGTGGGCACGGCCGGCCTGCGGGTCGCGGTCGGCTGGGCCACCTGCCGGGGCACGTCGGCGGGCAGGTCCATGGAACTCATACGTCTCCGCTCTCTCTGCCGAACTGCTGCTTCAGATCGTGACGAATCAGCCCAATTCTGTGTTCGGGCGGTGCGTTTGTCGCTCCGGGTTCATCCGAGTTCGTCCGATCACCCGACTGCCGCAGCCCCGAGAGGCAGGACCGTGCCCCCTGTCGTACGATCGGCGGCCGGGGACTGCGAGATCGTGGTCGTCATGCGGGAGCGGACGCCGCTGGACGCCGAGCTGCTGAAGCGGCTGCCACGGCTGCGGCTGATCGTCACGTCCGGGATGCGCAACGCCTCCGTCGACACGGCCGCCGCGGCCGGGCTCGGGATCACCGTCTGCGGCACCGCCGGCAGCTCCGAGCCGCCCGCCGAACTCACCTGGGCGCTCCTCCTCGGCCTGGCCCGGCACGTGCGGACTCGTCGGTCTCGGCAAGATCGGCGGCCGGGTCGCGCGGGTCGGTCTCGCCTTCGGCATGGACGTCCTGGCCTGGAGCCCGAACCTGACGGAGGAGCGGGCCGCCGAGCACGGGGTCGTCCGCGCCGCGGGGAAGCGGGAGTTGATGGAGCGCGCCGACTTCGTCTCGCTGCACAAGGTGCTGTCCGAGCGCACCCGGGGCATGATCGGCGCCGGCGAACTGCGGGCGCTGCGGGAGGGGTGGATCGCGGGGGCGGGTCTCGACGTCTTCGACACCGAACCTGGCGCCGACGACCTTCCTACGCCCGCTACTTCGGACAGGCGGTCGAGGACATCGAGGCGTTCCTGGCGGGGGGCACCCGTGCGCGAGCTCGGCTGAGGCGAGGCGAGGCGAGGCGAGGCGAGGCGGGGCGGGGCGGGGCGGGGCGAGGCGGGGCGAGGCGAGGCGAGGCGGGGCGGGGCGATGCGAAAGGCTCCGTACTCCCTGCGCGCCCAGGGGGTACGGAGCCGGTGGCGGTCTCTCAGACGGCCGTGGCCGCGGTGGTGGCGGTGGCCGGTGCGGCCGCTGCCTCGCCGGGTGCCAGGAGCCGCTGCGCCAGGACGCCGAAGACGATCCCGAAGGCCGCCCACAGCACCGCCTGGATGCCCAGCGTCGCGAGCCTGAAGTCCCACAGCACGGCGGCGGGGAAGCCCGCCTGCACCGCGTCCTCGTTCCCGGGCAGGAACGCGCACGCGACCGCGACGGCGGCGACGAAGGCACCGCCCGCGACCAGGGTCGCGTTCCAGTTGCCCAGGCGCGGGGCGAGGCGCCGGCCCAGGACGACCGCGGCGATGCCGAGCAGCACGCTCAGCAGGATCATCAGGAAGAAGAGCGTGGTGCGCTTCCCGATGGTGTCCGGGTTGCCGACGGCCGGCGGGGTCGCCGGGTACTTCAGGAACGGCACCAGGTAGACGGTCGTGAAGGCCGCGGCCGCGGTGAGCGCGGCGGTGGCCTTCGGGGTGAAGCGGCCCACCCGTCCGAGGACGAAGCAGAACGCGAGAGACGCGATGCCGCCGAGGGCGACGCCGTAGACGAGGACCCCGGTGGCCAGGCCGGCCGTGGACTGGACGTCCCGGCTGACGAGTTCCTCCTCGGCCTCGGCTTCGGCGGCGTGGCCGGCGTGCGCAGCCTCGTGCGCGGCGGCGGCCTCCTCGACGGCGATCGAGGCGTCGACGGACGGTTCACCGGCGACGTACGCGACGGCGAAGGCGAACAGTCCGGCGATCAGACCCGCGAGCATGCCGCGGACCAGCAGTTTTCTTACGGTGGAGCCGGTAGCGGCGTACATGGTGGTGCCGCCCCTCAGTGGCAGGGGAAGCCGAGCAGATGACGTCCGTCGTGCACCCACTCGTGCACGTCGCTGCCCGCGAAGACGGACAGGGCACCCTGCTCGGCGCCGACGAAGTACAGCGCGACGAGCGCCAGGATGCCGACGAAGAACGCCCAGGGCAGCACGGCGCCGACCGGCAGGGAAGCCGGAAGGGCGACGGAAGGGGTGGATGGAGCGGCGGGCGGGGCGATGGCCTCGGCCATGGTGGTACCTCCTCGGGAACTCGCGTCCCATACGGTGGTGCGCGACGACGCGGGCGGGTCTGACTCACCGGTTCCCGTGGTGGGGCCGGTTCACAGTGGCGCGACCGTGCCGGAGTTGCACCGGACTTCCGTCTCGCCGTCGTCGATTTGTTGAAATGTCGCGGAGACCGTACCGCGCCCGGCCGACCTGGCCAAGAGCGCACGAACGCCTGAGGGATGTATCACCGGTGACCTCGCCCACGACCGTACGTCTGTCCTTGATCTCCCCCGCCATGAACGCGGCGCTGCGCGAGGCCCGGTTCGACGACGACGGTCCGGTGGAGGCGGTGGAGGCGGCGCCCTGGCTGGGGGGTTCGGGGGTACGGGTCCACAGCTCGCCCTCCGGCCGTTGCCGCGCGACGGCCGAGGCCCTGGGGCTCGCGGCCGTACCGCTCGACGCGCTCGCGGGCTGCGCGATGGGGCGCTGGCGGGGGCGGCGCCTGGACGAACTCGCCGCGCAGGAGGGCGCCTCGGTCGCCGCCTGGCTCTCCGACCCGGAGGCCGTGCCGCACGGCGGTGAGTCCCTGCGGGCGCTGCGCGAGCGCGTGGGCGTGTGGCTGGACGGCCTGACGCCCGGCCGGATCGTGGCCGTCGTCGAACCGGACGTCCTGCGCGCGGCCGTCGTCCACGCCCTGGGGGCGGGCGACCAGACCTTCTGGCGCCTCGACGTGCGCCCCCTGGCCTCGGTCGCGCTGAGTGGCCGGTCGGGGAGGTGGAACGTACGGCTGGGCGAGCCGCTCACGCCGCCCACCGGCGCATCGGACGGCGCGTGAGACGCGACGGGGGCGTGAGGTGGGTGACGGGGGCGTGAGGTGGGGGACGGGGGCGTGAGGTGGGGGACGGGGGGCGCGCGCTCACGTCGCCGACAGACTCGTCCTCACCAGGGTCAGGACCTCGTCCTCCGTCATGCCCAACTCCCGCGCCTCCGCCACGACTTCACGCACCCGCTCGACCAGGCGCGCCCGGTCCGGGACGGCCGCGGCCGGGACGATGACCGCGCCGCGGCCGCGGCGGAGTTCGATCAGGCCCTCCTCGCGCAGGCGCTGGTAGCCGCGCAGGACCGTGTGGACGTTGACGCCCAGGGAGTCGGCGAGCTCGCGGGCGGCCGGGAGGCGTTCGCCCGGGGCGGCCGAGCCGTCGGCGAGGGCGCCGCGCACGCAGGCGGCGATCTGGTCGCCGAGGGGGACGGCGGAGGCGGGATCGACCCGGAAGAGCATGCTCAGAGCCTCCCACGCCGCTCGACGAGCGCGTTCAACAGGGCCGATGCGGTCGCCGCGTCGGGCACGGTGACGGCGACCTCCCGGCCGCCGTCCCGCCGTACGACCAGCGCCTCGCCCGAGCGCAGCACGACGCCGGTGCGGTGGGCCCGGACGCGGTAGCCCCAGCCGCCGTACTCCGCGAGCGCGTCGATCTCCCGGGCGCTCGCCCCCTCGACCCCGTCGAGCGGCACGGTGAGGCGCGGCCAGGGGGAGAGCGCGGGGCGGACGGTCAGCCCGCGCCGGTCGACGGTGACGCGGATCCGCGCGGAGACCAGGAGGAGCAGTCCGAGGAGGGCCGGGCCGGGAGCGAACAGCCACTGGCCTTCGTACGCCAGGATCAGCACCCCCGCCCAGGAGCCCACGCCCAGGACCGTCAGCGCCCGCGAGCCGACGGTCCGCGACCAGCTCGCGACCTCGCTCGCGCCGAGCGGCAGCCGTACGTCCTCCGGCGACAGCACGCCGGCCCGCGCCGGAACCTCCTTCGGTACGAGACGCGTCAGCGCACGCCCGAGGAGGACCGCACCCTGCGCGACCGCCGCCGCAAGGACGATGTTCAGCATCGACGAAGCGACCTGCCTCGCGTCGGCCGCGTCGACGTTGTCCTGCACGAGAAGGACGAGCAGCGCACCGACGAAGCCCGCTGTGCCCCACGCGCCCCAGAGCACGCTCCGGCGTATGAGGAAGGCCCAGCCGGCCCCCAGCGCGAGAAGCAGTCCCGAGCTGACGAGGAGAAAGGCCGTCAGGCCGGTCCAGCCGTCGGCGCGACCCTCGAAGCCGGGAGAGAAGTGCGTGGCCATCGGGTCCGGCAGCCGATCGCTCCGGACGCCGAGCAGGGTCAGATGGAGAGCGAGCGCGAGCAGGAACGGCAGCGCGGCCAGGGCGCGGAGGCGAGGCGGGACGCGGTTCACGGAAACCCCCAAGCGTGTAAGTTGTTAGCACTCTACTAGAACAATGCGTGCAGAGTTCAAGAGGCGCGGACGGGGGACCCACGACGGCGGGGACACATGACGGGGGCGCGGGCGTGTGGGACGGTGGACGTATGCCGGTACCCGTGATCCTCGACTGCGATCCCGGTCACGACGACGCCTTCAACATCCTGCTGGCCGCCGCCCATCCGGCCGTGGACCTGCTGGCCATCACCACCGTGGCGGGGAACCAGTCCCTGGAGAAGACGACCCTCAACGCCCGCCGGGTGTGTGCCGTCGCCGGGATCCGCGACGTGCCGATCGCGGCCGGCCGGGACCGGCCGCTGCACGGCGCGGCGCTCGACGCCGAGAACATCCACGGCGGCTCCGGGCTCGACGGGCCCGGCTTCGGCGAGGGGGAACCGGACGTTCCGCAGGACCCGCGCGACGCCCTCACCCTGATCCGGGACACTCTGCTGCGCCACCCCGCGCCGGTGACGCTCGTCCCGACCGGGCCGCTGACCAACATCGCGACCCTGCTGCTCGCACATCCGGAGCTGATGCACCGGATCGAGCGGATCGTGCTGATGGGCGGGTCGACCGGGCGCGGGAACACCACCCCGGCCGCGGAGTTCAACATCCTCTGCGACCCGGAGGCGGCGGACATCGTCTTCACCAGCGGGCTGCCGGTCACCATGTTCGGGCTCAACGCCACGCACCAGGTCCGGGCCACGCCCGACGTCATCACCCGGATCGCGGCGCTCGGCACCCCGCTCGCCAAGCTCTGCATCGAGCTGCTGACCTACTTCGCCGCCACCTACCGCGAGGTCTACGGCTTCGACGCACCGCCGCTGCACGACCCGTTGACGGTGGCGCATCTGATCGACCCGTCGCTGATCAGCCTGGTACGGGCGGCGGTGGCGATCGAGCTGACGGGGACGTACACCCGGGGTGCGACGCTCGTCGACCTGGACGGCGTGACCGGCCTCCCCGCCAACGCGGACGTGGGGATGGAGGTCGACGTCCCGGGGTTCTGGGACCTGATCGTGGAGGCGGTACGGGTCCTGGGCGAGCGGGCCCGGAGCGAGGTCCAGGCCTAGCCCGTCCAGGCCCAGCCCGCCCAGGCCCAGCCCGTCCAGGCCCAGCCCGCCCAGGCCTAGCCCGTCCAGGCCCAGCCCGCCCAGGCCCAGCCCGCCCAGGCCCAGCCCGCCCAGGCCTGGCCCACGGGCCGCTAGTCGCCGGAGCAGTCGTGGTCGCTCGCGTCCACGCTCACCCGGTCCAGCAGGCTGCGCAGCACGGCCTGTTCGGCCTCCGACAGATCGGCGAAGAGCTCGCGCTCCGCCGCGCTCACCGCCTCGTCGACGCGCTCGAGCGCGCTCGCGCCGGCTTCCGTGATCTCCACGATGTGCCGGCGGCGGTCGGCCGGGTCCCGGCGTCGCTCCGCGAGCCCCTCGCTCTCCAACTCATTGAGGATCGCGACGAGTTGACTCGGGTCGACCTCCATCACGGCGGCCAGCTCGCGCTGACTCATCGATCCGGGGGCGAGCCGCATCAGCGTCATCGCCTGCCGCGGATGCAGCCCGGCGACACCGAGGGCGGCGCGGATGCGCGCGCCGGTGAGCTCGCCGCGGAAGGAGAGGAGAAAGCCGAGGCCGTCGGCCGGTGAAGCTGCCATACCACTCACCGTAACAGCGGCTCCATTGTGGAACCAGGTCAATCGTTGATACCGTTCAATGATTCGTGCCCACATATCGTTGGAGCGTCACCATGTTCATCGCCTACGCCGTCGTCGCCACCCTCCTCGCCCTCGCGATCTCCGCCTCCGCCTTCCTGACCTTCACGCGCAACCCCCAGGTCATCGAGAACATGACGAAGCTCGGCGTCCCCGACTCCTGGCTCCCCTGGCTCGGCACCGCGAAGGCGGCGGGTGCGACAGGCCTGCTCGTGGGACTGGTCGTGGCGCCGCTCGGCATCGCCGCGGCGATCGGGGTGGCGCTCTACTTCGTCGGAGCGGTGATCACGCACGTCCGGGCGAAGGACTACGAGATGGCGCCGGCGGTGGTCCTGACGCTGATCGCGGTGGCCGCCGCCGTACTGCGGGTCGCGTCCGCGTGATCCGCGCGAGGTGACGAGACGCAGCGTCTTGCGCAATGGACCGGGAGGGCTTACCGTCGCCAATGCCACGAGACGTCTCGTCTCGTGTCGCGGCCATCGACGTAAAGGACGTCACCCTTGTTCCGTGTCCGCGGTCCTGGAGGTGAACTCCGAACTGCGGACGGTACGGCGGTACGGCAACGGCTACGCGGGCTACCTGACCGGCCGGGCCGCCGAACGGGCGCGGTGGGAGCGGGAGTACGAGGAGTGGCGCGGCGAGATCGCCCACGGCTCGGCCCTCGCCGACACGAACATCGACCGCTTCTCCGCCATCCCGCGCAAAGCCCCGGCCTCGTTCAGCGGGGCGGGCGCCTTCCGGGCCCGGTCACGGGCGCACGGCGCGATGAGCAGGATCCGGGCGGCGCGGGAGCGGCTCCAGCGGCTCACCGAGAACCCGGTGGCGCCCCCGGCCCCGCTGCGCTTCCGAGGGCGCGTCGAGGGCACGGGAGCAGCGGTCGCCGTGACCGAAGTACGAGTGCGGGGCAGGCTGCGCCTGGACTCCCTGCGCGTGGCCCCCGGCGAGCGCCTCCTGATCACCGGCCCGAACGGCGCCGGAAAGAGCACGCTGTTGAGGCTCCTCGCCGGCGAACTGGCCCCGGACGTCGGCACGGTGACGTCCCCGCCCCGCACGGGCCTCCTCCGCCAGGACACGGCCCCGCCCGACGACCCCCGCACGGTGGCCGAAGCCTTCGGCGAGGACCGCGAGGACGAGCTGCTCGCGCTCGGCCTCTTCGCCCCGGCCGACCTGGCCACCCCCGTACGGGACCTGTCGACGGGCCGGCGCCGCAGACTGGAACTCGCCCACCTGCTCACCTGCCCCACCGACCTCCTCCTCCTCGACGAGCCCACCAACCACCTGGCCCCCGGCCTGATGGAAGACCTGGAAGCCGCCCTCGCCACCTACCCCGGCACGCTGGTGATCGTCACCCACGACCGCCGCATCCGCGAGAACTTCCGGGGCCGGCGCGTGGACCTCGCCCCGTGTGCGGTCCCGGTCGCCGGCGCGGCATAGCATCCGCTCATGCTCCAGGCACCGGACGCCCTCGTCACCGCCCTCGACGCGCACGTCCGGCGGTTCTTCGCCGGGCACGCCGTGCGTCCCGTCGACCACGCGCTGCGTGACGGAAGCCGGGGCCGAAGCCCCGGCTTCCGCGTACTCGAGGCGCCCCCCGAACAGCCCGGGGACTGCTGGACGTACGTCACCATCGGATGCTCCCCGGGGGAGCACCCCCGACTGGAGTTCCTGATGACGGCGCCCGTCTCCGACCCGCGCTTCGCCGACCTGCTCGCCATGGCGGTCGCCTACCACCGGGACCCGGCGGACTACCCGCTGGACCTCGGCCACAGCCTGCCGATTGGCTAGCCCTGGCTGCCCGGCTCGGCGTGCACCCATCTGCTCGTCAGCCTGCCGTACCTGCACGGCCCCGACCTGGAGCACTGCCCGCTGCCCGGCGGCGGACACGCCCGCTTCCTGTGGCTGCTCCCGGTGACGGACTCCGAGATCGCCTACCGCCGCGCGCACGGGACGGAGGCGCTGGAGCGGCTCTTCGACGAGGCGGGTGTCAACCCCGTCGATCCGCGCCGCGCCCCCGTCGCGTAACCCGCGGCCGGGTCAGCCCTCGGCGCCGTCCTCCAGGTCGCCCTCGGTCTCCAGGAAGACCTGGCGCAGGGCCGCCAGGGTCTGCGGGTCCGGCTTCTCCCACATGCCGCGGGACTCGGCCTCAAGGAGACGCTCCGCGATGCCGTGCAGGGCCCAGGGGTTGGCCTCCTTCAGGAAGGCCTGGTTCTCCGGGTCCAGGACGTACGTCTCCGTGAGCTTGTCGTACATCCAGTCGGCGACCACACCCGTCGTCGCGTCGTAACCGAAGAGGTAGTCGACCGTCGCCGCCAGCTCGAACGCGCCCTTGTAGCCGTGGCGGCGCATCGCCTCGATCCACTTCGGGTTGACCACCCGGGCGCGGAAGACCCTCGACGTCTCCTCGACCAGGGTCCGGGTGCGGACCGTCTCGGGGCGGGTCGAGTCGCCGATGTACGCCTCCGGGGCCGTGCCCGTGAGCGCGCGGACGGTCGCCACCATGCCGCCGTGGTACTGGAAGTAGTCGTCGGAGTCGGCGATGTCGTGCTCGCGCGTGTCCGTGTTCTTCGCGGCGACGGCGATCCGCTTGTACGCCGTCTCCATCTCCGAACGCGCCGGGCGGCCTTCCAGACCGCGGCCGTACGCGTAGCCGCCCCACACCGTGTACACCTCGGCGAGGTCCGCGTCCGTGCGCCAGTCGCGCGAGTCGATCAGCTGCAGGATGCCCGCGCCGTACGTGCCCGGCCGCGAGCCGAAGATACGGGTGGTGGCCCGCCGCTCGTCGCCGTGCTCGGCCAGGTCGGCCTGCGCGTGCGCCCGTACGTAGTTCTCCGCGGCCGGCTCGTCCAGGGACGCGGCGAGCCGTACGGCGTCGTCGAGGAGCCCGATGACGTGCGGGAACGCGTCCCGGAAGAAGCCCGAGATGCGCAGCGTGACGTCGATGCGCGGACGGCCCAGCTCCTCCAGGGAGATCGGCTCCAGGCCGTTCACGCGACGCGAGGCGTCGTCCCAGGTGGGGCGGATGCCAAGGAGGGCCAGCGCCTCTGCCACGTCGTCGCCCGCCGTGCGCATCGCGCTCGTGCCCCACAGGGACAGACCGACGGAGGTCGGCCACTCGCCGTTGTCGGAGCGGTAGCGCTCCAGGAGGGAGTCGGCGAGCGCCTGGCCGGTCTCCCACGCGAGGCGGGAGGGAACGGCCTTGGGGTCGACGGAGTAGAAGTTCCGGCCGGTCGGCAGCACGTTGACCAGACCGCGCAGCGGCGAGCCCGACGGGCCGGCCGGGACGAAGCCGCCGTCCAACGCGTGCACGGCGTGGGTGAGTTCGTCGGTGGTGGCGGCGAGCCGGGGCACGACCTGCTCGCAGGCGAAACGCAGGACGGCCGCGACGTCGTCCGCCCGCGCGTCGGCGGCCGCGGGCACGCCGTCGGCGCCGGGCGCCGGGGCCAGGCCCCGCGCCACGACGGCCGGAACCGCCGCCGCGTCCCAGCCGGCCGCCTCCATCGCCTCGACCAGCGCCCGCGCCGTCGCCTCCGCCTCGTCGGCGGTGGCCCGGGTCGCGGCCGACTCGTCCAGGCCCAGCGCCTCGCGCAGACCCGGCAGCGCCTGCGTGCCGCCCCAGATCTGCCGGGCGCGCAGGATGGAGAGGACCAGGTTCACCCGGGCCTCGCCGGTCGGCGCGCCGCCCAGCACATGCAGACCGTCTCTGATCTGCGCGTCCTTGACCTCGCAGAGCCAGCCGTCGACGTGCAGCAGGAAGTCGTCGAAGCCGTCGTCCTCGGGGCGGTCCTCCAGACCCAGGTCGTGGTCGAGCTTCGCGGCCTGGATCAGCGTCCAGATCTGCGCGCGGATCGCGGGCAGCTTGGACGGGTCCATCGAGGAGATCTGCGCGTACTCGTCGAGCAGCTGCTCCAGGCGCGCGATGTCGCCGTAGGAGTCGGCGCGCGCCATCGGCGGCACCAGGTGGTCGACGAGGGTCGCGTGCACGCGCCGCTTGGCCTGCGTGCCCTCGCCCGGGTCGTTGACGAGGAACGGGTAGATCAGCGGGATGTCGCCGAGCGCCGCGTCCGGGCCGCACGCGGCGGACAAGCCCGCGTTCTTGCCCGGCAGCCACTCCAGGTTGCCGTGCTTGCCGAGGTGGACCATGGCGTCCGCCCCGAAACCGCCGTCCTCGGCGCGCGCCGCGATCCAGCGGTAGGCAGCCAGGTAGTGGTGGGAGGGCGGGAGATCGGGGTCGTGGTAGATCGCGATCGGGTTCTCGCCGAAGCCGCGCGGCGGCTGGATGAGGATCAGCAGGTTCCCGCGGCGCAGGGCGGCGAGGACGATATCGCCTTCCGGGTCGCCTTCGGCGGTACGGGACCGGTCCAGGAACATCTCGCCGGGCGCCGGACCCCAGTGCTCCTCGACCTGCTCACGGAGCTCCTGCGGCAGGGTCGCGTACCAGCGCTTGTAGTCGGCGGCCGGGATACGGACCGGGTTGCGGGCGAGCTGCTCCTCGGTGAGCCATTCCTGGTCGTGGCCGCCTGCCTCGATCAGGGCGTAGATCAGCTCGTCGCCGTCGCCGGAGACCAGGCCGGGGATCTCGTCCTCGGGCCCGAAGTCGTACCCCTCCTCGCGGAGGCGGCGCAGCAGCGCGACGGCGGAGGCGGGGGTGTCGAGACCGACCGCGTTGCCGATACGGGAGTGCTTGGTCGGGTACGCGGAGAGGACGAGCGCCAGCTTCTTCTCGGCGTTCGGGATGTGCCGCAGGCGGGCGTGGCGGACGGCGATCCCGGCGACGCGGGCGGCGCGCTCGGTGTCGGCGACGTACGCCGGGAGGCCGTCCTCGTCGATCTCCTTGAAGGAGAACGGGACGGTGATGAGCCGGCCGTCGAACTCGGGGACGGCGACCTGGCTGGCGGCGTCCAGCGGGGAGAGACCCTCGTCGTTCTCCTCCCAGGCGGAGCGCGAGCCGGTGAGGCAGAGCGCCTGCAGGATCGGTACGTCGAGGGCCGCGAGCGCGCCCGCGTCCCAGGCCTCCTCATCGCCGCCGGCCTGCGCCTCGGCGGGCTTGGTGCCGCCGGCGGCGAGGACGGTGGTGACGATCGCGTCGGCGGACCGCAGGGTGTCGAGGAGCTCCGGCTCGGGGGCGCGCAGGGAGGCGACGTAGAGCGGCAGGGCCTGGGCGCCGGCGTCCTCGATCGCCTCGCAGAGCGAGCCGATGAAGGCGGTGTTCCCGCTCATGTGGTGGGCGCGGTAGTAGAGCACGGCGACGGTCGGGCCGTCGGTCCGCCTCGACTCGCGCTCCAGCGGGCCCCAGGTCGGCGCGGCGGCCGGGGCCTCGAAGCCGTGGCCGGTGAGCAGCACGGTGTCGGAGAGGAACCGCGCCAGCTGCTCCAGGTTGTCCGGGCCGCCGTGCGCGAGGTAGGCGTGGGCCTCGGTGGCGACGCCGACGGGGACCGTGGAGGTCTCCATGAGCTGGGCGTCCGGGGCCTGTTCCCCGGAGAGCACGACCAGCGGCCGGCCCGCGGCGCGCAGCGCGTCCAGGCCCTCCTCCCAGGACCGCAAGCCCCCGAGGAGGCGTACGAGAACGAGGTCGGCGCCGTCGAGAAGGCCGGGCAGCTCGTCGAGCGTGAGGCGGGAGGGGTTGGCGAACCGGTACTCGACCGGGCCGCCGGCCGCGCGGGCGCTGAGCAGGTCGGTGTCGGAGTGCGACAGCAACAGAATTCGCATGCGAGCGCAGGCCTTCCTCGGGGTTGTCCGCGCCCCGGGTGGTCGTGTGGACGGCGGGAGTTCCTGACTCACCCACCCCGTCTCCGGGCCGGGCTCACAGTGGCGGGACCGCGCCGGAATCTCACCGGGCTTCCTCCCCGGGGTCCTGGGACCCCATGCCGATCTGCATAGTAGAGCGTGGCCCCGGCGGGCCGGGGGGTTGGCCGGATCACACCCGGTGGCCGCCCGGATCCACGTGGGTATGCTCGCCGCCATGCCGCCCACCCCACCCACAACGCCCAACCGGGGCGAACCTCTCATAAGGGACCGTGGCGACGCCTGCCCCGGGGCGCTGCGCCTGCACCCCGCCGACGACGGCCGCCTGGCCCGACTGCGCCTGCCCGCAGGCCTGCTGACGGCTCATCAGGCCGAGGTCCTGGCCGCCGCGGCCGAGGCCCTCGGCGACGGACAGGTCAGTGTCACCTCCCGGGGAAACGTGGAGCTGCGCGGCCTCGGCGAGGGCTGCGGGGCGGAACTGGCGCGACTTCTCGCGGAAGCCGGCCTGCTGCCCTCCACGACCCATGAGCGGGTCCGGAACGTGGTGGCCTCGCCGACGGCGGGCCTGGACGGACTCGGCTTCGGCGACGTGCAGTTGTGGGCCCGCGAACTGGACGCGCTGCTGTGCGCGGAGGACTGGACGGCATCCCTTTCCGGCCGTTTCCTGTTCGTTCTGGACGACGGCCGGGGGGACGTGGCGCAGCTCGGCGGAGATGTGACCTTGATCGCAGCGGGGGCCTGTGCGGCCGGCGGCGACGGTACGGACGGGGCCCAGACCCCGGACGGACCGGACGGACCGGACGGACCAGGCGCCTCGGGCGCGGCGGGGGCCTGTGAGGCCGGCGGCAAGGGTTCGGACGGGGTCCGGACGCCGGACGGGCCGGATATCGGCGCGACAGCGACAAGCAGGCCGGGAGGCCGCGAAGCGAGCGAGCCCGCGCCGGGCGCGGCAGGGCCGGCGCGGCCGGATCGGGTCGCCTCGCCGGGCGCCCCGGGCACCGGCGCGTACCTCCGCGTGGGCGCCCAGGTCTTCCGGATCGCCGCCGCCGACGCCCCCCGCGCCGCGCTCGCCGCCGCCTCCGCCTTCCTCGCCGCCGCGCGGGACGCCGGGAACGGTGCCTGGC
This sequence comes from Streptomyces vilmorinianum, assembly GCF_005517195.1. Taxonomy (NCBI): domain Bacteria; kingdom Bacillati; phylum Actinomycetota; class Actinomycetes; order Kitasatosporales; family Streptomycetaceae; genus Streptomyces; species Streptomyces vilmorinianum. The sequence continues at coordinate 173,653 of NZ_CP040244.1, read as the reverse complement.
GGGTACGGGAGCTGCCCGAGGGACACGAGCCGGACCTGGCGGGGGCCCTCGCCCGGGCCGGGATCGCGGCGGAGCCCGTACCGGGGGCGGAAGTCCCGCACGGAGGACCCCCGGCACCCGGGCCCCTCGGCACCACCGCCCTCCATGTCCTCGCGCCCCTCGGCCGCCTCACCGCCGCCCAGCTGCGCGCCCTGCTCCCCGCCGACGAGGTACGGCTCACGCCCTGGCGCGGCGCGGTCGTCGTCGGGACCTCGGTCGGCGTCGGGACGGCCGGGGACCGGCTGGCCGAGCTGGAGTCGTACGGTCTGATCACCCGCCCCGACTCCCCCTGGGCCGGCGTCAGCGCCTGCACCGGACGCCCCGGCTGTGCCAAGTCCCTCGCCGACGTCCGCACGGACGCGAGCCCCGGCCCGGCGCCCGGACTCCCCGTCCACTTCTCGGGGTGCGAGCGGCGCTGCGGTCACCCGCACGGCACCTGGGTCGACGTCCTCGCCACCGCCGACGACACCTACCTGGTGAACGGCGCGCCCACCTCCCGTACAGACCTCCACGACGCGGTCGCAACGGCCCGCACCACCGCCCGCACCACCGCCCGCACGACCGCCCGCACAACGAGATGAGCGAGAACGACACGATGTTCGACTACGAGAAGGACGGGGCGGAGATCTACCGCCAGTCCTTTGCCACGATCCGTGCCGAGGCGGATCTGGCGGGCCTGCCCGCCGACGTCGCCCAGGTCGCGGTCCGCATGATCCACGCCTGCGGCATGACCGACCTCGTACGCGACATCGCCTACTCGCCCCTGGTCGTCTCCCGCGCACGCGCCGCGCTGCGCGCCGGTGCGCCGATCCTGTGCGACGCGCAGATGGTCGCGAGCGGCGTCACCCGCAAGCGGCTGCCGGCCGACAACGACGTGGTCTGCACGCTCTCCGACCCCTCCGTGCCCGCGCTCGCCGCCGAACTCGGCACCACCCGCAGCGCCGCCGCCCTCGAACTGTGGCGCGACCGCCTCGAAGGCTCCGTCGTCGCCATCGGCAACGCCCCCACCGCCCTGTTCCGCCTCCTGGAGATGATCGAGAAGGGCGCCGGACGCCCGGCGGCCGTCCTCGGCATCCCGGTCGGCTTCATCGGCGCCGCCGAGTCCAAGGACGCGCTGGCGGACCGGGGACAGGAGCTGGACCTCGACTACCTCGTCGTACGGGGCCGGCGCGGCGGCAGCGCGATGACCGCCGCCGCGATCAACGCCATGGCGACCGAAGCGGAGATCCAGGCATGAGCGGGAAGCTGTACGGCGTCGGCCTCGGGCCCGGCGACCCGAACCTGATGACGGTCGCGGCCGTGAAGGCCATCGAGTCGGCCGACGTCGTCGCGTACCACTCGGCCCGCCACGGCCGTTCCATCGCGCGCTCCATCGCGGCGGAGCACATCCGCGAGGACCACATCGAGGAGCGGCTGATGTACCCGCTCACGGTGGAGACCACGGACCACCCCGGCGGCTACCGGGGCGCGCTCGACGACTTCTACGAGGAGGCCTCGGCCCGCCTCGCCGCCCACCTGGACGCGGGCCGCACGGTCGCCGTGCTCGCCGAGGGCGACCCGCTCTTCTACGGCTCGTACCAGCACATGCACAAGCGGCTCGCGCACCGCTACGACACCACCGTCATCCCCGGTGTCACCTCCGTCAGCGCGGCCGCCGCCCGGCTCGGCGAGCCGCTGTGCGAGGCGGAGGAGGTTCTGACGATCATCCCCGGCACGCTGCCGGAGGACGAGCTGACGGCCCGTCTCGCGGGCACCGACTCGGCGGTCGTGATGAAGCTGGGCCGGACGTTCCCGACGGTTCGGCGCGCCCTGGAGCGGGCGGGCCGCCTGGAGGACGCGCGGTACGTGGAGCGGGCGTTCATGGCGGGCGAGCGGACGGAGACCCTGTCCGAGGTGGACGCGGAGACCGTCCCGTACTTCTCGGTGGCCGTGCTGCCCTCCCGTATCGACGCCGTCCCTCCCGTACGGGAGACGGGCGAGGTCGTCGTCGTCGGCACCGGCCCGGCCGGGGCGCCCTGGCTGACACCGGAGTCGCGCGGCGCGCTGGTCAACGCCGACGACCTGGTCGGCTACACCACGTACCTCGACCGGGTCCCGGTGCTGCGCCCCGGCCAGCGCCGGCACGGCTCGGACAACAAGGTCGAGTCCGAGCGCGCCGAGTTCGCCCTCGACCTGGCGCGGCGCGGCCGGCGGGTCGCGGTCGTCTCGGGCGGCGACCCGGGCGTCTTCGCCATGGCGACGGCGGTCCTGGAGGTGGCGAGCGAGCCCGCGTACGCGGACGTGCCCGTACGGGTCCTGCCGGGCGTGACGGCCGCGAACGCGGCGGCGGCCGCGGCGGGCGCCCCGCTCGGCCACGACTACGCCACGATCTCCCTCTCCGACCGGCTCAAGCCCTGGGACGTCATCGCGGGCCGGCTGCGCGCGGCGACGGAGGCGGACCTGGTCCTCGCGCTCTACAACCCGGGGTCGAAGTCCCGTACGCACCAGGTGGCGGCGGCCCGCGACCTGCTGCTCGAACTGCGCGCGCCCGAGACCCCGGTGGTCGTGGCGCGGGACGTCGGCGGCCCGGAGCAGTCGGTGCGGGTGGTGACCCTGAAGACGCTGGAGCCCTCCGAGGTCGACATGCGCACGCTGCTGCTCATCGGCTCGTCCCAGACCCGCGCGGTCGAACGGGGCGACGGCCGCACGATCACGTGGACGCCGCGCCGCTACGGCTGACCGGTCCGGGTGAAGGTGCCGAGACCGTTGGCGTCCAGGTACTCGACGCGGACGGTCTTCCCGTCCGGGGAGAAGGTGACCCCGGTGAGCCCGACGGCGTTCTCGCCGCGCGTGGGGAAGCTGAACGTGTCGCCGTCGTAGTGCGTCAGCGGGTACGACTGGGGCTCCGGCCCCAGTCGCAGGACGAGCCGGCCGTTCTCCTCGCTCACCGTCAGCTTCCCGTAGTAGGCGTTGGCGTACGTGCCGGTGTACGCGTCGTCGGCCCGCGCGGGCTCGGCGTCGGCCGGCGGGTGGGCGTAGTCGGTCGGGGACCGGAGGGCGTCCTCCTGCTGCTGGAACGCGGCGTCGGCGAGCGGCAGCCAGTCCCGGCTCGGCTTCCCGTCCTGCGCGATGTCGAGGAAGTCGAGGGCGACGGCGTCCGCCACGCCCGCGGGGGCGCCGTTGGTGAGGACGACGATGCCGAGCTGCTCGCCCGGCAGCATCGTGACGTTGGTGTGCGCGCCGAGGGCGAACGCGCCGGTGTGCGAGAGGCGGAGCCGGCCCTCGTCGTCGTAACTCACGTTCCAGCCGAGGCCGTAGAAGCCGGTCCGGGCGGCCGGGGCACGGGGCGGGCCGGAGACGACCTCGGGCCAGTGGGTGCGCTCCAGGGCCTCGGCGTCGACGATCTGCCGGCCGTCGAGCTTGCCGTTCGCGAGCTGGAGGCGCAGCCAGGCGGCCATGTCGCGGGCGGAGGAGCTGACACCACCCGCGGGTGACTGGGCGTCGGGATCCCGGACGTACTGCGGCTCCCAGGTCCCGTCGCCGGTCCGCACATGGCCGACGGCCCGGTCGGGGTTGTCGACGTAGTCCGCGAAGCGGGAACTGGTGTCGTCCATCCCGGCCGGCTTGTACAGGGTATCGGCGGCCAGTTTCTCCCAGGCCACGCCCTTCTCACGGGCGACGGCCTCGGCGGCGGCGGTGAGACCGAAGTTGGTGTACGCGTAACTGGCCCGGAAGGGTGCCAGGGGCTCGTACCGCAGGTGGGAGAGGATGTACGCCTGGTCGTAGCCGAGGTCTTCGAGGAGGTCCCCGGCGTGGTCGGGGAGGCCGCTGCGATGCGAGAACAGGTCGGCGACGGTGGCGTGGGAGGTCACCCACGGGTCCTTGAGCCGGAATTCGGGCAGGTGGGGGGAGACGGGCTTCTCCCAGCCGTCGACGCCCACGGCGCCGGCGACGACGGTGGAGGCGACCGGCTTGGACAGTGACGCGAGCTGGAAGACGGTGTCGGCGTCGACGGCCGCCTTCTCGCCTGCCTTCCGCAGGCCATAGCCCTTGAGGCGCAGCACCTCGTCCTCGTACACGACGGCGACGGAGACGCCCGGAACCCCGGTGCGCTTCATGGCCTGTTGGACGACGCCGTCGAGCGCGTCCACAGCACGGTCCACATCGGCACGGTCGAGCTGCGCGGGCGGCTGGGGCGGGGGCGGGGAGGGCCCGGGGGCGGTGGCGCCCAGGAGCGCCGCCACTCCGGCCGCGGCAAGCCATCGAACGGTACCCACCCCTCCATATAACGCCCTGGGGCGGTGTCTGTCGCGCGGAGGGCGAGGGTAGCCCTCGCGTCCGTTTTTGTTTCCCGATTCGGAGAATTCGCGGGAATTTCGGCGCGGGTCGCCGCTAGCGTTTTCCACGACTGCGGAGGGCGTGGCAACCCACCTGACCTGCGTCAACGCCCCTCGTACGCAGTCGAATTCGGCGGGGAGCAGTTGAGACCGGTTGAGATCGGTCGAGACCGAATGGGGATCGCGATGGCGCGAGCGGAAAACAAGGAAACGGCGGGCCCGGCGGCGCGGATGGTGGCGCAGGTGGCGAAGAGAATGCGGGTGAAGAGGGGCCTGACGCAGGACCAGTTGGGGGTGGAGATGGGATATACCGGCGCGGCGGTCAGCGCGATGGAGCGCCTGACGCAGCCGGTGAGCGACGACATGCTGGTGCGGCTGGAGAGGGCGCTGGGCGAGGGAACGGGCATCTTCGAGGAGATGCGGGAGCTGGTACGGCTGGAGAAGCTGCCGAGCCAGTTCCGGGACTACGCGCCGATCGAGCAGAAGGCGGTGGGTCTGAGCCTGTACGCAACGCAGGTCGTGCATGGCCTCTTCCAGACGGAGGAGTACGCCAGGGCGCTGATCGGCGGCGGCTACCCGCCGCTCCCGGAAGCGCGGGTCGAAGAGCTGGTGGAGGCGCGGATGCTGCGGAAGGCGCTCTTCGACCGGGAGCCGACGTGCCTGATCGAGCTGACCCTGCACGAGACCACACTGCGTTGGATGGTCGGCACCAGAGAGATCATGCGGGACCAGTACCAGCTGTTGACCGAGTGCGCCCGACTCAAGAACGTCACCCTCCAGGTGCTGCCGATGGACGTCGGCCTCAGCGGAGAGAATGCTGGTGCCCGAGGCGAGCTGAATGTGATCGAAACGCCGAAACACGACCGCCTCGTCTACCTGGAAGTACAGGACGAAAGCGTGCTGATCACCGACCCGGCGAAGGTAAGTACGTACGCCCAGCGCTGTGCGAAGATCCGGGCACAGGCCTTGGATCCTCGCGACTCTCTGGGCCTCATCGAGCAGTTGGCGGGAGAGGGAAGATGAGCAAGACCCTGCACTGGTTCAAGTCCAGCTACAGCAGCTCCAGCGGCGGCGACTGCGTCGAGGTGGCCTTCGACTGGCGCAAGTCGTCCTACAGCTCCGACAGCGGCGGCAACTGCGTCGAGGTCGCCACCTGCCCCCACTCCGTCCATCTCCGCGACTCCAAGGTCACCGACGGCCCCACCTTCGCCGTCGCCCCCACCACCTGGTCCACCTTCGTCGCGGGCCTCGACGGCTGACCCTGGCGTCAGCCCAGCACCCAGGCGGCGGCCTCCTCGGGGGTCGCCGCCGTCGGCACGCCCTCCGGTACGGGTGGGCGGCGGACCACCACGACGGGGATGCCCGCCTCGCGGGCCGCGCGGAGTTTCGGGGCCGTGGCCGCGCCGCCGCTGTCCTTGGTGACCAGGACGTCGACGCGGTGGCGGCTCAGCAGTTCGCGCTCGCCTTCGAGGGTGAAGGGGCCCCGGTCGAGCAGGATCTCGGTACGGGCCGGCATCGGGGGTTCGGGGGCGTCCACCGAGCGGACGAGGAACCACTGGGGGCAGGCCGCGAAGGCCGCGAGGCCCATCCGGCCGGTCGTCAGGAACACCCGCTCCCCGAGGCCGTCCAGCGCGCCGGCCGCCTCCTCCAGGGAGGCGACCTGGTGCCAGTCGTCGCCCTCGACCGGGACCCAGCCGGGGCGGCGCAGGGCCAGCAGGGGAACATGGGCGGTGGCGGCCGCCCGGGCCGCGTTGAAGCTGATCCGCTCGGCGAAGGGATGGGTGGCGTCGATGACCGCGTCCACGTGGTGCTCGCGCACCCAGTCGACCAGCCCCTCGACACCCCCGAAGCCGCCGACCCGTACCTCGCCGGCCGGGAGCCGGGGCTGGGCGACGCGCCCCGCGAGGGAGCTGGTGACGCGGACGCCCGGGTGCGGGTGCAGGGCCGCGGCGAGGGCGCGGGCCTCGGTCGTCCCGCCGAGAATGAGTACGTGCACGGGAGCCACGGGAGTCCCTTCATGAGTTCGGGCGGCGGGCGCGACGCCCAACTCAAGCACACCGGCCTGCGCCCGGGCTGGACGACCGGTGCCTGTGCGACGGCGGCGACGACGGCCGCGTACACGGCGCTGCTGACCGGCGAGTTCCCCGACCCCGTGACGATCACGCTGCCGAAGGGCGGGCGCCCCTCGTTCGCCCTGGCGGCCGAGGAGCTGGCCGCGGACCACGCCATGGCCGCGATCGTGAAGGACGCGGGTGACGACCCGGACGTCACCCACGGCGCGCTGGTCCGCTCGACGGTACGGATCCTGCCGCCCGGCTCCGGCGTCGTCTTCCGGGCCGGCCCGGGCGTCGGCACGGTCACACTGCCGGGCCTGCCCCTGGAGGTCGGCGAGCCGGCGATCAACCCGGTCCCGCGCCGGATGATGCGCGAGCACATCGCCGAGGTCGCGGCGGCCCACGGCGCCGGCGGCGACGTGGAGATCACGGTCTCCGTCGACCACGGCGAGGAGATCGCCCGCTCCACGTGGAACCCGCGGATCGGCATCCTCGGCGGCCTGTCCATCCTCGGGACGACCGGCATCGTCGTCCCGTACTCCTGCTCGGCCTGGATCGACTCCATCCGCCGCGGCGTGGACGTGGCCCGCGCGGCGGGGCTCACGCACGTGGCGGGCTGCACCGGCTCGACCTCCGAGAAGACGGTGACGACGCTCTACGACCTGCCGGGGATCGCCCTGCTCGACATGGGCGACTTCGCTGGCGCGGTCCTCAAGTACATCCGCCGCCACCCGGTCGACCGCCTCACCGTCTGCGGCGGCTTCGCCAAGCTCTCCAAGCTGGCGGCGGGCCATCTGGACCTGCACTCGGCCCGCTCCCAGGTCGACAAGCCCTTCCTGGCCGACCTGGCCCGCTCGGGCGGCGCGTCCGAGTCCCTGGCGGCGGAGATCGCCGACGCGAACACGGGCCTCGCGGCCCTCCGCCTCTGCGAGGCGGCGGACGTCCCCCTCGGCGACCTGGTGGCCACCCGGGCCCGCGACGAGGCCCTCGCGGTCCTGCGGGGCGCCCCGGTCGCGGTCGACGTCGTCTGCATCGACCGCGCGGGCACGGTGGTGGGACGATCGGCGGTGGCGGGGCCGTAGCGGCCTGACCTCACAGGTCGTCGGGCAACAACCGGAACGCCTTGTGGCCGGTGAGCGGTCGGACCATGCGGAAGTGCCGGTCCGTGGTGAACAGGACCTCCGTGCCGTACGCGGCCGCCAGGGCGACGTTCATCGCGTCCGTCATCCCGATGCCCCTCCCGCCATCCGCGTCCGCGTAGCCTTCGGCGACGGCGATCGCCGTGGACAGATGCGCAGCCACCGGCGGAACCTCGAAACGGCGGGTGGCCGTGTAGCGCTCGATGAACCGGGCTGCGGTCAGCGCCTCGCGTGCACCGGCGCGCGCCGAGACCAGACAGTCCAGTTCGGCGAGCACCATGGGAGAGATCACCAGGTGGCTGATCACCTGCAGCCCTTCCTTGTGCGCTTCGTGCCCGGTCAGACGCGGGTCGAGGAGACGGTAGAGGGCGTTGGTGTCGGCGATGGCGATCACGCCGAAGTCCCGCCCATCCCCTTGAGGACGTCCTCGATCTCATCGTCGGTGAGGTCGGGAAGGCCGAGGTCGGGAAGGTCTATCGGCCCCATGGGGTCGGTGGGATACGGGGGGATCTCGTCTCCTATGGGCACCACGCGCGCGACCGCGACGCCGTTCTTGGTGACCGTGACGGTCTCACCACGGGCCGCCGCGGCCAGGATCTGGGACGACTTCTGATTGAACCCTCGGGCCGTGGCTTCCATGTAGCACATGTTGCTACCCGCGCCCCCCGTCAGGCCGGGTAGCCGATCTCCTCGATGTCGTCGGCGAGTTCGGCGAAATCGACGTCCGGGTTGAGGGCGGCGACGAGCTCCTTCGTCAGCGGACGCAGGGCCAGCACGTGGCGGACGGCGGCCGCGTCGACGGGCGTCTCGTAGTACGCCTCGGCCCACCGCGCGTACGCCTCGGGCGAGCGGTCCACCAGCAGGTGGAAGAGGAACCCCTGGAGGTCGGAGTCGGCCGGGTGGTCGAAGGTGCCCGTGCTCCACGCCGCGTCACCCACCTCCCGCCACAGGCAGGCGGTGACCACCGGGACCCCGTCCTCGTCCGTGAACGCGGGCTCCGTCACGTACGGCCGGAACACCTCGGGCACCGAATCGAGCACGCCGGGCCACGGCTCGCCGTCCGCGAGCGGACCGTACGGGCTCAGGGGCGACTCGTGGTCGAAGCCGCGCACGTAGGCCCCGGCCGGGGAGAAGACGATCGCGTACTCGTTGCCCTGACCGTCCCGCATCGAGGCCATGTCCTCGGACTCGGACCAGTGCGAGTCGAAGGAGTAGTACCGGTCCTCCCACTCCGGGCTCAGGACCGCGTCCAGCATGGCCAGGCCCCGGCAGTGGTCTCTCAGCTCACCGATGCCCGGAAGCGCCCGGGCCACGTCATGTACGGTCATGCGGCCATCCAAGCGCACGCCACCGACAGCCGTTCAGCGGATGCGGCCGGCACCCCGCGTACCTAGGCTTGCCAGGGCAAAGCCCCCCGACGAGAGGGAGTCCCATGGCGAAGCGTGGCAACAAGAAGCGGGCCCGCAAGAAGAAGAAGGCGAACCACGGCAAGCGGCCGAACGCCTGAGGTCCGTGAGTCGAACAGGCCGGGCCGGGCACGACACGTGCCCGGCTCGCCTGCGTCCGCGCCTGCGTCCGCGTCCGCGCCCCCGCCTGCGTCCGCGTCCGCGTCAGCAGACGTGACGCTCCCGCGCCGGGTCGTAGAGGTGGCTGTCGCGGAACTGCGAGGCCGCCAGCGTCCGTCCGACCAGGATCACGGCCGTCTTCGTGATCCCGGCCTCCTTCATCTGCGGCGCGATGTCCTCCAGGGTGCCCCGCAGCACGATCTCGTCCGGGCGGCTGGCCATCGCCACGACCGCGGCCGGGCAGTCGGCGCCGTAGTGCGGCAGCAGCTCGGAGACGACGCGGTCCACGTACCGGGCCGCCAGGTGGAGGACCAGGAGGGCGCCGCTGCGGCCCAGGGTCGCCAGGTCCTCGCCCTCCGGCATGGGGGTGGCCTGCTGGGCGATGCGGGTGAGGATGACCGTCTGGCCCACCGTGGGGACGGTGAGCTCCCGCTTGAGCGCGGCGGCCGCCGCGGCGAATGCCGGGACGCCCGGTACGACCTCGTACGGGATGTCCAGCGCGTCCAGCCGGCGCATCTGCTCGGCCACCGCGCTGAAGACCGACGGGTCCCCCGAGTGGAGCCGGGCCACGTCGTGGCCGGCCTCGTGGGCCCGGACGATCTCGGCGACGATCCCGTCCAGGTCCAGGTCGGCGGTGTCGACGAGGCGCGCGTCCGGCGGGCACTCGGCGAGCAGCTCGCGCGGGACCAGGGAGCCCGCGTACAGGCAGACGCCGCAGGAGGCGAGGGTGCGGGCGCCCCGCACGGTGATCAGGTCGGCCGCGCCCGGGCCCGCGCCGATGAAGTAGACGGTCATGCTCCAACTCCTGATTTCGTTACGGACCACTGCGTGACCGGCATCGCCTGGCGCCAGCCGGTGAAGCCGCCCACCGGGACGGCCTGGGCGACGGCGAGCCGGACCAGTTCACCGCCGTGACGGCGGTAGCGCTCCGCGAGGAGGGCCTCGGACTCCAGCGTCACCGTGTTGGCGACCAGCCGGCCGCCCGCGGGGAGCGCCTCCCAGCAGGCGTCGAGCAGGCCGGGCGCCGTCAGGCCGCCGCCGATGAAGACGGCGTCGGGCGTGGGCAGCCCGGCGAGCGCGGCGGGTGCGGGGCCGGTGACGACGCGCAGGGCCGGTGTGCCGAGGGCGTCGGCGTTGCGGAGGATGCGCTCGGCCCGCTCGGGGTGCTTCTCGACGGTGATCGCCCGGCAGGAGCGGTCGGTCCGCATCCACTCGATGCCGATGGACCCCGACCCGCCGCCGATGTCCCAGAGCAGTTCGCCGGGCGCGGGCGCGAGGGCCGCGAGGGTGGCCGCGCGGACGTACCGCTTGGTGAGCTGGCCGTCGTGCTCGTACGCCTCGTCCGGCAGGCCGGGTACGGCGCCGAGGCGCGGCGCCTCGGGGGAGCGGACGCAGTCGAGGGCGATGACGTTCAGCGCGTCCGCCCGTCCGCCGGGCGGCCAGGTGTCCGCGGTGGCGTCCACGGTCCGCTCGCGGTCCGAGCCCAGCTGCTCCAGGACCCGCATCCGGCTCGGCCCGTACCCGCGCTCGCGCAGCAGGTCCGCCACCTCCGCCGGGGTGCCGCCGTCCGCGCTCAGGACGAGCAGGCGCCTCCCGTCGTACAGGGCGGCGGTGAGCGCGGCGAGCGGCCTGCCCACCAGGGAGACGGTCTCGACGGCCTCCAGGGCCCAGCCGAGGCGGGCGCAGGCGTACGAGACGGAGGACGGGTGCGGAAGGAAGCGGAAGCGGTCGGCGCCGACGGTCTCGGCGAGCGTGCGGCCGATCCCGTAGAACATGGGGTCTCCGCTGGCCAGGACGGCGACGGAGCGGCCCTCGTGGGCCGCGAGGAGGCCGGGGACGGCGGGGCGCAGCGGGGAGGGCCAGGTGACCCGCTCGCCGGGGCACTCGGCCGCGGGCAGCAGGGCGAGCTGTCGGGGGCCGCCGATCAGGACGTCGGCGGCGCGCAGGGTCCGGCGGGAGTTCTCGGGGAGGCCGTCCCAGCCGTCCGCGCCGATCCCGACGACCGATATCGCACCGTTCACGTCGGCGAACTCTACGGGAGCTCTACGTGAGCCGGTCGCGGCGGCTACTTCTGGGCGTTCTGGCCCACGTAGAAGAGCAGCCAGACGAAACCCGCGAACGCGTGCGTCGCGAAGACGTACACGAAGACGCGGAGCATCACGCCGCGCTCTTTCCACCGCTCGTTGTCGAGGGCGGGATCGGGCGCGGGCACGGGATCGGGCGCGGGCACGGGGTCGGTGCCGGTATCGGTCATACCGACCAGAGTACGGCCGGGGAATAGGCCGCGGGGGTGCGCGGTTGGGCAGGATAGTTTAAGATTCAATCAACTCCACCGAGTGAGAGGTGAACACGATGCAGTTCGGGATCTTCACCGTCGGCGACGTCACGACCGACCCCACCACCGGCCGCACCCCCAGCGAGCACGAGCGGATCAAGAACACGGTCGCGATCGCGCTCAAGGCCGAGGAGGTCGGGCTCGACGTCTTCGCGACCGGCGAGCACCACAACCCGCCGTTCGTGCCCTCCTCCCCCACCACCCTGCTCGGGCACATCGCCGCGCGGACCGAGAACCTGATCCTGTCCACCTCCACGACACTGATCACCACCAACGACCCGGTGAAGATCGCCGAGGACTACGCCACCCTCCAGCACCTCGCCGACGGGCGCGTCGACCTGATGATGGGCCGCGGCAACACCGGCCCCGTCTACCCGTGGTTCGGCCAGGACATCCGCCAGGGCATCCCGCTCGCCATCGAGAACTACGCGCTCCTCCACAGGCTGTGGAGGGAGGACGTCGTCGACTGGGAGGGGAAGTTCCGCTCCGCCCTCCAGGGCTTCACCTCGACCCCGCGCCCGCTCGACGGCGTCCCGCCGTTCGTCTGGCACGGCTCCATCCGCTCCCCCGAGATCGCCGAACAGGCCGCGTACTACGGCGACGGCTTCTTCGCCAACCACATCTTCTGGCCCAAGCAGCACACCGAGAAGATGGTCCGCCTCTACCGGCAGCGGTACGCGCACTACGGCCACGGCACCCCCGAGCAGGCCATCGTCGGCCTCGGCGGCCAGGTCTTCATGCGCAAGAACTCCCAGGACGCGGTACGCGAGTTCCGCCCCTACTTCGACAACGCGCCCGTCTACGGCCACGGTCCGTCCCTGGAGGAGTTCAGCCGGGAGACCCCGCTGACCGTCGGCTCGCCCCAGGAGGTCATCGAACGCACGCTGTCCTTCCGGGAGTACGCCGGCGACTACCAGCGTCAGCTCTTCCTGGTCGACCACGCCGGTCTGCCCCTGAAGACGGTCCTGGAGCAGCTCGACATCCTCGGCGAGGAGGTCGTCCCGGTGCTGCGCAAGGAGTTCGCCGCCCTGCGGCCGGCCGGCGTGCCGGAGACCGCCCCGCTCCACCCCGCCGTACGCACTCAGGAGGCGTAAGTCATGCAGACCCTGAAGCTCGTCGCCGTGTCCGCCGGACTCAGCAGCCCCTCCTCGACCCGGCTGCTCGCCGACCGGCTCACCAAGGCCGCCGAGGGGCGGCTCACCGAGCAGGAGTACGCCGTCGAGGTCCAGGTGATCGAGCTGCGCGACCTCGCCCTCGACATCGCCAAGAACTTCGTCTCCGGCTTCCCCTCGGAGCAGCTGGGCGCGGCGATCGACGCCGTGACCGGCGCGGACGGGGTCGTCGCGGTGACCCCCGTCTTCACCGCCTCGTACAGCGGCCTGTTCAAGTCCTTCTTCGACCTGATCGACCCGGACGCGCTGACCGGCAAGCCGGTGCTCATCGGGGCGACCGGCGGCACCGCCCGCCACTCCCTCGTCCTCGACCACGCGCTGCGGCCGCTCTTCGCCTACCTGCGGGCGCTCGTCGTCCCGACGGCCGTCTACGCGGCCTCGGAGGACTGGGGATCGGGCGGCGACGAGTACACCGAGGGCCTGCCGTCCCGGATCCGCCGGGCCGGACACGAACTCGCCGACCTGGTCGCGGCCAGGGGCCCGGCCGGGGACGCGGACGACGACGAACTCGTGCCGTTCGAGCGGCAGCTCGCCGACCTGCGCCTGGACTGAGGCGCCGCCTCGGACCTTGATCACGGTGACACGGTGGCGGCCCCCAGCGGGCCGCGCCGCCTCACTTGCGGTTGTAGAGCCGCATCGTGACCGCCCCGAAGACGACCACGAACAGCGCCGACCACCCCAGCGTCCAGGCGATGTCCGCCGCCGGCCAGTTCCCGGCCATCAACTCCCGTACCGCCGTCGACAGATGCGTCACCGGGCTGTTGTTGACGAAGGCCTGCAGCCAGCCCGGCATCGTCCTCGGGTCGACGAAGACGTTGGAGAGGAACGTCAGCGGGAAGATCACCATCATCGAGACGCCCATGACGGACTTCTCGCTGCGCAGCAGCAGCCCGAACATGGTCCAGATCCACGAGAACGCGAACGAGAACACCAGCAGCAGCGCGACCCCGAGCAGGACGCCCACGGCCCCGCCGTGCGGCCGGTAGCCGATGATCACGCCGACCGTGAGCATGACCGCGGAGGCGACCAGATAGCGCACGACATCGCCCAGCAGATAGCCGACCATCGGTGCGGGCCGCCAGATCGGCAGCGTGCGGAAGCGGTCGAAGACGCCCTTCTCGATGTCCGTGTTGACCGAGACACCCGTGTACATCGTGATCATCACGACGCTCAGCACGAGGATGCCCGGCAGCAGGAACTGGATGTACGCCGAGACCGAGCCGGCCAGCGCGCCCCCGAAGAGGTACGTGTACATCAGCACCATCATGATCGGGAACGCCGTCACGTCGAACAGCTGCTCCGGCACGTGCTTGATCTTGAGCATGGCCCGCCAGCCGAACGTCAGCGAGGCGGAGAGCGCGCTGGGGCGCGGCGGGCGGGACTGCCCCACGAGCAGCGCCGCCAGCTCGTCCGCCTTCGGGGCGACGAAGTCGAGGGCATCGGCCGTCTGCGTGTCCTTGCCGGTGGTGACGGTGGTCATGCCGTCGGTCCCTTCCGGTCGGAGGTCGGATCGGGGGTCCGGTCGGAGGTCGGGGCGGAGGTCGGGGCGGAGGCCGGATCGGGGGCCGGATCGGGGGTGGTGCCGTCGGCGGGCCGGTCCGTCAGCGCCAGGAACACCTCGTCCAGGCTGGGCTGGCCAAGCCCGAAGTTGTCGACCGTGATCCCGGCCCTGGCGAGCTCGGACAGGGCCCGCGCCGCCTGCTCCGCCGCGCCGAGGTCCGTGCCGTGGCCGTTGACGGTGGCGGTCAGCGCGACCGGGTCCGGGTCGAGCTGGACGGTCGCGTTCAGGGCGGTCGTCAGGATCCGCTCGGCCGCCGGGCGCTGCTCGGGTTCCCGGAGCCGTACATGCACCGATCCCGAGCCCACCGAGGCCTTCAGCTCGCCCTTCGTGCCCTCCGCGATCACCTTCCCGTGGTCGATGACGGCGATACGGGACGCCAGCTGGTCCGCCTCGTCCAGGTACTGGGTGGTGAGCAGGACCGTGGTGCCCTGGGCGACGACCGCGCGCACGATGTCCCAGACCTGGTTGCGGCTGCGCGGGTCGAGACCGGTCGTCGGCTCGTCGAGAAAGAGCAGGTCAGGGGTGTTGAGGATGGACGCGGCGATGTCGATGCGGCGCCGCATGCCGCCCGAGTAGTTCTTGATCTGCCGGTCGGCCGCCTCCGCGAGCCCGAAGGCCGCGAGGAGCTGGGCGGAGCGCTCGCGGGCGGCGGGGCGGGAGTGGCCGAGGAGCCGGCCGAGCAGGACCAGGTTCTCGGTGCCGGTCAGGTCCTCGTCGACGGAGGCGTACTGGCCGGTCAGGCTCACCCGGCCCCGTACGGTGTCGGCGTCCTCCACCACGTCGTTGCCGAAGACCCGGGCCCGGCCGCCGTCCGGGCGCAGCAGGGTGGCGAGCATCTTCACGGCGGTGGTCTTGCCCGCGCCGTTGGGGCCGAGGACGCCGTAGACGGTGCCGGCCGGGACGCGAAGGTCGATGCCGTCGACGGCCCGGTTCGTGCCGAAGACCTTGACCAGGCCCTCGGTCTCGATGGCGAGGTCGGTCATGCGCTTCCTTCCGGCAGTCCTTCCGGCGGGCAGGTCGGTTCCGCTTCAACCAGTCTCCGACGACCGCGCCCGGGATGCCAGAGGACGACGTCAGGGGACGACAGGGGACGACAGGGGACGACGTCAGGGGATGACGTCAGGGGATGACCTCGCCTCCGCCGCGCGGCGGAGGCGGAACGGCCGCCGGGCCGACGCCCTGGCCGCCGCCCCACCGGCACGCTGATGCCCATGACGATGAAGCCGAAGACGCGGCCGAAGGCCCTGGCCGACGTGCCCCGTTGGGCCGTCCTCGCCGCCCACGCCGTCCCGCTGCTCGTCCTGCCCTCCGGACTCTGGCGGATCGCGCTCGGGCTCGGCGCCCCGGTCGTCCAGCACGCCGACACCGACCCCGGCACGGGCGGACTCCCGTACCTCGTCGCGCTGACGGCCCTCTCCGAGCTGCTCGCCTTCCTCACCCTCGGGCTCGTCCGCTCCTGGGGCGAGGTGTTCCCGCGGTGGATCCCGTTCCTGGGCGGCCGGAACGTCTCCGTAAGTGCCGCGACCGCCACCGCGCTCGCGGGGGCGGCCGGGCTCTACGGCCTGATGGGCTGGTACGCGTACGCCGCCTACGCCGGACTCGGCGGGCCCGACGGCCGGATGCGCACCGACGCGCTCCAGGAGGCCGTGTTCGCCGGCTGCTATCTGCCCCTGGTCGCCTGGCCCGTCCTGCTCACCGCCGTCGCGATCGCCTACCACCGGCGCCGCACCGGCCGCTACGACGGCGCGCCCCGCACCGGCCGGCCCGCCGCGTCCTCGTGCGTGTAGAAGAAGTAGAAGCTGGCGCAGAACATGCCCGCCGCGACCACGAGGCCGAGCACGGTCGAGGACACCACGCTCGCATCGGAGAGGCTGAACAGGAAGCCGATCGCGATGCCGGCCAGCGCCGCCCACGCCGTGGCGCGCAGTTCGCGTGGCAGAACGTGGCCTTCTCGCCGCAGTGCGTACACGGCGCCGGCGAGGGCGACAGCGGAGACGATTCCGTACAGGAACTGGCCCCAGGAGCCGACGCCTTCACCGCGTGCCATGAAGGACGTGTAGAGGCCGTAGACGGCGCCCAGCGTCGCGGGCAGGGCCCAACCGGGTGTACTCGTCCGGCGCCGTACGGGCACCGCTGCGTGTGCGGCCATGGCAGGAGCTCCTTCACTCTCGCCCCCCTCACCCCCTCACCACCTCAAGGGCACACCCGGAGCCCCGGCCCCCGCAACCGGACCGCCCGGGGCCCGGTCGGGCACGGCCGGGCACGGCCTGGCCAGGGGCTCCGCGGGCCCGATCACCCGTTCGGCGTAGTAGAAAGTTCGGTCCTTGACGATCGGCCGGACGATGAGCGCATGAGCCAGAACACTGCACCCCGCACTCAGAGCACCGGTGACTCCTGGACCTCCGGCGGCACTCTCTTCGCCGGCGTCCTCATGGTGGTCATCGGCATCGTCGACATCCTCCAGGGCATCGTGGCCATCGCGGAGGACGAGGTCTTCACCCGCGTCGGCGACTACGTCTTCAAGTTCGACCTGACGGCCTGGGGCTGGATCCATCTCTGCCTCGGCGTCATCGTCGCCCTCGCCGGCTTCGGCATCCTCAAGGGCACCGCGTGGGGCCGGATCGCCGGTATCGCGCTGGCCTCCCTGAACATCATCGCCCAGTTCCTCTATCTGCCGTACCAGCCGTGGTGGGCCCTGTTCTCGATGGCCGTCTCGGTCTTCGTGATCTGGGCGCTGGCCACGCACGAGACCTACGGCAAGGACACGGTGTGACCCGCACCCGAACCGGCGCCCCCGTCCGGGCCCTCGCCGTCGCCACGGCCGCGCTCCTCGCCCTGGCCGTCACCGGCTGCACCGAGGAGGACCAGCAGAAGGCGGAGGACATCGTCGCCTCCGCCACCGCTGCCGTGGCCTCGGCCGCCCAGGAGAAGATGAACGAGGTCAAGGACGGGGTGAAGGCCACCGGCGACGTGAAGGCCGGGCCGACGGAGGAGGACGGCGACCGGACCATCTCCGAGATCACCGCGACGAACCCGGCGGACAAGAGCGCCGACTACACGATCATGGTCAACTTCCGTGACGGTGAAGGCAATCTGCTCGACGTGGTCGTCCTGAACATCGACGGTGTCGAGCCGGGGCAGTCCAAGACCGGTACGGCGCGCAGCAATCGCACCCTGACGGGAAGCACCACGGCGGAGATCGGGCAGGCCCTGCGACACTGACGAGGTGGCCATCACCGAGGCAACCGCCGCCGAGCCCGCTCCACCCCTCGTACGGCCCAGGCATCGCGTCACCGCCTGGGCCGCCGGGCTGCTGGTGGCCGTACCGGCCCTGATCACCGGCTGCCGGATCCTCGGCACCGACGCGATCAGCCCCGTACCGCAGTTGCTGTCCTTCCTGCCCTGGCTGACCCTCCCGGCCGCCCTCGCCCTGCTGCTCGCCCTCGCCGCCCGGCGACGGCCGCTCGCCGGAGTGGCCGCGCTGGTCCTCGCGGCCACGGCCTGGTGCGTCCTGCCGTACGGGCCGGACACCACCACCGCCCGCGGACCCGTCGTCGAACGGCTCCGGGTGCTCGCCTCCAACGTCGAATTCGGCGGGGCGACCGAGGCGTTGGCCGAGGCCGTACGACGCGAGCGGCCCCAGCTCGTGTACGTCTCCGAGTGCGACCGCGCCTGCGTACGCACCCTCACCGCCGAGCTGGGCGCCGACCACCCCCATCGGGCCGTCGTGGACGGCGAGGGCTCCACCGGCTCGCTGATCCTCAGCGCCTATCCGCTGACCGCGCGGCCCCCGATCCCCGCCGCGATGGGCATGCCCGGCGCCACGGCGCGGATCGGCGGCCGGGACGTCCAGCTCCGGCTCGCGCACCCGATGCCGCCGCTGCCGGGGCAGGTCGACGTGTGGAACGGCGAGCTGGACCGGGTGGAGCGTTTCGCCGCCGAGCACCGCGACACCGGCCCGGTCGTCCTGGCCGGCGACTTCAACGCCTCCCAGGACCACGCCGCCTTCCGCTCGGTCCTCGACGCGGGCCGGCTGCACGACGCCGCCCGGCTCGCGGGCGCCTCCCGGACGCCGACCTGGCCGCAGGGGGCGAGCCTGCCGCCGTACGTCCAGATCGACCACGTGCTGGTCAGCGACGACTTCCGGGTGCGCGGCGTGCGCTTCCTCGACCTGGCGGGTACGGACCACCGGGCCGTCCTCGCCGAGCTCGACCTGCACTCCGGCCGCTGATCGGCCACGCTGGATTACATGGAGCAGATGTACGACGACGAGCAGATCCTGGAGAACATCAGCGCCCTCGTCGAAGAGGAACGAGCCCTGCGGCAGCGGACCGGCGGGCTGCTCGCGGAGGAGCGGACCCGGCTCGCCGAGCTGGAGGTGCAACTGGACCAGTGCTGGGACCTGTTGCGCCAGCGCCGCGCGAAGGCCGAGTTCGGCGAGGACCCGGACACGGCGGCGGTCCGCCCGGCCTCCGAGGTAGAGGGCTACCGCAGCTAGCCCCGGTCGTGGGCCTCCACCCCGCTGGGGCGGTGCCCACCCTCACCCCTCCCGGGGTTGTGGGCAGGCGTCCCACAGGGCGGTGCCCACCCTCCCCCCTCCCGGGGTTGTGGGCAGACGTCCCACAGGACGGTGCCCTCCCCTCCCCTCCCCTCCCCCTCCCGGGGTTGTGGGCAGACGTCCCACAGGGCAGTGCCCTCCCCCCTCCCGCTCCCGGGGTTGTGGGCAGACGTCCCACAGGGCAGTGCCCACCCTCACCCCTCCCGGGGTTGTGGGCAGGCGTTCCGCAGGGCGGAACGGGTGGGCACAACCCACGACGGCGCCGCACCCGTGGGCACCGCAGGCACAGGGAGCCTGGGCCCGGCAAGGGCGCCGTCCGTTGTGCCCACCCGTTCCGCCCCAGCGGAACAGTTGCCCACAACGGGGGGGTGGCGGAGGTAGGGGCGGGCACCGCCGCAGTGGAACGGGTGCCCACAACGGAGGCGGGTGGCCGGGTAGGGGCGGGCACCGCCGCAGTGGAACGGGTGCCCACAACGGAGGCGGGTGGCCGGGTAGGGGCGGGCACCGCCACAGCGGAACCGAGGCCCACAACCCCGGGAGGGGTACGGGCGGGCACCGCTCCGGCGGGGGCGGGCCCCGTAACGGGGGCACGTAGATTGGGCGCATGGCGCGCAACGCACGGATGGCCCCGCCCCCCTGGCTCACCGCGGGACTGCGCCCCCAGCCCACCCCCATCCCCTGGGCCGCCGTCGCCCGCGCCTCGATCGCGCTCGCCGCGCCCCTCGCCGTCGGGTTCGCCGCCGACCGTCCCGTCTACGGGGCCCTCGTCTCCATGGGCGCCCTCTCCGGCGTCATCGGCGACACCGCCGACGCGTACCGGATGCGCTTCTACAACATCGCCGTCCCGCAGCTCTTCGGCGCCCTCGGCGTCACCCTCGGCAGCCTCGTCTTCGGGCAGGGCTGGCTCGCCGTCGTCGTCCTGACCCTGATCGCGCTCGTCTCCGGGATGATCTCCTCGATCGGCGCCGTCGCCTCCGTGTCGGGCCTGCTCCTCCTCCTCAACGCGGTCGTCGGCGCGGGCCTGCCCCTGCCCGAGCCCTGGTGGACGGCGCCCCTCCTGCTCTCCCTCGGCGGGGTCGTCGTCCTCGTCCTGACCCTGCTCGGCTGGCCCCTGCGCGGCGGGGTCCCCGAGCGGACGGCCGTGGCCGGCACCTACCGGTCCGTCGCCGAACTCCTCGAAGCCGCCGGATCGGACGCGTACGACGAGAAGCGGCGCGCCGTCACCGCCTCCCTCAACCAGTCCTACGACCTCGTCCTGGCCCGCCGCGCCCGCGTGCACGGCCGGGCGCCCGCCCTCGTACGGCTGCTCTCCCAGCTGAACGTGGTGATCCCGCTCGTGGAGGCGGCCCCCGCCGCGCACCTGGCGGCGCTGCGCTTCCACCGGCCGCTGCCCGCCGAGATCCCGGCGGCCGTCCGCGAGCTGGCCGAGGCGGTCGAGGAAGGCCGCACCGGCACGCCCGTCCTGGACCTCCCCGAGGCCTCCCGCCCCTCCGAGAAGGCCGTCGACCACGCCCTGCGGCACGCGGCGGCCGTCGTGCACAAGGCCGAGCCGAACCCCTACAACGTCGACGACCGGCTCGGCCGCCCCGCCGCCCTTCGCGTACGGGCCCGCCGTACCGCACGCGCCGTGCTGGTCTCCGAGGCGTCCTGGCGGTACGGGCTGCGGCTCGCGCTCTGCATCGGCCTCGCCCAGGCGCTGGTCTCGCTCGTCGACGTACCCCGCTCGTACTGGGTCGCCCTCACCGTCACCTTCGTGATGAAGCCGGACTTCGGCTCGGTCTTCTCCCGGGCGGTGCTGCGCGCGCTCGGCACGGCCGCCGGTCTGGTCATCGCCGCACCGCTCCTCGCGGAGGTGCCGCGAGGATGGTGGGACGTGCCGGTGATGCTGGCGCTCGGCGCGCTGATCCCGGCCTTCTCCGCCAAGGGGTACGCCTTCCAGACCGCGGCGATCACCCCCGTCATCCTGCTGCTCTCCGACCTCCTCAACCGCCAGGGCGTCGACCTGGTCCTGCCCCGCCTCTACGACTCCCTCGTCGGCTGCGGGATCGCACTGGTCGCCGGCTATCTGCTCTGGCCCGAGTCCTGGCACAGCCGGGTCGGCGACCGGCTCGCGGACGCGGTCGCGGACTGCGCGGCGTACGTGACGCGGGCGTTCTGCTCACCCGAGGAGGAGGACCAGGGCGCCCGGGTCCGGGCCCGGCGCGCGCTCTACCGCGACCTGTCGGCCGTACGCTCCGAGTTCCAGCGCGCCCTGACCGAGCCGCCGCCGACCGGTACCGTCGCCGCCGCCTGGTGGCCGCTGGTCGTCGCCGTGGAGCGGATCGTCGACGCGACGACCGCCGCCCGGGTCCGCGTCAACCACGGCGCCCCCGCACCCGCGCCGGAGGAAGTGGCCGCCGTGGAACGGCAGTTGCGCGAACTCGCGGACGGACTGCGCAGCAGCGACGTCCTGGTGGAGGTACGGGCGGAGCTCACCGGGGACGAAGAGGGCGTGCTCGCGCCGCTGCGCCAGGAGGTGCGGGCCGCCCGGGCCATCGCCTCTCCCCGGGGAGAGGCGGACTAAACGCCCGTCGCGGGGCGCACGGATGCCCTTACCGGTGGTCACGGAACGGAACCCTCCATGCCGCCGTCCACGGAGTCCGCGGGTGCGACTACGATGCGCTCGATTCACCTTGATCCGTGCTCGTTCCGGCGAACAAGTGACCCGGCGACACGGTCACTTCGTCCTGCACCACCCCCGTGCCCCCCAAGGACATCCGCCATGCGCACGACCACCGGCAGAGGGCTGCAGCCCAATGTTCTCGGGACCTTCGACACCGTCGTCATGGCCGTCGCCGGCAGTGCGCCCGCCTACTCGCTGGCCGCCACCACGGCCGTCCTGTTCGGCGCGGTCGGCGTGGCGGGACCGGCGGCGCTGCTCTACTGCGCGATACCGATGTTCGGCATCGTCCTCGCCTACGCCCGCCTCGGCCGGATCGACGTCAACGCGGGCGCCGGATACTCCTGGGTGGGCCGCACCCTCCACCCCTTCCTCGGCTTCCTCTCCGGCTGGGCCCTCGTCGTCTCCGCGACCGTGTTCATGGTCGCCGGATCCCTGCCCGCGGGCACGCTCACGCTCTCCCTCGTGGCCCCCTCGCTCGCCGGCAGCACCCCGCTGGCCGCCGCCGTCGGAGCCGGCTGGTTCCTGGTGATGCTGCTCGTGGTCCTGGCCGGCGCCCGGCTCACCGTACGGGCCCAACTGCTCATGTCCGGCGTCGAGATGCTCATCCTCGTCGTCTTCGTCGTGGCGGCCGTCCTGCACCGCGGGCACGCCACCGCCTTCGACTGGTCCTGGTTCGGCTTCGGCCACTTCGACGGCCCGGCCGGCTTCGCGTCGGGCGCGCTGATCGCCGCGTTCTACTTCTGGGGCTGGGACGTCACCAGCAACCTCAGCGAGGAGACCCGCGACAGCCGCCGCACGGCCGGGCTCGCCGCGCTGATCGGCGTCGGCGTCGTCTTCCTGCTCTTCGAGGCGTTCACCGTCGCGGTCAACGTGCTCCTGAGCGCCGGGCAGATCGAGTCCGCGGGCGCGAACGTCCTGGCCGTCCTCGGTCAGGAGATCTGGCCGGGCGTCGGCGGCAAGCTGCTGATCGTGGCGGTGCTGCTGTCCACGGTCGCCACCCTGGAGACCACCCTCATCCAGGTCACCCGCTCGCTGTTCGCGATGGGCCGCGACCGCACGCTGCCGGCCGCGCTCGGCACCGTCCACCGCCGCTGGAACACCCCGTGGGTCGCGATCGCCGCCGTCGGGGCCGCCGCGCTGCTGATGTTCTGCGCGGCGGCGGCCGCCGGTTCGGTGGGACAGATCCTCAGCGACGCGGTGAACGCGATCGGCCTCCAGATCGCGTTCTACTACGGCCTCGCGGGGCTCGCCGCGGTCGTCGCGTACAAGTCGCTGCTGCTGACCTCCGTACGGAACTTCCTGCTCGGCGGGGTGTGGCCGCTGCTCGGCGCCGCGTTCATGCTGTGGGCGTTCGTCGAGTCGCTCGGCGAACTGTCCACGACCGCGCTGGTCATCGGCCTCGGCGGACTGCTCGTCGGCGTCGTCCCGATGGTCGTGCACTGGCGCAAGGGCAGCGCGTACTACCGTCCCGCCCGGCTCGACGCGGTGCGCGCACTGGCCGCGGCCGGGCCGTTCGCGCCGACCACCCCCCGCGCCCGCCGCGCGGACGAATCGCTCGCCACGGACTTCTGAGGGAGGACCCGGATGGCCGCACTCCGCCGACCCGCACGCTCGTCCCGCCCGGCACGCTTCACGCCCGACCTCGACCCGGACTTCGGGGACCGCGCGCTCACCGAGGCGCGTCACGACATCGTCATCGGCCGCTGGCAGGGCGTACGCGACCTGCTGCGGGACACCGGCGAGAACTGGCCGCGCCGCACGCACCGGGTGCGGCTGCTCGCGCACGCGGCCGCGGGCAGCTCCACGGTCGAGGCCTGGCGGGCGGCCGAGCCGGACAGCCCGGACGCGGCGGTCCTGCGGGCGGCGACCGAGGTCGTACGGATCTTCGACACGGCCATCGCGGCCGGCCGGGGCACGGCCGTGGACCGGGGGCGGCTCGACGCGACCGTCGACGCCTGCCTCGCCGCGGCGCGGGCGGCGCCCGCCGACCCGATGCCGTGGGTCTCGCTGCTGTCGGTGGCCCGGCTCTACGAGGGCGGGGTGCCGCGCCGCGAACTGCGGCAGTGGTTCGACGAGTTGCGCCGACGCGACCCGTACAACACCGAGGGCCACGCGCAGGTGATGCGCTACTGGTCGGCGCGCTGGCACGGCACGCACGGAGCGATGTACGACTTCGCGCGGGACGCGGCGGGCGTGGCACCGCCCGGGTCGCCGCTGCCGGTCCTGGTGCAGGTGGCGCGGGTGGAGGAGTACCGCTACATCGCGGACGGGGCGCTCGGGCGCGGCCCGGTGCGCGGCTTCGACCAGCACTGGAAGCACGAGCTCGCGGTGACCGAGCTGCGCCGCACGCACGCCCGCTGGATCGGCGGCAGGGAACCGGGCGCGCCGGTGGCCCCGGAGGAGGTGGCGGACCTCAACTACCTGGCGCACGCGGCCTGTTACGCGGGCCAGGCCGAGGTGGCGCGGGAGGTGCTCGGGATGCTCGGGGCGCGGGCCTCGTGGGTGCCGTGGTCGTACACCGGGGATCCGCAGGAGCAGTTCACACGGTTCAGGGAGGGCCTGGGGGTGGTGTGAGGGACCCCCGTGGGCCCCTCACACCCCCTCACACCCCCTCACACCCCCTCACCCGTGGGACTAGACCCCGATGTCGCGGCCGTCCTTGCGCCAGACGGCGACGACGGACGGGCGGACGATCTTGCCGGGGCCGTCGGGCCAGACCGACTTCGGGTTCTCGACGGACGCGCCGTCGATCTCGCCCGGGTGCTGCACGGCGACGACGACCCGGCGGTCCTGGATGATCGGGCCGCACGTCTCGGCGCCGGCCGGCACGGTCAGGAACTGCTTGAGCTCACCGCGCCGCTCGCCGTGCGTGGCCACGCCGAACAGGCCGTCGTGCGAGCCGAGCTGGTTGCCGTCGGTGGAGATCCACAGGTTGCCGTGCGGGTCGAAGGCGACGTTGTCCGGGCAGGAGATGGGGGACACCCTCTCCTTGGGGAAGCCGGCGAAGTAGGTGGCCGGGTCGTTCGGGTCGCCCGCGACGAGGAAGAGGCGCCAGGCGAAGCCGTCGCTCGCCGGGTCGTCCCAGTGCTCGGCGAGCTCCAGGATCTGGCCGTGCTTGTTGGCGTTGCGCGGGTTGGCCTCGTCGGCGGGGGCCTTGCCCTCCTTGCCGCGGTCCTTGTTGTTGGTGAGCGCGACGTAGACGCGGCCGGAGCGCGGGGACGGCTCGACGTCCTCGGGGCGGTCCATCTTGGTGGCGCCGACCTTGTCACCGGCGAGGCGGGTGAAGACGTACACGTCCTCGGCGGTCATGCCGGGGACGTGGGAGACGTCGTTCGTGGCCAGCGGAATCCACTGCCCGCTGCCGTCGAACTCGCCGTCGTTGGGAAGCTTGCCGGTGCCGTCGATCTCGCCGGGCGAGTCTCCCGTCAGCTTGGCGACGTAGAGCGTGCCCTCGTCGAGGAGGGTGAGGTTGTGCTCGCGGGCCTTGCGGGAGCTGCCCTTCATCATCCGCTTCGACGAGACGAACTTGTAGAAGTAGTCGAAGCGCTCGTCGTCGCCCATGTAGACGACCGGGCGGCCATCGGCGGTCAGCCGGGGCTGCGCGGCCTCGTGCTTGAAGCGGCCGAGCGCGGTGCGCTTCTTCGGCGTGGAGTCGGGGTCGTACGGGTCGAGCTCGACGACCCAGCCCTGGCGGTGGGCCTCGTTGGGCTCCTGGGCGAGGTCGAAGCGCTTGTCGAACCGCTCCCACTTGCGCTCGGAGGGGCCGGAGCCCATGCCGTACCGCTTGTCGGTGGCGGACGAGCCGTTGGCGAAGTACTGGTTGAAGTTCTCCTCGCCGTGGAGGGTGGTGCCCCACGGGGTGGTGCCGCCGGCGCAGTTGTTGAGCGTGCCGAGGACCTTGCGGCCGGACGGGTCGGCGGAGGTCCGCAGGAGCTTCGAACCGGCGGCCGGGCCGGTCACCTCGAACTCGCTGGTGGTGTGCAGACGGCGGTTGAGCGGGTGCCGGGTCACGGGAGTGAGCCTGCCGGAGCGGTGCTCCTCCTGGACCACGACGACGGACAGACCGTGGGCGGCCCAGGTGATCTCGACCTGCTCGCGGGTCGGGTTCTCGGCGTCGTAGCCCTTGAACATCAGGACTTCGTCCGTGTACTCGTGGTTGGCGACGAGCAGCTGACGCCCGTGCTCGCCACGGAGCGGGAGGAGGCTCAGGAAGTCGTTGTTGTATCCGAACTGCCCGGCCTGCGCCGCGGCGGTCTGCTTGTCGGCGTCGAAGGCCGGGGCGCCGCGGAGGATCGGCTCACCCCAGCGGATGACGACGTTCTGCTCGTAGCCGGCGGGGACGGTGACCTGGTCGGCGGTGTTGGGCGCGACGGGCGTGAAGCGCAGGCCGCGGGCGCCGTCGACGCGTCCGGGCTTCTGGGGCTTGTGCGTACGGGCCTCGGCGGCCGGGGCGTTGCCGACGGCGACGGCCGTACCGGCGGTGGCGGCGACGGTGACGACGGCGGCGGCGCGCATCATCGAGCGGCGCGAGAGCGCGCCGGCTATGACGTCGCCGACGTACTCGTTGTCGCTGGTGTTGGGCACCTCGTGGAAGCAGGCGTCACCACACCGGAACCGGCAGGTAAGGGCGGAACGGCCGCCTCCGTGCGGGTTGGTGCTCAGCAGCGGCAGCAGTTTGCGCACTTCGTCCTCCTCCGGCGCACACGCGCCGCCTTGGTCCCGACATGGTGTCGGGAATCCGTCCGGCCGCGACGTTATGTGCGCACATCTGCAAGGGGGCGGCGCCGGAATGAACGTCGGATGAATGCGGGGAAACCGGAGGCGGTTGGGGGGAGATTCCGCGGAGGTCGGGGCGCCGGAGGCGACACACCCGGGGCCGCTAACCTTACGTGTCCGCCCTGGCCAGGGATGATTCCTCCCAGTACGGACATTCATCGCACCCAACTCATGCGAAAGGCCTCGCCCATGGGCATTCGGAGCTTGCTGCGCAAGGTGTTCGGACGCGACCGTGCGGACCAGCACGACGAAACTCCGGCAACCTCCGTCCCGCCCCAGGCGGACCGCGCGACGCCGCCTGAGGAGCCCGCGTCGGTGACGCTCCCGTCCCCGACGCCGGCGGAGAGCGCGACCGAACGAGCCACGACGGACACGGCGGCGAAGCGCGCCGCGGACGACCTCGTGGCGGCGGCCTTCGACAACCCGAAGGTCCCGAACGCGAGGCCGTCGGAACCGGAGGGCACGGTCGCGTCGGCCTCCGAGCCGGAGGACACGGCTACGGCCGCCTCCGAGCCGGAGCCCGAACCCGAGACCGCCGACCCGACG
Source organism: Streptomyces vilmorinianum (assembly GCF_005517195.1). NCBI lineage: Bacteria > Bacillati > Actinomycetota > Actinomycetes > Kitasatosporales > Streptomycetaceae > Streptomyces > Streptomyces vilmorinianum. The sequence goes on along the minus strand of NZ_CP040244.1, from coordinate 146,930 downwards.
ACGGAGCCCGCCACGAAGGCGGCGCTGCCCGCCCAGGCTGTCACGGAGCCGAAGACGGAGGACGCCCCCGCCACCGCGGACACCCCTGAGCCGGAGGCGATCGCTGCGGCGGAGGCCGAACCGGCCGAGGAGGAGGCGGTTGCCGCGGCCGCCGAGCCGGCGGAGCAGGTCACGGCGGAGCCGGAGACCGAGTCCGCGCCGGAGGCGGAGCTCGCGAGCGCCGTCAAGCCGGCCGAGGAGGCGGAGGCGGAGGCGGAGGCGGCCGCCACGGCGGCCGACCCGGAGCAGCAGGGCGCGGCGGAGCCGGAGACCGAGTCCGCGCCGGAGGCGGAGCTCGCGAGCGCCGTCAAGCCGGCCGAGGCACCCGCCGAACAGGAGCCGATCGCCGCAGCCGCAGAGCCCCAGGCTCCCGAGGCCGAGGCAGTCGCCACGCCGGCCGACCCGGCGGAGCAGGTCACGGCGGAGCCGGAGACCGAGTCCGCGCCGGAGGCGGAGCTCGACAGCACCGTCAAGCCGGCCGAGGCACCCGCCGAACAGGAGCCGATCGCCGCAGCCGCGGAGCCCCAGGCTCCCGAGGCAGAGGCAGAGGCCGAGGCGCCCGCGCCGGAGGCGGTCGCCGTGCCCGTCGCGGAGGACGAGGCCACCCCCGAGCCGGAGGCTCAGGACGCACCCGTCGCCGTGCCCGTCGCGGACGACGAGGCCACCCCCGAGCCGGAGGCTCAGGACGCACCCGTCGCCGTGCCCGTCGTGGAGGACGACGCCACCCCCGAGCCGGAGGCTCAGGACGCCACCGGCGCAGGGCCCGCCACCCCCCTCGCCCAGGTCAAGGCGCAGGCGCCGCATCTCGTCGAGGCGTACAAGGCCGCCGGGAGCGTGCTCAAGAAGCAGGGGCTCGACGGGGCGCGGGCCGCCGTGTACCTCGTCGTCGACCGGTCCGGGTCGATGCGCGGGTACTTCAAGGACGGCTCCGTGCAGCGTCTCGCCGAGCAGGCCGTCGCCCTCGCCGCGCACCTCAGCGAGGACTCCACCGCCACCGCCGTCTTCTTCTCCACCGACATCGACGGCACCGCCGAGCTCACCCCCGCCACCCTCACCGAGACCGCCGTCGAGACGATCAACGCGGGCCTCGGCCGCCTCGGCCGTACCAACTACCACCGCGCCGTCGAAGAGGTCCTCGCCCACCACGAGAAGGCCGACCCCACCCGCCCCGCCTTCGTCGTCTTCCAGACCGACGGCGCCCCGGAGTCCAAGACGGCCGCCACCCAGGCGCTCGCCGAGGCCGCCGACCGCCCGATCCACTGGCAGTTCGTGGCGTGGGGCGAGGAGGACAACAAGGCCTTCGACTACCTCCGTAAGCTCACCGCCCCCCGTACCGGCCACTTCCTCGCCGGCCCGACCCCCGCCGAGACCGCGCACCCCGCCTTCTACCGCGGGCTGCTCGCCGACTGGCAGGTCTGACCCCTGGTCGCGTGACCGTGGACCGGCAGGTCCACGGTCACGGCCAGGCCGCCCCCGGCCGCCCCCGCCCGGGCCACGGCGCTGACCGTCCCGCCGTGCGCGGCGGCGATCGAGCGGACGATCGACAGGCCGAGCCCCGCCCCCGGCCCCATCCGGTCGCGGCCCTCGCCCCGCCGGAAGGGTTCGAAGAGCGCCGGGACCTCCCCGGCCGGGACCACCGGCCCCGTGTTGACGACGGTCAGGACGCCGCCCTCGACGCGCACCTCCACCACGCCCCCACCCGGCACGTTGTACGTGACGGCGTTCGCGAGCAGGTTCCGTACGAGCTGCCCGAGCAGCACCCGGCTCCCCCGGACGACCCCCGCCTCGCCGGTCGCCGCCTCCACCCCGTACGTCTCGCACTCCTCCGCGACCACGGCCCCCAGCCGTACGTCCTCCCGCTCCTCCAGGCCGCGCTCGCTCCGGGCCAGCATCAGCAGGCCCTCGATGAGCCGCTCGCTGCGCCGGTTGGAATCCAGCAGCACCTGCTTGACCTCGGACGAGTCGTCGATCCCCACCTGGATCGCGGTGCGCTGCGTGGCGAGCGGGGTGCGCAGTTCGTGCGAGGCGTTCGCGATGAACCGCCGCTGGCTGTCGAAGGCGGCCTCCAGGCGGCCGAGCAGCGCGTCGATCGTGTCGCCGAGCTCCTTCAGCTCGTCGTCGGGCCCGCCCGCCGCGACCCTCTCGTGCAGGTTCCGCTCCGACAGCTTGCGCGCCCGCGCCGTCATCTCGTGGACGGGCCGCAGGACCCGCCCCGCCGTCCACCAGCCCACCGCGACCGCGCCGAAGGCCATCACGACCAGGGCGAGGCACGACCACATGAGCATCTGCTCGCCGGCGGCCCGGCTGACGTCGTCGCTCAGCCGGTACGCGGTGGTGGTCGTGACGTTCTCGAACGGCGCCACCACGCGCACCCGCGCCGCGATGGCCTGCGCCTCCCCCTCCGTACCGGCGCGGGAGAGCAGGTTCACCACGCCGAGCAGGCAGCCGCCGAGGACGACGAAGACACCCCCGTACACGAGCGCGATCCGCGTCCTGATCGTCGACCCGGAACCGATCACAGCGCGTACCCCACGCCCTGCACCGTCCGGATCAGCGCCGGCTCGCCGAGCTTGCCGCGCAGCTTGCTCATGCAGACCCGCACGGCGCCCGTGAAGGGGTCCGTGTGCGCGTCCCAGGCCCGCTCCAGGAGCTCCTCGGCGGAGACCGTGGCCCCGTCCGCCTCCAGCAGGATCTGCAGCACGGAGAACTCCTTCGGGGAGAGGTCGAGGTCCCGTCCGTCGCGCGTCGCCGTCCGCCGTACGGTGTCCATCCGCAGGCCCGCGCGTTCGAGGAGCGGGGGTACGGGACGGGCGCTGCGCCGCCGCAGGGCGCGCACGCGGGAGACCAGCTCGGGGAACTCGAAGGGCTTGCCGAGGTAGTCGTCGGCGCCGAGGTCGAGCCCCTCGACCCGGTCCTCCGTCGTCGCGGACGCGGTCAGCATCAGGATCCGGGTCCTGGACGCCCCGGCGACGAGCTCGCGCGCCACGTCGTCGCCGTGGACCCGGGGCAGGTCGCGGTCGAGGACGACGACGTCGTAGTCGTGCAGGCCCAGGTAGGCGAGCGCGGCGTCGCCGCTGTAGACGGTGTCGACGGCGAAGCCGGCCCGCCGCAGTCCGGTGGCGACGAGCTCGGCGAGGACCTCCTCGTCCTCGGCGACCAGTACGCGCATACGTTCCTCCCTCACCCCTGCTTTCTACGCGGGCCAACGTTTCGCGAACCTCTCCATGTGCCCCGGGCCTTTATCGATGTGAGTGGATCTTGAACTGCCCGTTAGGATTTCGACCATGGCGGCCACTGGATCCGAGAAGCAGGGGGCGAACGGCGTGAAGTCCTTCTACGTATCGACCCCCATTTACTACGTCAACGACGCTCCTCACCTGGGCCACGCCTACACGACCGTCGCAGGCGACGTGCTCACGCGCTGGCACCGTCAGCGCGGCGAGAAGGTGTGGTACCTCACCGGCACGGACGAGCACGGTCAGAAGATCATGCGCACGGCCGAGGCGAACAACGTCACGCCCCAGGCCTGGTGCGACAAGCTCGTCGAGGAGGCCTGGAAGCCCCTCTGGGAGCACCTGAACATCGCGAACGACGACTTCATCCGGACGACGGAGAAGCGTCACACGGACCGCGTCCAGGAGTTCGTGCAGGACCTGTACGACAAGGGCGAGATCTACAAGGGCGGATACGAGGGCCCGTACTGCGTGGGCTGTGAGGAGTACAAGCTCCCCGGCGATCTCATCGAGGCGGAGGACGGCACCAAGCTGTGCGCCGTCCACAAGAAGCCGGTGGAGATCCTCAAGGAGGAGAACTACTTCTTCAAGCTGAGCGCGTACGGCCCGAAGCTGATCGAGTTCTACGAGTCGAACCCCGGCTTCATCCAGCCGGAGTCGGCCCGCAACGAGGTGCTGAACTTCGTCAAGCAGGGCCTCGAGGACCTGTCGATCTCGCGCTCGACGTTCGACTGGGGCGTCCCGGTGCCGTGGGACGAGAAGCACGTCATCTACGTGTGGATCGACGCCCTGCTGAACTACGCGACTGCGGTCGGCTACAACGAGAACCCGGAGAAGTTCAACGAGACCTTCCCGGCGAACGTCCACCTCATCGGCAAGGACATCCTGCGCTTCCACGCGATCATCTGGCCGGCGATGCTGATGGCCCAGGGCCTGCCGGTCCCGGGGCGCGTGGCCGCGAACGGCTGGCTGATGGTCGGCGGCGAGAAGATGTCGAAGTCGAACCTGACCGGCATCAAGCCGCAGGACCTGACCTCGCACTTCGGCGTGGACGCGTACCGCTGGTACTTCCTGCGGGCCATCGCCTTCGGCCAGGACGGCTCGTTCTCCTGGGAGGACTTCACCGCCCGCTACACCTCCGAGCTCGCCAACGACTACGGCAACCTCGCCTCGCGCGTGGCGGCCATGGTCGGCAAGTACTTCGACGGCGCCCTGCCGGCCGCGGCGGCCGACGGCGACGCGGAGAAGGCGATCCACGAGGGCCTGGCGAAGGCGGTCGCGACGGCCGACCGGAAGATCGGCGAGGAGCTCGACTTCCAGGGCGGCATCCTGGCGATCTTCGACTTCGTGAAGCAGGTCAACGGCTACATCACGGAGCAGGAGCCCTGGAAGGTCGCGAAGGACGACTCCGAGGCGGGCCGCGCCCGCCTGGCGACGATCCTCTACACGGCCGCCGAGTCCCTGCGCGGTGTCGCGGTCCTGCTGAACGCGATCATGCCGGAGACCTCCCAGAAGCTGTGGGACTCCCTCGGCGCCGAGCCCGCCCTGGGCCCCCTCCCCTCCCAGCCGCTGGCCGCGGCCGGCGAGTGGGGCAAGCTCCCGGCGGGCGCGACGGTGACGAAGGGCGCGGTCCTCTTCCCGCGCCTGGAGGAGCCGAAGACGGCGTAGGCGTCGTACGGACGAGAAGGTACGAGTAGGGCCCCGGAACCGCCACGGCAGGTTCCGGGGCCCTTCTCCGTGCGGTGGTGCCTGCGGGCGTGAGGTGCGCACGATGGAGTTACAGCCGTCATGAGGAGGTGGGCCATGACCACCGCCGAAGGGATCTTTGAGCCGAAGGTCGAGCCGTACAAGGTCGCGCAGGACACCTTCGTCATCCCCCAGCTGCTGGAGGCGCCCCCGGTCGGCATGTTCTACGTCAACTCCATGGTGATCACCGGCAACGAGCCCGTGCTCGTCGACACCGGTGCGCCGTCGAACCGGCAGCAGTGGCTGGCTCACGCCTGGAGCATCGTCGATCCGGCCGACGTGCGCTGGGTCTTCCTGACCCACGACGACCACGACCACGCGGGAAACGTCCGCGAGGTCATGGCCGCCTGCCCGAACGCCACCCTGGTCACCACCTGGTTCTCGATGGCCCGGTACGCGATCGACACGGAGGAGTTCTGGATGCCGTTCAACCGCTCCCGCTGGGTACGCGACGGCGAGAGCTTCCAGGCCGGCGACCGCACGCTCCTCGCGGTGAGGCCGCCGTTCTTCGACAACCCCACGACGCGCGGGCTGTTCGACTCCACCACCCGGGTCTACTGGGCGGCCGACACCTTCGCCACGGCCCTCCCGCACCCCGTCGAGAACGCCGCCGACCTGGACCGGGAAGCCTGGCGTGAAGGCATGCTCCTGGGCAACCGGCTGAACCACCCCTGGCATCTGTGGCTGGACACCGGCAAGTTCAACGAGCACGTGAACCACGTCCAGGCCCTCGACATCGACGTCGCGGCGTCCTGCCACGGCCCCGCGATCCACCGCGATCTGATGGACGAGGCGTTCGAACTCATCCGGAAGGTCCCGGAGCTGCCCTCCTGGGAGGAGCCGGGCCAGGACTTCCTGGAGGGAATCATCGCGGCGACGGCGAAGCCGGTGGTGTCGTAACGCCAGTCGCCGGCCGGCGAGGGGCATGGGGGGCCGCACCGGGATCGCGCCGGGGGCGCTGGTACGTGAACCCCGAGACCGCCGACGCCGCCGACGCCGCCTGACAACCCAGGACGTCACGTCCCGGGGAACCCTCCTGCAGCACCGGTATACCCGCGCAGCGGCCCCTCGGATGAGGAGCTGGGCCGGGCCGCCGTGGTGGGCTGGTCGGCCTCGGTGGTCTCCGAGGTGAGCACGTAGCAGGCCTCGCCGCTCGCCGATCCCGCCCCCGAGGCCGTCACCTTGCCCTGGCCCGCCGACGCTGTCGTCACGACCCCGGCTCCGATGCCCGCGGCGACGACCACCCCGCCGCCCGCGACCAGCGCACGGCGTCGGGTCATGTCCCTCCTAGGAAGCCCGGCTGTCAGGGACACGGGCGGCGGCTGTGGGTTCCTGTGGCCAGGTCAGTAACCCGACGCGTACGACACGAAGTCCGCCCAGGCATCCTGCATCAGCGCGAGCTGGGGGCCGTCGGTGCACTTGGAGTCGCGGACGTGGACCGTGCCGGGGGTGGTGGCGACCTCGACACAGGAGTCGCCCTCGTTGCCGTCGCTGTAGCTGCTCTTGAACCACGCCGGCTCGGAGGCGTCTCCAACAGAGGGCTTGCGGATCATGTCTCTCCCAGCAATTGCTCAATGAAGGCCAGCGACTCCCTAGGCGGAAGAGCCTGAGCCCGGATCGTGCCATACCGCAGCTCAAGGACGCGTACCTGCCTCGGGTCCGTGACGGGACGACCGTTGAACGCGCCGTCGGAGCGTCCCGTCGCCGTACCGTCCACGAACTTCAGCAGCTCGATCCTGCCGTCCAGACCAGGATGGACCTCTACGTGCGTCGGCATCACCTGAAGCGTGACGTTACGCAACCGACCCACCTCCAGGAGACGTTCGAGCTGCCCTCGCCACACCATTGTGCCTCCCAGCGGCCGCCGCAGCAGCGCCTCTTCCAGCACGAAACCGAGCGCGGGCGCCGGGTCCCGCTCGAAGATGGACTGCCGAGCCACCCGAGCGGCCGCCAACCGCTCCACCTCGGCCTGCGAGTAGGGCGGTTGCCGCGACTCGAATGCGGCACGAGCGTGTTCCGGCGTCTGCAACAACCCATTGATGCTGTTGCAGACGTACACCCCGATCTCTACGGCCTTCGCCTCCATGTCCGCCAGATCCCGCAGCTTCTTCGGGTACCGGACCTTGTTGACGTCCTCCTTCATCGCCGCGATCAGCCCGCCCGCGTCCAGCACCTCGTCCGCCTTGTCCAGGAACTCCGGGCGAGGGATCCGCTTCCCTCCCTCGATCTTGTAGATCAGGTCCTCGCCGTATCCGACCGCCTCTCCGAACTCGGCGGCCCGCATCCCCGACGCCTCCCGCCACAGCCTCAACTGCCTTCCCACGGTGGCGACGACGGCCACACCCCAGTCGTCGTCCGGGTCCACCTCCCAGCCCGGCTCGTCCGCCTCGTTCTTGAGCCGTCGTACCTCGCCGTCCACCGACATGCCGCACCCCTCCGTCGTACCTCCGTGCCTCGACGCCCCTACCCGTCGGACGGGTACCGACAGCCCGGACAGCAGTGGACAAGCTCCGGACAGTCACCCTACGCATCGGCGTCGTCACTGTTCACGGTAGGCGTGGACCGGCACGCTCGGTGACGTGAACGAGAAGAAGACCATCCAACTCCACGCACCCGCACGTCACTTCAGTGTCCTGCTGTCCCCCACGCCACGCGGTGCGCGGCTCGCCCGGCTGCTCGCCGTGGAGTGGCTGCGCACCCGGGACCTGCCGTACGGCGTCACCGAAATCGCCGAGCACGTCGTCGCCGAGCTCGCCACGAACGCCGCCACCCACGGCCGGGTTACCGGACGGAACTTCCGCCTCGCGCTCCTGGTCGACGCGGGCACCCTCCGTATCGAAGTCACCGACACCCGAGGCGACGACCTACCGCGCCTGAAGTCTCCGGGCGCCGACGCCGACTCCGGGCGCGGTCTGCTCCTCGTCGGTGCCCTCGCCGACCGCTGGGGCGTCGAGCTCGGCCCCGTACCCCGTAAGACCGTATGGGCCGAAATCGATCTGCGAGCTCCGTGACCGGAGGCCCACCGCGCGGGCTCCGGTGCGGCCGACGGTCTTCCCAAGAAACGACGAGAGAGAAAGAAACCGCACCAAGCCCCACCCTTCCCCGCCCACGGTGCGCACGCTCACTCATGCGGGTGAAAGACACCAACTCGGCTGGCTTTGGGACGGGTTGTTTGATCTACGCTCAGCGCGACACACCACATCACCGCTGACATGCGTCGGCCCCCGCCGGGACTGCGAATCCCAGTGCGAGGGCCTGACCATCAAGGAAGAGAACCCTTCCCGATGGATAGCCAGAACACTAGCGTGCGCCCGCACGCCCAGTCCCGTAACGGCGGGAAAAACCACCCCTATCGGCGTGCCGGTGGCGTCATCCACGACAACTCCCGCCACACCACCCGCTTCACGGTGATCGGCAACCACCTCGCCCAGCACGCCGAGTTGTCGCTCCTGGCCATCGGCCTGGCCGTCCACATCCAGTCGCTCCCCAGCGGCGCTTCCGTCGACATCAGGACCCTCGCCGACCGTTTCCCCGAGGGGAAGACCCGGATCGCCGCCGCCCTGCGCGAGCTGGAGACCCACGGCTATCTGCGCCGCACCTGCGAACGCACCAGCAGCGGCCGCATCGTCACCCGTACGGTCTCGTGCAACCAGCCGGGACGGACCGGCGACGCGACCGAGACGAAGCCCGCGAGGCCCGCGAGGCCCGCGAAGCCCAGGCCCCCGGCCCGCCGCGCCCTGCCCGCCGTACCGCAGCCCGCGTACCCGGCGCCCGACCTCCTGGAGACCGCGCTCGGTGTCCTCGCCGGCCTCCACCGTGAGGACCCCCGCCTGCTGTTCTCGGCCACGGACGCGGAACACCTCGCTCCCGGCGCCGCCGCCTGGCTGGAACGAGGCCTCACCGCCGACGCGGTCCAGCGTGCCCTGTCAGCCGACCTACCACCGGAGCCCCTGCGCCGCCCGGCTGCCTTCCTGGCCCACCGCCTCACCGCCCAGCTCCCGCCGCTGCCTTCCTTCCGCGCCCCGGAAGCGGAACGCCACCCGCTCCAGAACTGCGACGTCTGCGACCACGCCTTCCGCGGCCCCGAACCGGGCCGCTGCGGCGGCTGCCGCTCCGATCACCAGGAAGGTGCCTAACATGAACGTGACGATCCTTGCCCCTGGGCACAGACGACGAGGAGCGAGCGCCATGACCATCGTCCCGGACGACGCACGGCAGGGCGCCTCCCACCTGTACCGGACCATGAGGGACTTCGTTCTCTCGGTGGACGACACACTTCCGGGCAAGTTCGAGATCACCAAGGAAGGGATCGTCCTCGACATGATGTCGCCCAGCGGCCGTCACGAACTGACGGCACTGCGGCTCCGGAAGCGCCTGGAGAAGGTGATGCCGGAGGAGTTCGCGGCCCACACGGGCGAGCCCAATGTGGAGAACGAGCCCGAAGGCATCATGCGCCGCCCCGATCTCATGGTGATCGCGGAAGCGGACATGGACATCGACGGTTCCTTCGACCCCCGCACCCTCCTCGCCGCCGTCGAGGTCGTCTCCCGCTCCAACCCCGACAACGACTGGGTGGGCAAAGTGCGCGACTACGCCCTGATCGGCGTCCCCGTCTACGCGATCTTCGACCCCCGAACCGGCACCGGCGCCGTCCTCACCGACATCCACTCCACCCCCGACGGCCCCCGGTACGCCACCCGCAAGGACTTCGTGTACGGCGAGGACGTCACCATCGCCGACTGGGCCATCTCGACCCAGGACCTGCCGCGTTACGAGAGCGGGTCCGGCAAGGGGCGCTGACACGCACGGCAGGGGGTGGGAAAGCGCCCGGCCAAGGAACTCTGGAGGAACCTGGTGGCCGTGGACCTCTCCTTCTACACGTCGTGGCTCTCGGAAGAAATCCGGGACGAAGGCCGCGCCCATCGCGCCGCCGAGGACGTACTCGACGTCTTCGAGGTGCGGGGCATTGATGTCCCCGACGACGTCCGGGAACGCATCACGACCTGCGACGATCTCGAGCTTCTGCGGCACTGGCACCGCCGCGCCATCACCGCGCCCACAGCGCGCGACATCTTCGGGGCCTGAGACACGAAACGCCCGGCCGGGAAGTCCCGGCCGGGCGTTTCGTGTACGTACACCTACCGCCGCGTCAGCGGCCCGCGTCCGGGTGGACCGCCTCGGTGATCGGGCGGCCGTCCGTCGGCTTCTCCTTCGCGACCGGCTTGCGGAGCTGGATGTTCAGCTCCTTCAGGCGCGACTCGTCCAGCTCCGTCGGGGCGCCCATCAGCAGGTCCTGGGCGTTGCCGTTGAGCGGGAAGGCGATCGTCTCGCGGATGTTCGGCTCGTCGGCGAGGAGCATCACGATGCGGTCCACGCCCGGGGCGATGCCGCCGTGCGGCGGGGCGCCGTACTCGAACGCGCGGAGCATGCCCGCGAACTCGCTCTGGACCGTCTCGCGCGAGTAGCCCGCGATCTCGAAGGCCTTGAACATGATCTCGGGCTCGTGGTTCCGGATCGCGCCCGAGGAGAGCTCGATGCCGTTGCAGACGATGTCGTACTGCCAGCCGAGGACGTCCAGCGGGTCCTGGGTCTCCAGGGCCTCCAGACCGCCCTGCGGCATCGAGAACGGGTTGTGCGAGAAGTCGATCTTGCCGGTCTCCTCGTCCCGCTCGTACATCGGGAAGTCGACGATCCAGGCGAACCGGAAGACGTTCTCCTCGAACTGGCCGGCGCGCTTGGCGGCCTCGACCCGGACCGGGCCCATGATCTTGGAGACCTCGTCGAACTCGCCCGCGCCGAAGAAGACGGCGTGGCCGGCCTCCAGGCCGAGGCGCTCGACGAGAACCTTGACGTTCTCCTCGGTGAGGAACTTGGCGATCGGGCCGGTCAGGGCGTTGTTCTCGCCGACGCGGACCCAGGCCAGGCCCTTGGCGCCGAGGGAGACGGCGAAGTCGCCCAGGCCGTCGAAGAACTTGCGCGGCTGGTCATCGGTGTTCGGCACCGCCAGGGCACGCACGTGCTTGCCGGCGAACGCCTTGAACTCGGAGTTCTCGAAGACGTCGGTGATGTCGACGAGCTCGAGCTCGGTGCGCAGGTCCGGCTTGTCGTTGCCGTACTTGAGCATCGACTCGCGGAACGGGATCCGCGGGAAGGGCGACGTGACGTGGCGGCCGCCGCCGAACTCCTCGAAGAGCTCGGTCATGAGCTTCTCGATCGGCTGGAAGACGTCCTCCTGCTCGACGAACGACATCTCGACGTCGAGCTGGTAGAACTCGCCCGGCGAACGGTCGGCGCGGGCGTCCTCGTCGCGGAAGCAGGGCGCGATCTGGAAGTAGCGGTCGAAGCCGGAGATCATCAGCAGCTGCTTGAACTGCTGCGGCGCCTGCGGCAGCGCGTAGAACTTGCCCGGGTTCAGACGGGACGGGACGACGAAGTCGCGGGCGCCCTCGGGGGAGGTCGCGGCGAGGATCGGGGTCGCCATCTCGTTGAAGCCGAGGGCCACCATCTTGGAGCGGATGGACGCGATGACGGCGGAGCGCAGCATGATGTTGCGGTGCATGCGCTCGCGGCGCAGGTCGAGGAAGCGGTACTCCAGGCGCCGCTCCTCGTTCACGCCGTCGTCGGTGTTGATGGTGAACGGGATCTGCTTGGCCGCGCCCAGGACCTCGATCTCGGCGGCCTCGATCTCGATCTCGCCCGTCGGCAGCTCGGGGTTGACGTTCTCCGCGCCACGCGAGACGACCTTGCCGTCCACGCGGACGACGGTCTCCTTCGTCAGCTTGTCGAGGACCTCGGCAGCGGCGGTGCCGGGCCGGGCGACGAGCTGCGTGATGCCGTAGTGGTCGCGCAGATCGATGAAGAGGATGCCGCCCAGGTCGCGCCGATTGTGCAGCCAGCCGCTCAGCCGGACGTCGGTGCCGACGTCAGAGGCGCGGAGCTCGCCGCAGGTGTGGGACCTGTACCGATGCATCGTCGTTCATCCAGTCTTCGGAATCGGTGGGGAGCCTGGGTATACATCCAGGCCCGTCAAGGGTACCGGGCGACCCAAGATCCCTTTTCGAATACTCTCAGTGGCGACCTGGAGTCCGATATTCATAAAGTGGGGCAATGCGCACCGAGGACGTCCTGGCCGCGATCGCGACCGGTCTGTGGCGCTGGGACAACGCGTCCGGGATCGTCACCCTCGACGCCGAGGCGGCCCGGCTTCTCGGGCTGCCCGCGGAACCCGTTCAGCTCAGTGAGGCGGCGGTCCGCTCCCGGTTTCATCCGGTCGACTGGAACGAGATCGACGGGGTCGTCAACCTGGCGGTGGCGGAAGGAACCCTCGCGGAGGCGCGGCTGCGCATCATGGACGGGGACGGACGGGTGATCCGTACCGTACGCAGCCGGTCCAAGCCGCTCATCGAGGGCAAGGACTACCAGCTCGTCGGCACCCTCCAGGAGGTCGCCGAGCCGCAGCCCGGCACCGCCGCCCGTACGCCCGTCACCGGGGACTGGCGCCGCTCGCGCGAGGCGTTCCTGCTGGACGCGGGCCGGGCGCTCGCCGAGGCCCGGTCGACCGCCGAGGTGCTGCGGGTCGCCGCCTCCCTCTCCATGCCCGGCTTCTCGCCCGACGGGCTCGCCGTCTTCGGGGTCGCCGGCGAGCGGCTGACGATCATCGGGCACCACGGGCACAACGCGGGCGACGAGGGGCCGTTCACGTCGATGTCGGTGGACACCGACTATCCCGCGGCGGAGGTCGTACGGACCGGGCGGGCGATCTATCTGCCGTCGCCGCAGGAGTATCTGCGGCGCTTCCCGGTGACCTGGCCGCTGGCGAAACGCTTCGGCCGGCAGTCCTGGGCCTACCTTCCCCTCATCGTCGCCGGGCGGACCATGGGCGCCTGGATGGCCGCCTTCAAGCACCCCGTCGCCTTCACCCCCGACGAGCGCTCCGTCCTCACGACCGTCGCCCGCATGCTCGCGCAGGCGCTGGCCCGGGCGGGCGTCGCCGAGTCGGAGCGCGAGCTGTCGCTCGGCCTGCAGCGGACGATGATGCCGGTCCTCGGGCCCGGCATCCCCGGCCTGCACGTCGCCGCCCGGTACGTCCCCACCGGGGGCGGGCTGCAGGTCGGCGGCGACTGGTACGACATGATCCAGCTGCCGGGCGGCCGCATCGCCCTGGTCATCGGCGACGTCCAGGGCCACGACGTCCGCGCCGCCGGGCTGATGGGCCAGCTTCGGATCGCCCTGCGCGCGTACGCCTCCGAGGGCCATCGGCCCGACGCCGTCCTCTCCCGCGCCTCGCGCTTCCTGTACGGGATCACCGACGGGGACGGGGACGGGGACCGGGACCGGGACGGAGTCACGGCCGCAGACGGGGGCGGGGACGAGGGCAAGGGCGAGGGCGGCGGCGCCCCGGACGGCGGTCCCCGTTTCGCCACCTGCCTCTATCTGGAGATCGACCCGGCCACCGGCGTCGTGGACATCGCCCGCGCCGGGCACCCCGACCCGGCGGTCCGGATGACCGACGGAACGGTTCTGCTGCGGCCCACCGCCGGCGGGCTGCCCCTGGGCATCGACCCGGACACCGACTATCCGACGACCCGGTTCACGCTGGAGCCCGGCGAGACCCTGATGATGTGCACCGACGGGCTCCTGGAGACCGGCGGCCACGACCTCGACAGCGGCTGGGAGCGCATCCGCGCGCTGCTCGAAGGACACGAAGGCGATTCCCTGGAGGAGCTCGCCGACGGCCTCGTCGAGGCCGTCCACGGGCCCGGCTCCCACCACACGACCGGGCCGCTCGCCGACCGCCGCGAGGACGACATCGCGCTCCTGCTCCTCTCCCGCCAGGGCGCGGCCGTCCGCCAGGCCCCGCGGCGCACGATGATGACCGTCGCCCAGGCCGAGCCGGAGCGGATCGCGGCCGCCCGCCAGCACCTGCGCCAGCTGCTCCACGACTGGACGGACGACGACCAGATCGACTCGGCGGTCCTGATGGTCTCCGAGATGGTCACGAACGTCCTCATCCACACGGACGGGGACGCGCTGCTCGTCGCGGAGGTGACCTGCGACGACGAGGCGCGCCGGCTGCGGGTGGAGGTCTCGGACGGCAGCGACGAGCTGCCGCACAAGCGGCATCCGGGCGAGATGGCGTCCTCGGGGCGGGGGCTCGTGCTGATGGAGATGCTGGCGCACGCGTGGGGCGTGGACCCGCGGGGCGAGGGCAAGTCGATCTGGTTCGAGCTGAACGAGCCGCCGTCGGGGAAGGGCTGCTGCTCGTAGTCGACGCGGGGCGGCGGGGCCGGCACCGGGCCGTACGGGCACGGCAGCGCACGCTGCGCGAGGCGTACCGAAGCGTGAGGCGCACGGCGCGCGGGCAAACCGGCGCGTGAGCGCCGCCGCGCGAGGCGTACCGGCGCGTGAGGCGCACGGCGCGCGGGCAAACCGGCGCGTGAGGCGCACGCCGGGCGAGGCGTACCGGCGCGGAGGAGACTGGTGTCGTACGGCCGCCGGGGGGACCACGGAGCGCGCCATGGACACCCACAGGGTCGGAAGCGACACCACCGTCCTCGCCGACAGCCTCGAAGTACCGGGCATCGGCCACATTCCCGCCAACGCGTACGTCGTCACCGCCAAGGAGCCGGTCGTCGTCGACACCGGTCTCTCGATAGCCGACCGGAACTTCGTCAACACGCTCGCCGAGGTCATGGACCCCGCCGACGTCCGCTGGATCTGGCTCACCCACCCCGACCGTGACCACACGGGCGGCATCTTCGACCTGCTCGTCGCCGCGCCCCAGGCACGGGTCGTGACCACCTTCCTCGGGGCCGGGATCATGACGACCGAGCGCCCGTTGCCGATGGACCGCGTGTACTTCGTCAATCCCGGCCAGTCCCTCGACGTGGGCGACCGCATGCTGCACGGCTTCCGGCCGCCGCTCTTCGACAACCCGGCGACGGTCGGCTTCTACGACGACAAGACCCGGATCTGCTTCAGCTCCGACTGCTTCGGCGGGCCGATGCCGACCGCCGAGCTCGCGGAGAGCGGGCACGCGAACGACCTCAAGCCCGAGGAGCTGCGGCAGGCGCAGCTGCTGTGGGCGACGGTGGACAGCCCGTGGGTGCATCTCGTGGCCCCGGCGAAGTACCGGGAGACGATCGAACCGCTGCGGGACATGAACCCGGAGATCGTGCTGTCCACGCATCTGCCGCCCGCGGTGCGGATGACCGAGCTGATGATCGAGACGATCTCGATGGCCCCGGACGCGGACCCGTTCGTGGGCCCCGACCAGGCGGCGCTGGAGCAGATGCTGGCGTCCTTCGAGCCGGGCGGCATGCCGGCGGCGACCTGAATCACTCCGCGATCACTCCGGGGCGGCCGGGGCCGGTGCCTCCGGCGTCCCGTACCGGCTGCGCAGCTCGCCGATCACCCCGAAGGCGGCCGCCGTCACGGGCACGGCGAGCAGCATGCCGAGGACGCCTGCGACGGAGGCCCCGGCCGTGATGGCGAGCATGACGACGGCCGGGTGCATCTGCACGGTCCGGCTCTGGATCACGGGCTGCAGGACGTTCCCCTCCAGGACCTGGACGGCCAGGACGACGCCGAGGACCCACAGGGCGATGACGAAGCCCCGGTCGGCGAGCGCGACGAGGACGGCGACGGCGCCGGAGAGGAAGGCGCCGAGATACGGGATGTAGGCGGTGACGAAGACGAGCGCGCCGAGCCCGACGGCGCCGGGGACCCGCAGGATCAGCAGCCCGACGGTGATGAGGACGGCGTCGACCAGGGCGACGATGGTGGTCCCGCGCATGAAGCCCTCGACGGCCTCGAAGGCGCGGCGGCCCATGGCATCCATCGTGTCGCCGGTCGCGCGCGGGGCGACCGAGCGCAGGGCCCCGGCCACCTTGTCGGAGTCCCGGAGGAAGAAGAAGATCAGCAGCAGGGCGAGGATGGCCATGGCGGCCACCTGGGCGACGACGCTGAGCCCGGAGATCACGCCGGAGGCGGCGGTTCCGCCGAACCTCTCCAGCAGCGTCTTCGCGTTCTTCGCGACGTCGTCGAGCGAGGTGCCGGCCGCGCCCAGGTGGTCGGCGATGTCGACGGCGGCCTGCCGCAGCGAGGTGATGATCTGGTCGCCGGTCTCGAGGAGCGCGACGACCACGATGTAGGTGGCGCCGCCGACGAAGCCGAGGACGGCGAGGACGGTCAGCCCGGCCGCGAGCGACTTCTGCACCTTCATCCTCAACAGGCGCCGGTAGAGCGGCCCGAGGAGCGCGGTGCCCAGGATCGCGAGCAGGACGGGCGTGACGGCCGTCTGGAACACGACGCACAGCCAGATCCCGACGGCGGCGACCCCGGCGACGAGCAGAGCGACGACACACCAGGCGGCGACCCGTCGGGCGGCCTCGGGAAGGAGCGGTCTCCGGTCTTGCGGCTGCGGCTGCACGCCTTCACCGGACCACGCCCCGCGGCGTGTCGTCCTGCGGTACGGCCCCGGACGGGTGACGGGCCGTCAGAGCCCGTACGGATACGGCCTCCGGTACGCGTACGGGGCCGGGCGCGAGCCCAGCCCCGTAACGCGTCTTCGCCGGCGCCGTCGCCGTACCGCGCCGTCGCCGTACCGCGCCGTCGCCGTACCGCCTCGCTTACTCGCCCATGCCGTGCACGGCCGGGATCGTGCCGAGGCGGCCCGCCTGGAAGTCCTCGAAGGCCTGGCGCAGCTCGGCCTGGGTGTTCATGACGAACGGACCGTAGTGCGCCATCGGCTCGCGGATCGGCCGGCCGCCGAGGACGACGACCTCCAGGTCGGGGGTGTGCCCGTCCTGCTGCTCGTCGGCCCGGACCGTCAGCGCGCCGCCCTTGCCGAAGACCGCGGTCTGGCCCATGTGGATCGGCCGCCGCTCGGTGCCGACGGAGCCGCGGCCCGCCAGGACGTAGACGAGGCCGTTGAAGTCCTCGCGCCAGGGCAGGGTCACCTCGGCGCCCGGACGGACGGTCGCGTGGATCATCGTGATCGGGGTGTGGGTGATGCCCGGGCCCGCGTGGCCGTCCAGCTCGCCCGCGATGACGCGCAGCAGCGCGCCGCCGTCGGGGGAGGCCAGCAGCTGCACCTGGCCGCCGCGGATGTCCTGGTAGCGCGGCGCCATCATCTTGTCGGAGGCCGGCAGGTTCACCCACAGCTGGAGGCCGTGGAAGAGACCGCCGCTCACGACGAGGGACTCCGGCGGGGCCTCGATGTGGAGCAGTCCGGATCCGGCGGTCATCCACTGGGTGTCGCCGTTGGTGATGGTGCCGCCACCGCCGTTGGAGTCCTGGTGGTCGAAGACGCCGTCGATGATGTACGTGACGGTCTCGAACCCGCGGTGGGGGTGCCACGGCGTCCCCTTGGGCTCGCCGGGCGCGTACTCCACCTCTCCCATCTGGTCCATCATGATGAACGGGTCGAGGTACTGGTAGTTGATCCCCGCGAACGCGCGGCGCACCGGGAAGCCCTCGCCCTCGAATCCCGACGGCGCCGTGGTCACGGCGAGCACGGGGCGGGAGACGGCGTCGGCCGGGGCGGCGACGCGCGGGAGCGTCAGCGGGTTCTCCACAGTCACTGCAGGCATGGTCGGTACCTCCTCGTCAGCCGAGTTTAGTTGAAACTCGAACTTTCTGCCACACCTCGCAGAACAGAGAAGATCCCGGGGACATTCCCCCGGGACCCAACCGTCGCGGGTCGGCCCGCGTCCTACCGTCCGTGATGGATCCCCACGACCACGACCACGACCTGCCGGAGAACCCGGAGAACCCGGAGAACCCGGAGAACGAAGAAGGCGAGCTCAGGCCCGGCCCGCTGTGGCGGCACGCGCTCTGGGCGGTGGGCGTCACCCTCTGCGGCCTCGGCCTGGGCTGGGCGGCCTCGACGTTCCGCCTGGGGCCGCCCGAATACGGCATCCCGAGCGCCGCGCCCGGATCGCCCTGGCTCCTGCTCGCCGTGTGCGGCGTCACCGGCCTGGCCGCCGCCGCGCTGCTGCGCGCCACCGCCGCCCGCGTTCCGGTCTACGGCCCGGGCCGGGTCGGCCTGGGCATCGCGTTCCTGGGAACGCGGCTCGCGCTCGGCTTCCGCCCGGAGCCGGCCGTCCTGGGCGCGGGAGCCGCCGCCGCGCTGCTGATCGCCGTCGCCTGGTGCGCGTACGCCCGGTGGACACACCGCGGTGCGCCCCCGGTCGAGGCGTAGATCAGTCGGGAATCAGCCGGGAATCAGCCGGGAATCAGCCGTACATCCGGCGCATCGCGAAGTCGACCATCTGCTCCACGGCCTTCGCGTCGAAGACCATGCGGTGGTCGCCCTCCATGTCGAGGACGAAGCCGTAGCCGGTCGGCAGCAGGTCGATCACCTCGGCGCCGGTGATCACGAAGTACTTCGACTCCTTGCCCGCGTACCGCCGCAGCTCCTTCAGGGAGGTGAACATCGGGATGACGGGCTGCTGGGTGTTGTGCAGGGCAAGGAAGCCGGGGTTGTCGCCCCGGGGGCAGTAGACCTTCGAGGTCGCGAAGATCTGCTGGAAGTCCTCGGCCGACAGGGACCCGGTCGTGAAGGCCCGCACGGCATCGGCGAGCGACGGCGGCGACGGCTCCGGATACAGGGGCGGCTGCTGGCCGTACCCGCCCTGCATCCCGCCCTGCATACCCCCCCCAATGCCGCCCTGCATCGGCTGCTGCGGCGGCGGGGCGTACTGCTGCTGGGCGCCCTGATTCTGCTCGTAGCCGTACATGTGCCTAGCGTACCGAGCGGGCCGGGCGGCCGTGCCGGTACGCCCGTGGACGATCCGGACGCCCTGCGGCTTCGAGAGGAAGTCGTCCGTCGGCGCGGGCCGCGCAAGGGGGTCGGGGCATTGCGCGCGTCACAGATCGACCGAAAGGGTTGCTCTTATTACCGGTGGGTAGCATCATCGGAGAGAGCATTAGCTACTCGCTGGTACGTGTACGAGGAACCTGCCTCCCCGATCCTTACGGAGCCGTCGCCATGGGGCACTACAAGTCGAATCTCCGCGACATCGAGTTCAACCTCTTCGAGGTCCTCGGGCGCGACAAGGTGTACGGCACCGGTCCGTTCGAGGAGATGGACGTCGAGACCGCCAAGAGCGTCCTGGACGAGATCCGCCGCCTCGCCGAGAACGAGCTGGCCGAGTCCTTCGCCGACGCCGACCGCAACCCGCCGGTCTTCGACCCCGAGACGAACACCGCGCCCGTCCCGGCGAGCTTCAAGAAGTCCTACGAGGCCTTCATGGAGTCCGAGTACTGGCGCCTGGGCCTCCCCGAGGAGATCGGCGGCACCACCTCGCCCCGCTCCCTGATCTGGGCGTACGCGGAGCTGCTGCTCGGCTCGAACCCGGCCATCTGGATGTACTCCTCCGGCCCGGCGTTCGCCGGCATCCTCTTCAACGAGGGCAACGAGGCGCAGAAGAAGGTCGCGCAGATCGCCGTCGAGAAGCGCTGGGGCTCCACGATGGTCCTCACCGAGCCGGACGCCGGCTCGGACGTCGGCGCCGGCCGCACGAAGGCGGTCCAGCAGGAGGACGGCTCCTGGCACATCGAGGGCGTGAAGCGCTTCATCACCTCCGGTGAGCACGACATGGAGGAGAACATCCTCCACTACGTCCTCGCCCGCCCCGAGGGCCACGGCCCCGGCACCAAGGGCCTCTCCCTCTTCCTCGTGCCGAAGTTCCACTTCGACTGGGAGACCGGCGAGCTGGGCGAGCGCAACGGCGTCTACGCCACCAACGTCGAGCACAAGATGGGCCTCAAGGCCTCCAACACGTGCGAGATGACCTTCGGCGACCAGCACCCCGCCAAGGGCTGGCTGATCGGCGACAAGCACGACGGCATCCGCCAGATGTTCCTCATCATCGAGTTCGCCCGCATGATGGTCGGCACGAAGGCGATCTCCACCCTCTCGACGGGCTACCTCAACGCCCTCGAGTACGCCAAGGAGCGCGTCCAGGGCACCGACCTGGCGAACTTCATGGACAAGACCGCGCCCAAGGTCACCATCACGCACCACCCCGACGTCCGCCGCTCGCTGATGACGCAGAAGGCGTACGCCGAGGGCATGCGCTCCCTCGTCCTCTACACGGCCGCGGTCCAGGACGAGATCCAGGTCAAGGAGGCGGCGGGCGAGGACGCGAAGGCCCTGATCGGCCTGAACGACCTGCTGCTCCCGATCGTGAAGGGCTACGGCTCCGAGAAGGGCTACGAGCAGCTCGCCCAGTCGCTGCAGACCTTCGGCGGCTCCGGCTTCCTGCAGGAGTACCCGATCGAGCAGTACATCCGGGATGCCAAGATCGACACCCTCTACGAGGGCACCACGGCCATCCAGGGCCAGGACTTCTTCTTCCGCAAGATCGTCCGCGACCAGGGCGCGTCCCTGAACGCGCTGGCCGAGGAGATCAAGAAGTTCCTCGCGGTCGGCACCGGCGGCGAGGAGCTGGCCGGCGCCCGCGACGCGCTCGCCAAGGCGGCCGTGGACCTGGAGGGCATCGTCGGCAAGATGCTCACCGACCTCACCGCCACCGGCGAGGACGTCAAGAACATCTACAAGGTCGGCCTCAACACCACCCGCCTGCTGATGGCCTCCGGCGACGTGGTCGTCGGCTACCTGCTGCTGAAGGGTGCGGCCGTCGCCGCCGAGAAGCTGGCCGCCGGCGCCTCCGCCAAGGACCAGGCCTTCTACCAGGGCAAGATCGCGGCCGCGAAGTTCTTCGCCGCCAACGTCCTGCCGGGTGTCGGCGCCGAGCGCGCGCTCGCCGAGGCCGTCGACGGCTCGCTGATGGACCTGGACGAGGCCGCGTTCTAGTACGCGCCCCGTCCACGAAGGAACGGCTCGCTCCCGGGGAGGGGAGTGGGCCGTTCCGTTTTCCTCGCCCGGCTCTGGCCGTCAGGGACGGCCCGTTCCGTTTTCCGGGGCCCCGTCATCGCCTTTCGGACCGTGCGTATGGTGAACGCATGAGTAGCGCACCCTCCCGCCCCTCGCAGGCGTTCGACCGTGGCCACACCGACGACCTCATGACCTTCCTGGCGGTCTCGCCGTCGCCGTACCACGTGGTGGCGAACGCGGCCGAGCGCCTGGAGAAGGCCGGATTCCGGCAGGTCGAGGAGACCGCGTCCTGGGACGCCTCGGCCGGCGGGAAGTACGTGATCCGCGGCGGCGCGATCATCGCCTGGTACGTACCCGAGGGCGCCGCCGCCCACACCCCGTACCGGATCGTTGGCGCCCACACCGACTCCCCCAACCTGCGCGTCAAGCCGCAGCCCGACATGGGCGCCCAGGGCTGGCGCCAGGTGGCCGTGGAGACGTACGGCGGCACGCTGCTCAACACCTGGCTCGACCGCGACCTCGGACTCGCCGGCCGCCTCACCCTGCGGGACGGCTCGACGAAGCTGGTGAACGTCGACCGCGCCGTGCTGCGCGTCCCCCAGCTCGCCATCCACCTCGACCGCCAGGTCAACGACGGCCTCAAGCTCGACCGGCAGCGCCACATGCAGCCCATCTGGGGGCTGGGCGAGGTCCACGAGGGCGACCTGATCTCCTTCGTGGCCCAGGAGGCCGGCGTGGACGCCGAGGACGTGGCCGGCTGGGACCTCATGGTCCACGCCATCGAGGCCCCCTCCTACCTCGGCCGCGACCGCGAACTGCTCGCGGGCCCCCGCATGGACAACCTGATCTCGGTGCACGCGGGCGTGGCCGCCCTGACCGCCGTGTCGGCGCAGCCGGACCTCGCGTACATCCCGGTCCTCGCCGCCTTCGACCACGAGGAGAACGGCTCCGAGTCCGACACCGGCGCCCAGGGCCCGCTCCTCGGCAACGTCCTGGAGCGCTCCGTCTACGCCCGCGGCGGCGCCTACGAGGACCGTGCCCGCGCCTTCGCCGGCTCGGTCTGCCTCTCCTCCGACGTCGGCCACGCCGTCCACCCCAACTACGCGGAGCGCCACGACCCGACGCACCACCCGCGCCCCAACGGCGGACCGATCCTCAAGGTCAACGTGAACCAGCGGTACGCGACCGACGGCACCGGCAGGGCCGTGTTCGCCGCGGCCTGCGAGAAGGCCGGCGTGCCGTGGCAGTCCTTCGTCTCCAACAACGACATGCCGTGCGGCACGACGATCGGCCCGATCACCGCCGCCCGGCACGGCATCAGCACCGTCGACATCGGCGTCGCGTGCCTGTCGATGCACAGCGCCCGTGAGCTGTGCGGCGCGGACGACCCGTACCACCTCGCCAACGCGCTGGTCGCCTTCCTGGAAGGCTGACAAGGCCTGACAAAGGCCCGGCGAAACCCGGCGAGGTCCGACGAGGCCCGGCGAGGTCCGACGAGGCCCGGCGAAACATCCGGGAAAGGCCCCTCCTGACACGGTCTCTCTCATGGAGCGTCAAGAGGGCCCGTCCCGAGGGAAGTTCATCGTGTGCCTGACCGCCGCCGTGCTCCTGGCCACGGCGGCGGGTGGTCTCGTGATCGCGCGGTACGACGAACGCCCGCCCTGGGGCACGGACATCGCCTACGAGGGCGGCTATCTGCAGGCCGTCCGGATCAGCAAGCTCCGGGCGCTGCGCGACGGGGAGTGCGCGGAGATGGAGCGCACGGGCATGGGCGGCGAGCGTGCCGTCCACAACCCGCGGGCGTGGGTGGACGGTTGCCTGGACGGGGCGGCGGGCCGCCCGTCCAGGAACCAGGGGATCGTGCGTTAGGGCCGGGAAAGCCCTACGCGTCCATCCCCGCGAGGATCAACGGCAGGCGCTGGACACCCTGTTCCGCCACCTTCACCGGAACACCCCAGTCCTGCTGGTGCACATGGCAGGCCGGGTACTCGTTGGCCGGGTCGTCGTCGCAGGACGCCGCCATCGCCGAGACGTGCAGCACGCCCTCGGTGATCGCCGGGTTGAGGTCGAGCTCCCGGAAGAGATCCGTGCCCGTGCCCTCGCCGCCGAGCAGCAGCTCCGGCGGGGTCGAGGAGACGAGGAGCCGCGTCGAGGGCCCGTACCGCTCGTCCAGCTTCTGCCCCGTCGGCGCCTGGAAGACGACGTCGAGCCGCAGCCGGCCGGGGGCGACCTCGGTGGCCTCGCGCTGCGTGCGGTGGGCGACCGCCTCGACCTGGACGGCTTCCTCGGGCAGCCGCAGCCGGGTCAGCCGGTGCCGGGCCGACTCGACGACGACGATCTCGTCACCGACGAGCACCGCGTCGCTCGGCTCGCGCAGATCGGTGGCGAGCGTCGTCACCTCGCCGCTCGCCGGATCGAAGCGGCGCAGGGCGTGGTTGTACGTGTCGGAGATGGCGATCGACCCATCGGGGAGGGCCGTGACGCCGAGCGGGTGCTGGAGCAGCGCCTGGGCGGCGGCGCCGTCGCGGTGGCCGAAGTCGAAGAGCCCGGTGCCGACGGCGGTGTGGACGACGCCCTCGGTGTCGATCCAGCGGACCGCGCTCGTCTCGGAGTCGGCGATCCACAGCCGGTCCCCGGTGGCGGCGAGCCCGGACGGCTGCGCGAACCAGGCCTCGGCGGCCGGCCCGTCGACCAGCCCTTCGTTGGTCGTACCGGCCGCGACCTCGACCGTGTCCGTCGCGGGGTCGTACGTCCACAGCTGGTGGACACCGGCCATCGCGATCCACACCTTGCCCTGCCACCAGGCCACGTCCCACGGCGAGGAGAGGTCCACCTCACGGGCGGGCCCGGACGTCGGCGACCCCTGCCACCACTGCTTCCCGGTACCGGCGAGCAGCTCGACCCCGCCGGTGGCCGGGTCGAAGGTACGCAGCGCGTGGTGGACGGTGTCGGCGACGACGACCCTGCCGTCGGGCAGCACCGCGAGCCCCTGCGGCTCGCGGAACGCGCCGTCCCCGATCCGCCGCACCACGCTCTCCCCGTCCGCCGCGAGCTCGACGAGCTCGTGGCGGGTGGTGTCGGAGACCAGGAAGTTCCCGCTGTCGAGCAGGACGGCCTTTCCGGGGAACCGCAGATCGGTCGCGACCGGCTCCGGCGGCACGTACGGCCCGTCGCCGCGCCGCAGCGTCCCCTTGGCCCCGTGCTCGGCCTCCAGCTCCTCGACGAGCGTCCGGATGGCGTTGGCGTGCCCCTCGCCCGCGTGCTGCGCGACGACGTACCCCTCGGGATCCACGACGACGAGCGTCGGCCAGGCCCGGACCGCGTACTGCTTCCACGTCGAGAGCTCGGGGTCGTCGAGCACGGGGTGGTGCACCTCGTACCGCTCGACGGCGTCGACGACGGCCTGGTGCTCGGCCTCGTGGACGAACTTCGGGGAGTGGACACCGATGATCACGAGGGTGTCGCGGTGCTTCTCCTCCAGGTCACGGAGCTCGTCGAGGACATGCAGGCAGTTGATGCAGCAGAACGTCCAGAAATCGAGCAGAACGATCTTTCCTCGCAGGTCGGCGAGGGTCAGTTCGTCTCCACCGGTGTTCAGCCAGCCGCCCTTGCCGATGAGCTCGGGGGCGCGGACACGGGCGCGGGCGCGGGGTGAGGCAGGCGCGGAGTCGTTCATGGTTCAAGGGTGCCGTACGGGGAGTCGGGCGGCGGGACCGGGAGGGTGAAACCGGGGCCGAGGCGGCGGAGTGGGGCGTGTTGTGCCTTTGGCATGTGCCTGTGGACTGGCAAGCATGGCGGAGATCATCCGATTTTCCGTCCTCCGTTGACTGCGAGGTGTCATGCGTCGTCGGCACGCCTGCCTGCCGCTCCTCGCGGCCGCCCTGCTGGTTCTTCCGGTGTCCGGTGCCCGGGCGGGCGGGGCGGGGGACGGGGCGCTGCGGCTCACGGTCACCGTCAACACGCGCGGCGACAGCGGAAGCCGGCCGCCCGACGTGCGGGTCGGGGACCCGGTCGAGAAGCGGTACCGGCTGGTGAACAGCGGGGAGGCGCATCTGTACGGGGTCCGGGTGAGCGATCCGGGGGTGAGCGTGCGCTGTCCGGCCGAGGTGCTGGCCGCGCTCGCCTCCATGGAGTGCACCGCCCGTTTCCCGGCGCGGGCGGGCCACCACGGCGGGACCGCGACGGCCGTGGGGGACATTCCCTCGCTACGGAAGCGGCTCACGGCGACCGCCCGCTCCGGGTACACGGGGGTGGGCGGCGCGCTGGAGCTGACCGCGACCGCAGGGACCCGGACGCCGGGGACCGTGGTCGTCCAGTACGTGATCGCCAATCGGGGAAACCGGCCGGTCCACGCGATCAGGGTCGGGGACGGCGCCCTCGGCCTGGCGGAGGCCGGCATCGACTGCGCGGGGCGGCCCGGCACCGTGCCCGTACTCGCCCCGGGCGCCTCGGCCCGGTGCACGGCGAGCGTCCGGCGGCCGCCGGGCGGTCACCGCAGTGCGGGGAGCGTTGCCGGCAGCGACCGCCTCACCACCCTGGGCGCGCGGGGGAACCCGGTGGGACCGCCGCTTCTGACGGCGCGCACCTCGGCCGCGTTCACCCTGCGGGCACCGGCGGAGGTGCCGGAGGCCGTACCCAAGGCGCGTCGGCCGGCGGGTGGTGCTCCGGGGACGTACGTCATGCCCGTCGGGCCCCCTGTCGGACCGCCGGGCGGCGGGGCCGCCGGAGCACCGGGGCCGGCAGTCGGAGCGGGCCCGGGAGCCGGAACAGGGCCGGGTGGGGAGCCCGGCGCGGGGGCCGCCGCCGTACCCCCACCCGTAGCGCCACCACCACCGCCACCACCGCCGCCACCACCGCCACCGCCGCCTCCGGCCACCGCCGACCTCGCCGTACCACCCCCCACCACCACCACGACCACGACCGACGACGACGGACTCCTCCCCCGCCTGCGCCGCCGCTCCCGCGAACTCCCCGAGCTCGGGATCGTCCTGGCGCTCCTGCTGATCCTGATCCCCGCCGCGATCGCCGCCGCCCTGCTCGGATCCCGACCCCGCTGACCGACGACGGGAAACACCATGGCCCTGCTCGAGATCTCCGTCGTCGTGATGGGTGTCGCCCTGGCCGCCGCTCTCATCGTCGTCGCCAAGACCAGGTTCTTCCCGGTCGGTGAGGACGCCGAGCCGCGCGAGGACGTCGCCGAGTACATCGCCATGATGGTGTCGGTCCTCTACGCCCTCGTCCTCGGCCTCTGCCTCGTCACCGTCTGGGACAACCGCGAAGAGGCCGAGAACTACGTCCGGGCCGAAGCGAGCGCCCTGCACCAGACGTATCTCTTGGCCGGCGCGCTCCCCCCGCCCCAGCGCGCACCCCTCCGCGAGGCCGCCCGCTCGTACGCCACCCATGTGGTCGATGTCGAATGGCCCAGGATGGCCGCCCGCGAGCCCCTCGGCTCCACGGGCTGGGCACTCCTCGAGCGGCTCCGCGCCTCCGGCGAGACGCGCAACCGGCCCACGAGCTCCCAGTGGATCGCCGCCCAGGAAGTGCTCGTCCAGATCGGTTACGTGGACGACGCCCGGCGCCTCCGGGAAGCGGCCTCCCAGGAACGGCTCTCACCCGTCCTGTGGGCGGGCTTGGTCATCGGCGGCGTGCTGACGCTGGCCTTCATGTTCCTCTTCGGCATCAAGCGGAGCGCCACCCATGTGGTGATGGTGATGGGCCTCGCCGGCTTCATCGCCTTCACCGTGCTCCTGATCCACCAGCTCGACGCCCCCTTCGGCGAGATGCTGGGCACGGACCCGGAGCCCTTCACCCGCTACTTCTCCATGGCCCCGGCGTGAACCGGCGCCCGCCGGGGAAGCCCTGGCAGCATGAAATACCTCGTACGGGACAAAATCTTCGCCATCGGCGACGACTACTGGATCGAGGACGAGAACGGGCGCCACGCCTTCCTCGTCGACGGCAAGGCCCTGCGGCTGCGCGACACCCTGGAGCTGAAGGACCCCGCCGGGCAGGTCCTCGTCACGCTGCGGCAGAAGATGTTCAGCCTGCGGGACACGATGACGATCGAGCGCGACGACCGGCCGCTCGCCACGATCCGCCGCAAGCGGCTCTCGCTGCTCCGCAACCACTACCGGGTCACGCTGGTCGAGGGCACCGAGCTGGACGTCAGCGGCCGGATCCTGGACCGGGAGTTCACCGTCGAGTACGACGGTGAACTGCTCGCCCACATCTCCCGGCAGTGGTTCCGCGTCCGGGACACGTACGCCGTCAACGTCGTCCGCGAGGACACCGACGCGGCGCTGCTGATCGCGGTCGCGGTGTGCGTGATCCGGATGGCGGAGCGGGAACGCGAGGACTAGGCCGCAGGACGAGGACCAGGGACCGGCGAGGCACTCGGTCGCGGAGTGGAGTGGAGTGGAGTGCGCCGGCGCGCCCGGAGGCGTACGGGATCGGACGCGACGCCCCGTCACGCCCGCGCCACCGCGGCGGCCCTCAGCCCCGTTCCGGCCGCGCCACGCCCAGCACCCGGTCCTTCAGCGCCGGGAACTGCTCGCGTGTCGTCGTCACCTTCGCCGGGTCGAGCTCGACCCGCAGGATCTCCTCGCCCGGGCCCGCCTCCGCGAGGACCTCGCCCCACGGGTCCACCACGATCGAGTGGCCGGCCTGCTCCACGCCCGCGTGCGTGCCCGCCGTGCCGCAGGCCAGCATGTACGCCTGGTTCTCCACCGCCCGGGCCCGGGCGAGGAGCGTCCAGTGGGCGCGGCGGCGCGCCGGCCAGCCCGCCGGAAGGACGAAGGCCTGCGCGCCCGCGTCCACCAGGCCCCGGAACAGCTCGGGGAAGCGCAGGTCGTAACAGGTGCCCACACCCACCGTCAGGCCGGGCAGGGCGACCGTCACCAGTTCGTCCCCCGCCGCCATCATGACGGCCTCGCCCTTGTCGAAGCCGAAGCGGTGGATCTTCCGGTAGGTGGCGGCCAGTTCGCCGGCGGGGGAGAAGACGAGCGAGGTGTTGTAGAGGGCTCCGCCCGCCGCCTCGACGACCGAGCCGGCGTGCAGCCAGACCTCCGCGTCCCGGGCGGCCGCCGCCATCGCCTCGTACGTCGGGCCGGGCGTGGGACCGTTCACCGACTCGGACTCCGCCGCGAAGGACTCGTACGCGAACGCCCCCATCGGCCACAGCTCCGGCAGGACGACGAGATCCGCGGCGCCGCGCTCCTCCCGTACCAGCCCGGCCACCCGTGCTCGGCGAGAATCAACCGATTCATCCGGGTCTACTGCGATCTGGATCAGCGAGGCGCGCACACTACCACCGTCCTGGCATTCGAGCCGTCAACACGGGCCTACGATCGTCACACGAAAGCACTGCCGGGGTGCCTTCGGGCAGCGTAACTTAGCGTCCGAGCCTCCCACGCAGTCATGTTTTCAGCCCGCGCACCGCAGAAGAACCGCCGAGGGGTCCCGTGACCGTCCATCCCAGCCTTCAGACCTACGCCGACGCCTGGACCCACTCCATCGAGGCGATAGCCGAGCTGGTGCAGCCGCTCGTGGAAGGCGAATGGAATCGCGCCACCCCGTGCCCGGGCTGGTCGGTGCGCGACATCGTGTCCCATGTGATCGGCATGGAGTGCGAGATGCTCGGCGACCCGCGCCCCATCCACTCGCTGCCGCGCGATCTCTACCACGTACGCAGTGAGTTCGCCCGCTACATGGAGATGCAGGTCGATGTGCGGCGGCACCACACCGGCCCCGAGATGACCTCGGAGCTGGAGTACGTCCTCATCCGCCGCGCCCGCCAGCTGCGCAACGAGAACCGCCGGCCGGACCATCTGATCCGCGCCCCGCTCGGCGCCGAGCAGACCCTGGAACTCGCCTACCGGCTGCGGGCCTTCGACGTCTGGGTCCACGAGCAGGACCTGCGCGCCACGCTCGGGCAGCCGGGCAACCTGGACTCCCCCGGCGCCCTGGTCACCCGTGACGTGCTCCTCGAGGGGCTGCCGAAGGTGGTCGCCAAGGACGCGGGGGCGCCGGCGAGTTCGGCGGTCGTCCTCGACGTGCACGGTCCGGTGGAGTTCCTGCGGACGGTACGGGTGGACGCGGAGGGCCGCGGGTCGGTCGACGGAGCGCCCTCGCTCGGCCCGCTGGCGACGCTGGCGATGGACTGGGAGACGTACGTCAGGCTGGCCTGCGGCCGCGTCCGGCCGGCCGAGGTGGCCGACCGGATCAAGACCGAGGGCGACATGGACCTGGCGCAGGCGATCCTGGACAACTTCGCGGTGACGCCCCGGTAGTCCACCGGGGCGGCCCACCGGGCGATCCACCGGGCGGCCCACCGGGCGATCCGCCGGGCGGTCCACCGGGCGATCCGCCGGGCGGCCCACCGGGCGGTCCGTCACGCCGGTACGTGCACGGCCTCGACGCGGCTGGCGACGAGGCGTTCCCGTTCCCTGCGGGCCGTGCGGGCCTTCAGGCGCAGGATCTGCACGATGCCCAGTGTCTCCAGGACGAAGACGGAGGAGAAGGCGATCCGGTAGTCGTCTCCGGTCGCGTCGAGGAGGACGCCGACCGCGAGCAGGGTCGTCATCGAGGCGACGAAACCACCCATGTTGACGATTCCCGAGGCCGTTCCCTGACGCTCCGGCGGATTGGCCGGGCGGGCGAAGTCGAAGCCGATCATCGACGCGGGTCCGCAGGTGCCGAGGACGGCGCAGAGGGTGATCAGGAGCCACAGCGGCGCCCGGTCGCCGGGGTACGCGAGGGTGGCGCCCCACAGCAGCGCGGTCGCGGCGACCGTGCCGAGGGCCAGCGGGGCCCTGGCCGCGTGGTGCCGGGCGATGATCTGCCCGTACGCGAGCCCCACCACCATGTTGGAGAGCACCACGAGCGTCAGCAGCTCCCCGGCGGCGCCCCGGCTCAGGCCCTGGGCCACCACCAGGAACGGCAGGCCCCAGAGCAGCAGGAACACCATGGCCGGGAACTGGGTGGTGAAGTGCACCCACATGCCGAGCCGGGTACCGGGCTCTCGCCAGGACTCGGCGATCTGGCGGCGGACGAACGCCGCGCCGGCGTGCGCGACGGGCTGCGGCTCGTGGCCCTCGGGGTGGTCCTTGAGGAAGAGCAGCAGGAGGGCGAGGACGACGACGCCCGCGATCGAGCTGCCGACGAAGGTCGTCGTCCAGCCCAGGCCGTGCAGCGCGCGGGCGATGAAGATCGTCGAGACGAGGTTGCCCGCCATGCCGAAGAGGGCCGCGACCTGGCCGATCAGGGGGCCGCGCCGGGCGGGGAACCAGCGGGTGCCGAGCCGGAGCACGCTGATGAAGGTCATCGCGTCGCCGCAGCCGAGCAGCGCGCGGGAGGCGAGCGCCATGCCGTACGAGGGGGAGAGCGCGAAGCCCAGCTGCCCGACGGTGAACAGCACGACGCCGATCGTCAGCACCCTCTTGGTGCCGAGCCGGTCGACCATGAGGCCGACGGGTATCTGCATGCCGGCGTAGACGAGGAGCTGGAGGATGGAGAAGGTGGAGAGCGCGGAGGCGTTGACGTCGAAGCGGTCGGCGGCGTCGAGTCCGGCGACGCCCAGTGACGTACGGAAGATGACGGCGACGAAGTAGACGGCGACGCCCACGCCCCACACGAGGGCGGCGCGCCGGCCGCCGGGAGGGTCGCCGGGCAGGGTGGCGGCCGGTCCGAGGCCCCGTCCGCTCACCGGGCCTCACCCCGGACCAGGACCTTGACCCAGCTCAGGTGCTGCCGGACGCAGTGGGCGGCGCCCTCCGTGTCACCGGCCCTGATCCGCTCCAGGATCTCGGCGTGCTCGGTGATGTTCTTGGCGATGCGGTCGGGCTGGGACTGCATGACGGCGACGCCCATGCGCAGCTGACGGTCGCGCAGCTGGTCGTAGAGGCGGGCGAGGATCTGGTTGCCGGCGTGCTTGACGATCTCGGCGTGGAAGCAGCGGTCGGTGACGGCGACCTCGGCGAGGTCCCCGGCCTCGGCCCGTCGGCGCTGCTCCTCCAGGAGCTCTTCGAGGCGCTCGATCAGGGAGGCCGGCGCGGGCACGGCGCGGCGGACGGCGAACTCCTCGACGAGCAGCCGGGTTTCGACGACATCGGCGATCTCCTGCGCGGAGACGGCGAGGACGAGGGCGCCCTTCTTCGGATAGAGCTTGAGCAGCCCTTCCATCTCCAGCTTGAGCAGCGCTTCCCGTACGGGGGTGCGGGAGACCCCTACGGCCTGGGCGAGTTCGCCCTCGGTGAGCAGGGTCCCTCCCTCGTACCGGCGGTCGAGAACGGCCTGCTTGACGTGCATGTAGACACGGTCGGCTGCTGGGGGTGCGGATGCCATGCGCACAGCTTAGATACAAGAGGGGTGCAACAGGCAGGCCCGTCCGCGATGCGGACGGGCCTGACTGTCGGGAAGGGATCAGCCGGTCAGCTGCCGATCGGGATGTAGCCGGACCAGCTGGTCGCGGCCGTGCTGGCGGCGGTGCTGCCGTTGCGCACCGCGACACGGAAGTTGATGCGACCCTCCTCGCACATCTCGTAGTTGCACACGCCGGTACCGCCGTCGGAAGCGGTTACCGTGGCCGAGATCGCCAAGACCCGGGGGCTGCGGAAGCAGGAGGAGACGAGGCGTGCACGACGCTGTGGACAATCAGTACATCGTCGAGTTACTGGTGCGGGGGTGGAGCGACGAGCGCATCTCACGCGCGCTTGCCCTGAGCAAACGCACCGTGCAACGACGCGTACGTCAGCTCATGCAGGAGTACGGCTGTACGAGCCGCTTCGCGCTCGGCTTCGCGCTCGGCTTCGCGCTCGGTCTGCGGGCCGTGCCGCGGTCGACGGGCAGAGGCAAGGGCCCGGACGCCCACAGGCGTCCGGGCCCTTCGCCGTCCCGGCGTTTCACGTGAAACGCACTTCTGACTCTTTACGCCCAGGTGATGAGCCTCTTCGGCTGCTCCAGGATCGCGGCGACGTCCGCCAGGAACTTGGAACCGAGCTCGCCGTCCACCAGGCGGTGGTCGAACGACAGGGCCAGCGTCGTCACCTGACGCGGCTTCACCTTGCCCTTGTGGACCCACGGCTGGAGCTTGATCGCACCGACCGCGAGGATCGCGGACTCGCCCGGGTTCAGGATCGGGGTACCGGTGTCGACGCCGAAGACGCCGACGTTGGTGATGGTGAACGTGCCGCCCTGCATCGCCGCCGGGGTCGTCTTGCCCTCGCGGGCGGTGGCGACCAGCTCGCTCAGGGACTTCGACAGCTCCGGCAGGGTCTGGGCGTGCGCGTCCTTGATGTTCGGCACGATCAGACCGCGCGGGGTGGCCGCGGCGATGCCCAGGTTGACGTAGTGCTTGAGCACGATCTCCTGGTTCGCCTCGTCCCAGGCCGCGTTGATGTCCGGGTTGCGCTTGGCGGCGACCAGGACGGCCTTGGCGATGAGGAGGAGCGGGTTGACCCGCAGGCCCGCCATGTCCTTGTCGGACTTGAGCTCCTCGACCAGCTTCATCGTGCGCGTGATGTCGAAGGTCACGAACTCGGTGACGTGCGGCGCGGTGAAGGCCGAGCCGACCATCGCCGCCGCCGTGGCCTTCCGTACGCCCTTGATCGGGATACGGGTCTCCCGCGCCTCCGCCGAGACGGCGACGGCGGGTGCCTCGGCCGCGACTGCCGGAGCGGTCACCGGAGCCGCCACCGGCGCGGGTGCGGCGACGGCGGGCGCCGGGGCGGCCGCCGCGTGGACGTCCTCGCGGGTGATGATCCCGTCCGGGCCGGTCGGGGTGACCGTCGCGAGGTCGACCCCGAGGTCCTTGGCGAGCTTGCGCACCGGCGGCTTGGCCAGCGGGCGTGCGGCGGTGGCGACACCGCCGTGCCCGTTCAGCTGCTCCGGTACGGAGACAGGAGCGGATACGGGCGCGGCGGCGGGAGCCTCGACCGTGGTCTTGCGCGCCCGGCGCTTGGTGGAGCTCGCGGCCACGCCGTAACCGACCAGGACCGGCTGCCGGCCCTGCGGCTCGGGCTCCTCGGCCTCGGGCGCCGGAGCGGCCGCGGGAGCCGCGGGCGCCGGAGTCTCGGCCGGACCCGCGCCGCCGACGTTCACCGAGATGATCACCTGGCCGACGTCGACCGTCGTCCCCTCGGGGAAGCGCAGCTCGTGGACCGTGCCGTCGAACGGGATCGGCAGCTCGACGGCCGCCTTCGCCGTCTCGACCTCGCACACGACCTGCCCGTCGGTGACGGTGTCACCGGGCTGGACGTACCACTTGAGGATCTCGGCCTCGGTGAGGCCCTCGCCCACGTCGGGCATCTTGAATTCGCGGATCGTCACGATGCTCTCCTCAGTACGCCAGCGAGCGGTCGACGGCGTCGAGCACGCGGTCCAGGCCCGGCAGGTACTCCTCCTCCAGGCGCGCCGGCGGATACGGCGCGTGGTAGCCGCCGACCCGCAGGACGGGGGCCTCCAGGTGGTAGAAGCAGCGCTCGGTGATCCGGGCGGCGATCTCCGCGCCGGAGCCGTAGAAGACCGGGGCCTCGTGGACCACGACCAGGTGGCGGGTCTTCTCGACCGAGGTCTGGATCGTGTCGAAGTCGATCGGGGACATCGAGCGCAGGTCCAGGACCTCCACCGACTTGCCCTCCTCCTGGGCGGCCGCGGCGGCCTCCAGACAGACCTTCACCATCGGGCCGTACGCGGCGAGCGTGAGGTCGCTGCCCTCGCGCGCCACCCGCGCCTTGTGCAGCTCGCCCGGGATGGCCTCGGTGTCGACCTCGCCCTTGTCCCAGTAGCGGCGCTTGGGCTCGAAGAAGATGACCGGGTCGTCGCTCTGGATGGCCTGCTGGAGCATCCAGTACGCGTCGGAGGAGGTCGAGGGCGAGACCACCTTGAGGCCCGCGACGTGCGCGAAGAGCGCCTCGGGGGACTCGGAGTGGTGCTCCACCGCGCCGATGCCGCCGCCGTAGGGGATACGGACGACGACCGGCAGCTTGATCTTGCCGAGCGCGCGGGCGTGCATCTTGGCGAGCTGGGTGACGATCTGGTCGTACGCGGGGAAGACGAAACCGTCGAACTGGATCTCCACGACGGGCCGGTAGCCGCGCAGGGCCAGACCGATCGCGGTGCCGACGATGCCGGACTCGGCGAGCGGGGTGTCGATGACCCGGTCCTCGCCGAAGTCCTTCTGCAGACCGTCGGTGACCCGGAAGACACCGCCGAGCTTGCCGACGTCCTCGCCCATGATCAGGACCTTGGGGTCGGACTCCAGGGCCTTGCGGAGCGACTCGTTGAGCGCCTTGGCCAGGGGAAGCTTCTGTACAGCCATGGTTACTTGACCTCGCCATCCGCGAACGACGCCTGGTACGCGGCGAACTGCGCGCGCTCCTCGTCGACGAGCGCGTGCCCGTCGGCGTAGACATTCTCGAAGATCGCCATGTGATCCGGGTCGGGCATGGAACGGACGGCCTCGCGGACGCGCTTGCCGAGCGTCTCGCTCTCCTCCTCCAGGGCGTCGAAGAAGGCCGCGTCGGCGTGCCCCTCGCGCTCCAGGTACGCCCTGAGCCGCAGGATCGGGTCCTTCGCCTCCCAGGCCTCGCGCTCCTCGTCGGCGCGGTACTTGGTCGGGTCGTCGGAGGTGGTGTGGGCGCCCATGCGGTAGGTGAACGCCTCGACCAGGGTCGGGCCCTCGCCGCGGCGGGCACGCTCGAGCGCCCACCGGGTCACGGCCAGGCACGCGAGGACGTCGTTGCCGTCGACGCGGACGCCGGGGAAGCCGAAGCCCTGCGCGCGCTGGTAGAGCGGCACGCGCATCTGCTTCTCGGTGGGCTCGGAGATCGCCCACTGGTTGTTCTGGCAGAAGAACACGACCGGGGCGTTGTAGACCGCGGAGAAGGTGAAGGACTCGGCGACATCGCCCTGGCTGGACGCGCCGTCGCCGAAGTACGCGATCACGGCCGAGTCCGCGCCGTCCTTGGCGACGCCCATGGCGTAGCCGGTGGCGTGCAGGGTCTGCGAGCCGATGACGATCGTGTACAGGTGGAAGTTGTTGCTGTTGGGGTCCCAGCCTCCGTGGTTCACACCGCGGAACATGCCCAGCAGGTTCGCCGGGTCGACCCCGCGGCACCAGGCGACGCCGTGCTCCCGGTATGTCGGGAAGACGTAGTCGTCGTCGCGCAGCGCGCGGGCGGAGCCGATCTGCGCGGCCTCCTGGCCGAGCAGCGACGCCCACAGGCCCAGCTCGCCCTGACGCTGCAGGGAGGTGGCCTCGGCGTCGAAGCGGCGGGTGAGAACCATGTCGCGATAGAGGCCGCGCAGCTCGTCGGCGCTCAGATCGATGTCGTAATCGGGGTGCTGGACGCGCTCCCCTTCAGGCGTCAGCAGCTGAACGAGCTCGGGCTCGGAAGTCTGGGACTTCTTGGCGCCCGCGCTGGCGCTGGCAGTGCGCTTGGTGCCGCTGCTGCGTCGCGTCGTCTTGCGCGCGGCAGTGCTCTCCACGGTCACGTGCGTGCTCCTCCGTCGGTCCGGCCCCCGGGGTTGCCGGGAAAGGCCTGGGGTCCCCCCTACCGCTAGGTAAGGGGAGGCTCGCCTTGTCCGTACTCGCGCACGGGGTGGGTGCGACTCGGCCGGGGTCAGGCGTGACAGGTGCCCCGGCGAGCGCCCTGTCATAGGCACGTTACCCAGTGCGCCGCATTCCTGCGAAACCCCAATTGACCTGCGATTTTGCTTGGATTTCCAAGTAAATCGAGTAACGGGGGAACGAAGCTGGTCAGCGCGGTGCAACGGCCACGGGGCCGCCGGAACACCGGCACGTTATCCCGCCACCCCCGGGCACGGGAAGAGCCAATATGTGAGACTGGCCCCGTGCGCGAAGATGGAAAAATCCGTGTATTTCTGTTGGATGACCACGAGGTCGTGCGGCGCGGCGTCCACGAGCTGCTCTCCGTCGAGGACGACATCGAGGTGGTCGGCGAGGCCGGAACAGCGGCGGATGCCCTGGTCAGGATCCCGGCGACCCATCCCGACGTGGCCGTGCTCGACGTCCGGCTGCCGGACGGCAGCGGCGTCGAGGTCTGCCGTGAGGTCCGTTCGCAGAACGAGGACATCAAGTGCCTGATGCTGACCTCGTACGCCGACGACGAGGCGCTCTTCGACGCGATCATGGCCGGGGCCTCGGGATATGTCCTCAAGGCCATCCGCGGCAATGAGCTCCTTTCGGCGGTACGGGACGTGGCCGCCGGCAAATCCCTGCTCGATCCGGTCGCGACCGCCCGCGTTCTGGAACGTCTACGCGACGGAAACAACCCGAAGGGTGACGACAAGCTCGCCAACCTGACGGAACAGGAGCGCAAGATCCTGGATCTGATCGGCGAGGGACTGACCAACCGGGTCATTGGAGAGCGGCTCCACCTCGCGGAGAAGACGATCAAGAACTATGTCTCCAGCCTGCTGTCGAAGCTGGGCATGGAGCGGCGTTCGCAGGCCGCGGCGTACGTGGCCCGCATGCAGGCCGAGCGGCACTGAGCCCGGCCCGGCGGCCCCGATTCAGGACCTACGTCCTCCCCGAACCGGGGCAGGCGCCCCTTTTCCGGCACAGTGCCCGTGGCGGAGAGTGGAAGCCATGTCCACCGAGGAGATCCGCGCCATCGAGCTGCTGAACCGTGTGTCGTACGGCCGGGTGGCGACGAGCATGCGCGCGATGCCGTTCGTCGCGCCCGCCCGGCACATCGTGGACGACGGCCGCGTCCTGCTCCGCATGCACCGGGGCCTCGGATACCACCGGGCCTGCGCGGGCAGCGTCGTCGCCTACGGCGCGGACAACCTCAACTCCGGCGCCGAGAATCTCTGGTCCGTGCAGTTCACCGGGGCCGCGGAGGTCGTCGAGCCGACCGAGGAACAGCTGGCGGCCTTCGGCCCCGCGCCTCAGGTCGTGGACGGGGAGCCCTTCGACCCGGTCTTCATGCGCATCGAGCCCCGGTTCGTGACCGTGCACCAGCTTGACTACACCCTGGACGCCGATGTCGACCACAGCCCGGCTCCCGACCCAGCCCCCGGCGCGGAGCACAGCGGGGAGCACAGCGGGGAGCACAGCGGGGAGCGCACCGGGGAGCGCACCGGGGAGCGACAACTCCCCCACGTAGCGTGATCTAACATCTGGCGAGTGCCGCGCTCATCTGAACCGCTCGCGCTCGCGCCCACCCCGCCCGTCGGCGCCCTGCTGCGCCGCTACCGGCAGGCCGGCGAGCCACTCTCCTGCGAACCCGTCACCCAGGGCCTCCTCAACCGCGGCTACCGCCTCGCCACCACCCGCGGCGCCTACTTCCTCAAGCAGCACCTCGACGCCCCGACCGCCGACCGGGACACCATCAGCCGCCAGCACCGCGCCACCCAGCGCCTGCACGCCCTCGGCCTGCCCGTCGCCCCGCCCCTCGCCGACTCCGCCGGCCGCACCGTCGCCGTGATCGGCGGCCGCTGCTACGCCCTGCACCCCTGGATCGACGGCCGCCACCGCGACGGCGCCCAGCTCTCCGCCGGCGGATCGCGGCGCCTGGGCGCGCTCCTCGGGCACGTCCACACCTGCCTGGAGCAGGTGATGGAGTCCCCGCCCCCCGGCGCGGAGCACGAGAGCGCGCGCCCCGAGGACACCTTTCGCCTCATCGACGAGTTGCTCCGCCTCGCCCGCGCCCGCCGCCCCCGCACCGGCTTCGACGAG
This sequence comes from Streptomyces vilmorinianum, assembly GCF_005517195.1. NCBI lineage: Bacteria > Bacillati > Actinomycetota > Actinomycetes > Kitasatosporales > Streptomycetaceae > Streptomyces > Streptomyces vilmorinianum. The sequence goes on along the minus strand of NZ_CP040244.1, from coordinate 109,369 downwards.
CTGGCCGTGCACCGGCTGCTCGAACGCCGGGTGCTCCTCGCCGAGCACGCCCACCGCCGCCCCCCGCCCGCCGCGGCGGCCGGCTGGGTGCACGGCGACTTCCACCCGCTCAACCTGCTCTACCGGGGCGCGGAACCGGCCGCGATCGTCGACTGGGACCGCCTGGGCGTCCAGCCGCGGGCCGAGGAGGCGGTCAGGGCCGCCGCCATCTTCTTCGTACGGCCAGCGGGCGAGTTGGCGCTCGGGAAGGTACGGGCCTACGCGCGCGCCTACCGCCGGGCGGCGGGCGCGGACGGGGCGGAGCTGGCGTCGGCGGTGCACCGGGTGTGGTGGGAGCGGCTCAACGACTTCTGGATACTGCGCTGGCGCTACCAGCTCCACGACCGAAGGGCCGACCCGCAGTTCCCTGCGGCGTCGGCCCTGGCGGTGTGGTGGACCCGCGAATACGAGGCGGTACGCGACGCGTTCGCGGGATGAGGGGACGGGGTGTCAGTTCCCGGTGCCGGTACCGCCGTCGGTGGTACCCGCGGTCGTACCGGTGGACGTGCCCGTCGTCGTGCCCGCGTTGGTGTTGCCCGTCGTCGTGCCCGCGTTGGTGCTGCCCTCAGTGGTGCCCTCGGTGTCCGTACCGCCGTCCGTCGGATCCGTCGGCGGCTGCGACGGCTTCGTCGACGGCGTGGTCGGGCTCGACGGCTTGTCCGACGGGGTCTGCGACGGCGTCTGGGACGGCGTCTGCGAGGGGGTGTACGACGGCGTCGTCCAGGTGTCCTGGTCCCCGCCCGTCGAGGTGTCGGGCTCGTGCGTCTCCTGCGAGGGCGTCTCCTGGGAGGGCGCCGGCGACTCCTGGGACGCGGACGGCGAGTTCGTGACCGCCGGCGGATTCTTCGTCCCGCTGTTGTCGGCGGCCTTGTCGAGCGCGTACGCCACGCCCGCCACGATCGCGATCAGCGCGAGCGCCAGGAACAGCAGCACCTTGCCGCGGCCGCCCCTGCCGCCGCCGCCCTGCCCGTAGCCGTTGTGGCTGCCGTGACCGCCGTAGCCGCCGTCGTACCCGCCGACCCCGCCGGCCGCTCCGTCGTCGGGGTTCCTCGGCGGAAGGATCGGGCCCTGCGCGGTCTCGTGGTGCATCGGATGCCCCATGACCGACGTGGCGCCGACGCCGCCTGCCGGGGTGTGGCCGCCCTCGTGGACCTCCACGGGACCGGTGTTCCACGTGCCCGTGTGGGCGCCCTGCTGCTGCAGCATCTGCAGGCCGTACTGGATCAGCCCGCGCATCTCCTCGGCGCTCTGGAACCGGTCGTCCGGGTCCTTCGCCAGCGAGCGCATCACCAGACCGTCGAGCTCCGGCGGCGCCGCGTGCGCGACCTCGGACGGCGGGACCGGGGCGTCCTGGACATGCTGGTAGACCACCGAGAGCGGGGTCTCACCGGTGAACGGGGGCCGCAGCGCGAGCAGTTCGTACAGCAGGCAGCCCGTGGCGTACAGGTCGGAACGGTGGTCCACGGCCTTGCCGAGCGCCTGTTCGGGGGAGAGGTACTGCGGCGTGCCCATGACCATGCCGGTCTGGGTCATCGTCGACTGCGCGCCGTGCAGGGCGCGCGCGATGCCGAAGTCCATCACCTTCACCGCGCCGGTGTGCGTGATGATGACGTTCGCGGGCTTGATGTCGCGGTGCACGATGCCGTGCTGGTGCGAGTACGCGAGCGCCTCCAGGACGCCCGAGACGATGATCAGGGCCTGCTCCGGGCCCGGCGCCTCCGCGCTGATCAGCAGGTCGCGGATGGTGCGGCCCTCGACCAGCTCCATCACGATGTACGGGACGGAGTGGTCGCCCACGACGTCCTCGCCGGAGTCGTACACCGCCACGATGGCGTGGTGGTTGAGCCCGGCGACCGACTGCGCCTCGCGCGTGAAGCGGGCCTTGGAGACCGGGTCCTCGGCGAGGTCGGAGCGGAGCAGCTTGACGGCGACCGTGCGGCCCAGGCGGACGTCCTCGGCGGCGAACACCTCGGCCATGCCGCCGCGTCCCAGACGGTGCGTCAGCCGGTACCGTCCGTCACCGACCACTCCGCCGACGCCCCAGGACTCCGCAGCGGCGCCCGACAGGCCGCCGCCGCCCGCTTCGGATTCGGGTGCCATCAGTCCTCGCCGTCATGTGTCTATCGTGTGGTGCCGTACCGCCGTCACGCTACAGGCTTCGTCCGACATCACGGTCCGAGATGGACCGGCCATCCAACCCCGACCGCGTACGCCTGTGCAAATTCCAGGCAGTTCCTGTAACGCTTGCGAGACGCTTCTTACGCGGAGGGTCACGGAACGGGCACCTGGCTTGACGTGTCACTGCCCTGGGGCAGACTTGGCCAGGAAATTCCGGAATCAGCGCCGCCACGCGCGCGTAGGGGGAGCACGAATGAGCCAGGACGGCGCACAGGGCCGCTATGCGGGCGGTTCGGTCGCGAACGGCCGGTACCAGCTTCGCGACCTGCTCGGCGAAGGCGGCATGGCCTCCGTCTACCTCGCCTACGACAGCGCGCTCGACCGGCAGGTCGCCATCAAGACGCTGCACACGGAGCTCGGCCGGGAACAGTCGTTCCGCGAGCGGTTCCGGCGCGAGGCGCAGGCGGTCGCGAAGCTGTCGCACACCAACATCGTCTCGGTCTTCGACACCGGCGAGGACACCCTCGACGGCGCCGTCATGCCGTACATCGTCATGGAGTACGTGGAGGGCCAGCCGCTCGGCTCGGTTCTCGCCTCCGACGTACGGCAGTTCGGCGCGATGCCGGCCGACAAGGCGCTGAAGGTGACGGCCGATGTGCTGGCCGCGCTCGAGACCAGCCATGAAATGGGCCTGGTCCACCGGGACATCAAGCCGGGCAACGTGATGATGACCAAGCGCGGCGTGGTCAAGGTCATGGACTTCGGCATCGCGCGCGCCATGCAGTCCGGTGTCACGTCGATGACGCAGACCGGCATGGTCGTCGGCACCCCGCAGTACCTCTCCCCCGAGCAGGCCCTGGGCCGCGCGGTGGACGCCCGCTCCGACCTGTACTCGGTCGGCATCATGCTCTTCCAGCTCCTGACGGGCCGGCTGCCGTTCGACGCGGACTCGCCGCTGGCCATCGCGTACGCACATGTCCAGGAGGAGCCGGTCGCGCCGTCCTCCATCAACCGCTCGGTGACCCCGGGGATGGACGCGCTCGTCGCCCGCGCGCTCAAGAAGAACCCGAACGAGCGTTTTCCGAGCGCGGCCGCGATGCAGGACGAGTGCCTGCGGGTGCTGTCGGCGGGCCAGACGGGCGCGCCGGTGATCGTGTCGGGCGGTCCGGTCAGCAGCGGCTCGGGGGTGGGCTCGGCGGTCTTCCCGCCGGTCGGCCAGACCCCGCCGCCCGCGACGCACGGGGTGCAGCAGCCGTACCAGCCGCACACGCCGCAGCCGGGTCCGTACGGTCCCCCGACGCCGGCCCCTTCCTACGGCTACCCGCAGCAGGCCCCGACCCCGCCTCCGGCGCCGGTCTACCAGACGCCCACGCCCGGTCCGTACACGATGCAGCCGCAGCAGCCGCAGCAGTCGTCGGTGGCGACGACGAGCGGTGGGTCGAAGCGGAACATGCCGGTGGTCGTGGGGGCGATCGTCGTGGTGCTGGTCGCGATCGGCGGTGTGATCACGGCGATCTCGCTCGACAAGGACGAGGACCCGACCGGGGCCGCGGGCGGGTCGGGCCAGACCGAGACGGCGGTCCCGGGTCACAGGGGTCCGGACCTCTCCAAGACCATCGAGACGAAGAAGTGCACCGAGCCGCGGGAGTCGGACGACGACCCGTCGAAGTTCGAGGTCCCGAACTTCACGTACAAGAACATCACCTCGGTGAAGGAGTGCGTCCAGGCCGCGGGCTGGAAGATCACGACGCAGACCCCGGTGGACGAGAACACGTACGGCGAGGGCACCGTCCTGGAGCAGTACCCGCCGGTCGGTGAGGACGTCGACAAGGACGGCGCCGAGTTCACGCTCAAGATCTCGACGGGCAACCCGCCGCAGTAGCACCGGGCGGGACCGGGCCGGTGCGCCCCACTCCCGGCACCGGTGCCCCGGGTGCCGGTGCCCCGGGTGCCGGATATGCCCCGACATGTGACGCTGAGTCCAAGACATCGGCGGCTCGGTTGCTCGGTACGGGAGGGGGTCACCCGGTGACTCCAGGACACCGCTGCGCGCGGACGCGGACGCGGGCGATCGGCCCGGTGTTCGCGTGCTGTCTGGTGGTGGGTGCCGCACCCGTCGCGTACGGGGCCGAGAGAGGGCCGACGGCGAGCCCGACCGCCTCGGCGCCTCCGCCCTCCGCGTCGGCCGCGCCCTCGCCCTCCTCCTCGTCGACCTCCTCGGCGACCTCCTCGGCGACCTCCTCGGCGGGCAGGCCGCCCGCCCCGGCCGAGCCGTCCCCTTCGTCGTCTTCATCGTCTTCGTCGGCTTCGTCGACGAAGGGCGCCGGGAGGGGCTCCCACGGCGCTTCCGGCCACCCCGCGGCCACGGCCTCGGAGGCCGCCGTCCCCAGCCCGTCCGGCTCCCTCGCGGGGCGGCCGGCCGGCGAGGGGCGTGAACGGCCCGGGCGGCCCGCCTCGTCCACGACGCCGAGCAGTTCCGCCGCCTCGCCCGCCCCGTCACGTACCAAAACTGCAACAGCCGACACGCCCTCCGCCGAGGCGGACGCGGACGAGGAGGCGCTCGACGTCGCACCCGAGACGGAGCCCACGGCGACCGGGCCGTCGCCCGCGACCGTGCCCGCCGCCGCTCCCCGGATCAGCCAGCGGGCCGCCGGCACCAGCGCTGACCGGCAGATTCCCGCCCTCACCCTGGGCGCGGGGCTCGCACTGATGGGCCTCGGGATCGGTTTCCTCGGGGTCCGGATGCGGCGCCGCTGACGGCCGCGGCACCCCGCACACCGCCCCGTGTCCCCCTTGAGACGGACGCGGAGGTTCCGACTCAGGTCGCTTGTCGGCGCCGACATACTCGGTATACATACTGAGTATGTCGATCCGCCACGGGCTTCTCGCCCTCCTCGAACGCGGGCCCCGCTACGGCTCGCAGCTCCGTACGGAGTTCGAGTCCCGCACGGGCTCCACCTGGCCCCTCAACGTCGGGCAGGTCTACACGACCCTCAACCGTCTCGAACGGGACGGCATGGTCGCGCAGGGCGGCGAGGACGAGGCGGGCCACGCGCTCTACGCGATCACCGACAGCGGCCGCGCGGAGCTCAGGAACTGGTTCGAGAAGCCCGTGGACCGCACCAGCCCGGCCCGCGACGAGCTCGCCATCAAGCTCGCCATGGCCGTCGGCGCGCCCGGCGTCGACATCCGCGCCGTCATCCAGTCGCAGCGCCGCCACACCGTGAAGGCGATGCAGGACTACACCCGGCTCAAGGCCCAGGCGCTCGCCGCCCTCGAGCGCGGCGAGTCCAGGGAACGCGACGACGTGGCCTGGCTCCTCGTCCTGGAGCAGCTGATCTTCCAGACCGAGGCCGAGGCCCGCTGGCTGGACCACTGCGAAGCCCGGCTGATCCGGCTCTCGGGCACCGCCCCCGCCTCCCCGCCCGCCGCACCGCCTCCCACGAGCGTCGCCCCGGCGACCCAGGAGGACGCGCGCCCCGCGCCGCTGTCCTGACGCCGCGGCCCCACCTACCGCACCACCCGCACCGCACACCACACACACCACCCGCACGACCCGCACGACCAGCACCACTTCTCAACCGCTCCGTACGACACCGCACGTGACCGTCCGTCACGCGACGGTCCATCGGCGTACGCCCAAGGGGGACCCCTCCATGTCCACACAGCAGCCCGTGCTGCAACTGCAGAACCTGACCCGTGTCCACGGCTCCGGCGCCACCGAGGTGCACGCCCTGCGCGGCATCGACCTCGATGTCTTCCCCGGTGAACTCGTCGCCGTCATGGGCCCGTCCGGCTCGGGCAAGTCCACCCTGCTCACCATCGCGGGCGGCCTCGACACCCCCACCTCCGGCCGGGTGATCGTCGAGGGCACCGACATCACCACCGCCGGCCGCAAGGCCCTCGCGGCCCTGCGCCGCCGCAGCATCGGTTACGTCTTCCAGGACTACAACCTCATCCCCGCCCTCACCGCGGCCGAGAACGTGGCCCTGCCCCGCGAGCTGGACGGCACCTCCGCCCGCAAGGCGCGCGGCGAAGCCCTCGCCGCACTGGAGGAGATGGAGCTGGGCCACCTCGCCGACCGCTTCCCCGACGAGATGTCCGGCGGCCAGCAGCAGCGCGTGGCCATAGCCCGCGCCCTCGTCGGCGACCGTCGCCTCGTCCTCGCCGACGAGCCCACCGGCGCCCTGGACTCCGAGACCGGCGAGTCCGTCCTCGCCCTGCTGCGCTCCCGCTGCGACGCCGGCGCCGCAGGCGTCCTGGTCACCCACGAGCCGCGGTTCGCCGCCTGGGCCGACCGCGTCGTCTTCCTGCGGGACGGCGCCGTCGTCGACCAGACCGTACGCAGCGAGGCCGACTCGCTCCTGTCCGGCCAGGCGGCCGAGCGGTGAACAACTGGTTCCACTCCTGGCGCGCCGCGATCCGCATAGCCCGCCGCGACGCCTGGCGCTACAAGGGCCGCAGCTTCCTGGTCCTCGCGATGATCGCCCTGCCCATCCTGGGTGTGAGCGCCGCCGATCTGACCCTGCGCAGCGCCGAGCTCTCCGTCGCGGAGAAGCTCGACCGGACCCTGGGCGCGGCCGACGCCCGCTTCTTCGACGCCTTCGCCGGCGGAGTGCCGATCCTGCAGTCCCCCGACGGCGAGATGCACGCCCCGGCCAAGGACGGCGGCGACATGTCCGGGCCCGGCGGCCCGATCGATCTCACCAAGGCCATCCCGGCCGGCTCCACGGTCCTGTCGGACGCTTCGGGAAGCGCCAAACTGACGACCACGCACGGCCTGCTCCGTACCGACGTCCGTGAGCTCAAGGCCGCCGATCCGATCGCGCGGGGCATCCTCACCCTCCAGGAGGGCCGCTTCCCGCAGAAGCCGGACGAGATCGCCGCCACCACGCACTTCATGGAGTCCAGCGGTCTGACGATCGGCTCCACCCTGAGCGCGCGCGGCTTCGACCGCGCCTACCGGATCGTCGGCACGTACGAGCTGCCCGACGAGCTGAAGGCCGATCAGGTCAACGCGCTTCCCGGCGCCTTCCTGGAGCCGTACGGGAAGGCCGCAGAGAAGGCCGGTCTGCAGAAGCCCGACTTCTCGCCCAGCTACCTGGTGAAGACGCCCAGTGGTTTCACGTGGAACACGGTGCAGGAGATCAACACCAAGGGTGTGGTGGTCACGTCGCGTGCCGTCGCCCTGAACCCGCCCGCCGACTCCGAGGTTCCGCTGTACCAGAAGGAGGGCTGGGGCAACTACGGCACGTCGTCGGCCGCCCGCGCCGCCGAACTCGCCGCGGCCGGCACCGTCGTCGGTCTCGCGATGCTGGAGATCTGCCTCCTGGCCGGGCCCGCGTTCGCCGTGGGCGCCCGGCGCTCGCGCCGTCAGCTGGGCCTCGTCGGCGCCAACGGCGGCGAGCGGCGCCACATCCGGGCCATCGTGCTCAGCGGCGGCCTGGTCATCGGTGTCGCCGCGGCCGTGTCCGGCACGGTCCTCGCCCTCATCCTGACCTTCGCGCTCCAGCCGGTCCTGGAGAACGCCCTGGGGCAACGGTTCGGCAGCTTCGACATCCGCCCCCTGGAACTGCTCGGCATCGCGCTGCTCGCCGTCCTCACCGGCCTGCTGGCCGCGATCGTCCCGGCCATCACCTCGTCCCGCCAGACCGTCCTCGCCTCCCTCACCGGGCGCCGGGGTGTGCGCCGCAGCAGCCGGCTGCTTCCGCTGATCGGCCTGGGTGCCGTGCTCCTCGGCGGTGCGATCGCGCTGTACGGATCGCTCGTCACCGACCAGTTCGTCATCGTCGCGGGCGGCAGCGCCATCGCCGAGCTGGGCGTGGTCGCCCTGACCCCCGCCCTGGTGGGTCTCTTCGGCCGCACCGGCCGCTGGCTGCCGCTGTCGCCGCGCCTCGCGCTGCGGGACGCCGTGCGCAACCGGGGCCGTACGGCACCCGCCGTCGCCGCCGTGCTCGCCGCGGTGGCCGGTACCGTCGCCGTCTCCACGTACGCGGCGAGCCGCGAAGCCCAGGAGGAGGCGAACTACGAGGCCCGGCTCCCGTACGGCGCGGTCTCCGTGCTGGTGATGGAGGAAGGCGGCCGGGACCTCCCGGCGGACCGTGACGCCGTGCAGCGTCTGCTGCCCGTCGAGTCCCGCGCGGATGCCTCGCGCATCGTGGTCGGCAGGCCCACCTGCTCGCCGTACGGCGAGGACGCCCCGGGCTGCGGTGGCTACGAGGTCGTGATCCCGAAGGCCAACGAGTGCCCGCTGTGGGCCGACGCCATCGACGGCGAGGACCCGATGGCGAAGTTCTCCCGGGAGGAGCGGCAGAAACTCGCCAAGGACTGGCGGTGCCAGATGAACGAAAGCGTCGGCATGTACGTCCAGGGCGGAGTCCTCGTCGGTGACGCCTCGCTCCTGAAGATCCTCGGGATCAAGGACGCGGGCGCCGAGAAGGCCCTCGCCGAGGGCCGGATCGTCAGCTTCTCCAAGCCCCAGATCGACGACAAGGGCACGATCTCCCTCAAGCTGATCACGGACATGAACAAGGCGTACCGGGCCCAGGAGGAGGGCAAGCCCACCCCGGGCAAGATCATCAGCCTGCCCGCCTACCTGGCGCCCGCCGAGGAGAACTCGTACGGCCTGCAGGCCCTCATGACCCCGGCCGCCGCCAAGGCCGCCGGGCTGACCACGGCACCGTTCGGCACGTACTTCTCCACCGACCGGATGCCCAGCACCGAGGAGCGCCAGAAGCTCGACGGCGAGCTCGCCTCGATCGCCGGCGACGTCGATCTGCACGTGGAGGAGGGGTACGTCGGCGACAGCAGCGTCGTGCTCCTCGCCCTCGCCGTCTTCGCGGGCCTGGTCACCATCGGCGCGGCCGGAATCGCCACGGGTCTGGCGCAGGCGGACGCCGAGGCCGACCTCAAGACGCTCTCCGCGGTCGGAGCACCGCCCCGGGTCCGCCGTACGCTCAGCGGATTCCAGTGCGGGGTGGTCGCCACGATGGGTGTGCTCCTCGGGTCGGCGGCCGGTGTCCTGCCGGCGGTCGGGCTGCGGCTCACCGAGGAGCGCGAGCAGCTCCGGTGGTACGAGGAGGCGCTGGAGAACGGCTGGGGCGTCAACGAGGCCCCGCCGTACGTACCGATCGTCGTCCCCTGGGAGACGCTGGCGGCGCTCCTGGTGGTCGTACCGCTCGGAGCCGCACTCCTCGCGGCCCTGGTGACCCGCTCGCGCGGAGCCCTGGCCCGCCGCGCCGCGACCTGACCGGTTCGTTGCGTTCCTGTGCCCCTGTACGAGGGTGGATCACCTCCGTACAGGGGCACACCGTGTGGTGAAGCACGTGTGCGAGAGAATGGCGGCATGGAGATGCCGAGGAATGAACGGTCGCAGGAGAGCCCCCAGGTCCTCATCGTGGGACAGGACGGAATGGCGCTCGGCGGCACTCAGGGTGACGACGAATCCCGCGAGGTCCCGGTGACGGAAATGGTCGAGCAGCCTGCGAAGGTCATGCGCATCGGCAGCATGATCAAGCAGCTCCTGGAGGAAGTACGCGCGGCACCTCTCGACGAGGCCAGCCGCGTCAGGCTCAAGGACATCCACGCCAGCTCGGTGAAGGAGCTGGAGGACGGGCTCGCGCCGGAACTGGTCGAGGAACTGGAGCGTCTGTCCCTGCCGTTCACGGACGAGGCGATCCCCTCCGAGGCGGAACTGCGTATCGCCCAGGCTCAGTTGGTGGGCTGGCTCGAAGGCCTCTTCCACGGCATCCAGACGGCGCTGTTCGCCCAGCAGATGGCGGCCCGCGCCCAACTGGAGCAGATGCGCCGGGCGCTGCCGCCGGGCGCTCCGCACGACGATGACGACGACGACCACGGTCGCGGGCACGCGGTCCGCTCGGGCCCGTACCTGTAGGCCTCTGTCGTACGTGAGAGGGCCCGGCACACGAGGGTGTGCCGGGCTCTTTCGCGTACGGGGGTCTTTCGGGGCGCTGGGGTCTTTCGGGTGCCGGCGTACGGGCACTGCCGTACGGGCGCCGGCGTACAGGCTGCCGTACGGGCGCCGGCGTACGGGCTGTCGTACGGGCGCCGGCGTACGGGCTGTCGTACGGGCGCCGGCGTACGGGCTGGCGTACGGGCGCTGGTGGGGTCAGGCGCTCGGGGCGAGCAGCAGGACCTTGCCGACGTGCGTCCCCGAGTCCAGGGCCCGGTGGGCCTCGGCGGCGTCCCGCATCGGCACCGTACGGTCGACGACCGGGCGTACCGTGCCCGCGCCGATCAGCGGCCACACGTGCTCCCGCACCGCGGCGACGATGGCCGCCTTCTCGTGCAGCGGGCGGGCGCGCAGCGTGGTCGCCGTGATCGCCGCACGCTTGGCGAGGAGGGCGCCGATGTTCAACTCCCCCTTCACCCCGCCCTGCATGCCGATGACGGCCAGGCGCCCGTTGACCGCGAGCGCCTTCACATTGCGGTCGAGGTACTTCGCTCCGACGATGTCGAGGATCACGTCCGCGCCGGCCCCGTCCGTGGCTTTGCGCAGCTCCTCGACGAAGTCCTGCTCGCGGTAGTCGATCAGGATGTCCGCGCCCAGTTCGGCGCAGCGCGCGAGCTTCTCCGGGCCACCGGCGGTGACCGCGACCCGTGCGCCGACCGCCTTGGCCAGCTGGATCGCCATCGTGCCGATGCCGCTCGCGCCGCCGTGCACCAGCAGCGTCTCGCCGGGGCGCAGATGGGCGATCATGAAGACGTTCGACCAGACCGTGCTGGTGACCTCGGGCAGCGCCGCGGCCGTGACGAGGTCCACCCCGTCGGGCACGGGCAGCAGTTGGCCGACGGGCACGGCGACCTTCTCCGCGTAACCGCCGCCCACGAGCAGCGCACAGACCTCGTCGCCGACGGACCAGCCGGAGACCCCCGGGCCGAGCGCGGCGATCCGTCCCGAGCATTCGAGACCCGGGTAGGGAGAGGTGCCCGGCGGCGGGTCGTAGTAGCCCTGGCGCTGGAGCAGATCGGCACGGTTGACGGCGCTCGCCACCACCTCGACGAGGACCTCGCCCTCGGCGGGCACGGGATCGGGCACCTCGGCCCAGACGAGGGCTTCGGGGCCGCCGGGTTCCGGAATCGTGATCGCATGCATGGCGGCGAGGCTACTCGGGCGGGTGCGTCAGCGGAGAGACGGGCGCCGCACGCACGATCGTGATCAGACGGTCCGTCAACTGCAGGGGGCTGGCGGCGGGATCGTCGTATCCGAGCAGCCGGTGCCCGCGCAGCACGCTCACGACCAGGTCCTTGATCTCCCGTACGTTCTTGCCCACCTCGGCCTTGATGACCGGCCGCTCCACCAGGTCGAGACCCGAACCCTGCTGGATCAGGTCCTCCATCACCGTGCCGGCGCTCGGGCTGAGCACCGAGAGTCCGAGCAGCCGGCCGGCCGCACTGGCGCTGGTGATCACGGCATCGGCGCCGGACTGGCGCAGCAGCGGCGCGTTCTCCTCCTCGCGCACGGCGGCGACGATCTTCGCGCCCTTGTTGAGCTGGCGGGCGGTCAGCGTGACCAGGACGGCAGTGTCGTCACGCTGGGTGGCGATGACGATCTGGCGGGCCCTCTGCACCTCGGCGCGGAGCAGCACGTCACTGCGCGTCGCATCGCCGACGACGCCGACGAACCCGTCCGCGTTCGCCGTCTCGATCACCTTGGTGGAGGGGTCGACGATGACGATCCGGTCCTTGCGCAGCCCCGTCGCGCAGAGCGTCTGGATCGCGGAGCGGCCCTTGGTGCCGAAGCCGACGATGACGGTGTGGTCGCGCAAGGTGGACCTCCAGCGGTTCAGCCGCCACTCCTCCCGGGTCCGTTCGGTGAGGACCTCGAGAGTGGTACCGACCAGGATGATCAGAAACAGCACGCGCAGCGGTGTGACCAGCAGGATGTTGACCAGCCGGGTCGAGTCGCTGTGCGGGACGATGTCGCCGTACCCCGTGGTGGAGAGGGTCACCGTCGCGTAATACGCGCTGTCGAGGAAGTCGAGCGTGCCGTCGGCGCTGTCGTGATAGCCCCCGCGATCCAGGTAGACGATGGCGGTCGTGGCGGCCAGCACACCCAAGGCCATCAACAGCCGCTTGGCCACCTGCCGCAAGGGCTTCTCGACGATGCGGCGGGGTATCCGGACCTGGGAGGCGGACACCTTCTCGTCCGCCTGGCGGGCCATGACGTCACGGCTGGGAAGTTTCACGTGAAACACGCTCCGTGAGCGGACCCTTGAGCCGTTGCCTGCCCCGGGGACACCGGCCAGGGAAGGTCGAGGATCTCCAGCGCGTCGCCGGGTCGTGCGCCTCCGGGCGGGACCACGGCCATCCCGTCCGCCGCGGCGATGCCCCGGAGCATCGCCGGACCGTTGTAGTGCAGGGGGACGGCCTGATCGCCGTGGTGGACGATCGGGACGAGCCGGGTGTCGTGCGGATGGCCGTGCACCTCGTCCCGTACAGGCACCTGGTACGGCGGCGGGGCCGGGGCGCCGGCCAGGGAGCGGAGCAGCGGTTCGGCGAGGGTGAGCAGGCCGGAGACCGCGGCGAGCGGGTTGCCGGGCAGCCCGACAAGGAGCCGGTCCCGGTCGAGGCGCGCGAGCAGCATCGGATGGCCGGGGCGGACCTTCACCCCGTCGACCAGGAGCGTGGCTCCCGCCTTGGCGAGGACGGGGTGGACATGGTCGACGGGTCCCGCGGCCGTCCCTCCGGTGGTGATCACCAGATCCGCGGGGGAGTCGGCGACGGCCGCGGCGAGGGCGTCGGCGTCGTCGCCGATCCGTCGGGTGGCGAGCACCTCGGCTCCGAGGGCGTTCAGCCAGGGCCCGAGCATGGGGCCGAGGGCGTCGCGGATCAGCCCGTCGTGGGGGAGTCCGGCGGTCAGGAGCTCGTCGCCGAGGACGAGGATCTCCACGCGGGGGCGGGGCAGCGTCGGCAGCTCGTCGTACCCGGCGGCCGCGGCGAGGCCGAGGACGGCGGGGGTCACCGCGGTTCCGGCGGGCAGCAGGCGGTCGCCGGAGCGGCATTCCTGGCCCCGGAGGCGGATGTCCTGGCCGTGCACGACCTCGCGCCGAGCGTGGAGATGACCGGCGGCGTCGGTACGGGAGTGCTCGCTGCGGATGACCGCGGTGGTCCCGCGCGGGACGCGGGCGCCGGTGGCGATCCGTACGGCCGTGCCGTCGGCCAGCGCGGCGTCGGGTGCGTGGCCGGCGAGGACGGCCCCCTCCTCGTGGATCTCCCAGGGGCCGGGTCCCGCGACCGCCCAGCCGTCCATGGCCGAGGTGTCGAACGAGGGCAGGTCGGTGAGCGCGCGGAGCGGCTCGGCGAGCACATGGCCCAGCGCCTGCCCGAGGGGGGTGGGGCGGGGCTCGCGGGCGGCCCCGGCGCGGGCTGCGACCACCCGCGCGGCGGCCCAGGGGGTGGCCCGGTGGGCTTCGGCGGCGCGGGGCGCGGCGACGGGCGCGGCGACGAGGGCGAGCGCCTCGTCCACGCCGTCGCTGTCGGTGTCGGTGTCGCTGTCGGGTGTCATTCCGTGGCGTCCTGCTGATCGGCTTCGGCGGCCCAGCGGTTGGCGAGGGCGGCGGCCTTGCGGGCGGCCTCCGCGACGGCCTCGGGGCCGCCGTCGGCACCGGCCTTCGCCGCCGCGTACCCGACCAGGAACGTGGTCAGCGGGGCGGCGGGGCGGGCGACCCCGTGGGCGGCGTCACGGGCCAGGTCGAGCAGCACGCCGGTGTCGACGTCGATCTCGATGCCCAGCTCGGCCTTGACTGCGGTGATCCATTCGTCCAGCACGTTCCCATGCTCCCTGATACGGGCCCGGGCCGCGGCGATGTCCTCCCAGGTGTCGCAGTCGAAGGACGCCAGGGGGTCCGCGGCGACCCGGACGAGCCGCAGGCCCTGGGGGAGCAGACGCAACGGAAGGCCGGAAAGGGTGCCGTGCTCGGCGGCGATGTGCGCCAGCTCACGGCGGACGGCCTCGGCGCGGTAGGCGGCGACGAGCGGCTGGTCCCGCCCGCCTGCGTCGACCAGAAGCGCGGCCTCGGCGCCGGGCGCGGCGTCCAGGGCGTCGAGGAGCTGCCGCCCGGTCGCCTCGTCGAGGAAGGGCAGGTCGGCGGAGAGCACGAGCACGGTCCCGGCCCGGACCTCCCGCACCCCGGCATCGAGCGCGGCGAGCGGCCCCCCACCGGCCGGCTCCTCCCGGGCCCACACCACGTCCCGCACGGTCGCCCTGGATTCACCGACCACAACGGTCCGCCCGGCCCCCCGACACCCCCCCAACACCCGATCAAGCAACGCCCGCCCCCCGACGCGCACCCCAGGCTTGTCCACACCCCCGAGCCGCTTCGCGGCACCCCCGGCGAGCACGATGGCGTCATACGCGGTCGTCATCCCAGCAGTATGGTCCGCCCTCACCGCGACCGACCCCGAAGCCCCCTTCCGTCTCACGTACGGAGACAGAGGTGGGAACGGACCGCGGCCACGGGCGGTGGGGCCGCCCGACCCTGGCGGCGGGGCGCCGGCCAGGACAAACCGACGCCCGAAGACTGCGCGGTACGGAGACGCCGGGGAACAGATCGGGGCCGCAGCCGGGCCGTGTGGCAGACACCCGGAAGCCGGGCAGCCCCACCAGGGCGCCGGGGCACCCGCCGGAACAAACCGACGGCCGAAAACCGGACGGCACGGAAACGCCGGGGGGGGACGGACCGGAGCCGCGGCCGGCCGGGCCGTGTGGCAGACACCCGGAGACCGGGCCGCCCGACCCGGGCGCCGGGGCGCCGACCGGGACGAACCGACGCCCAGAGACCGGACGGTACGGAAACGCCGGGAGGAACGGACCAGGGCCGCGGCTGGCCGATCCGTGCGCCAGACGGCCGGAGACCGGGCGCTCGGGCGCCCGAGCGCCCGAGCCGGGAATCGGCGGGCCCCGCCCGGGCCTCTCGGCCATAGGCCGGAGGCCGGGGTGCTCGGGGGCTACGCCGGACGGGCTCCCCCGGCCCCGCCCGGGCGGGCGTGGCCCGCCGCCGTCGTCAGAGCGTGCGGAGCAGGACCGCGGGGTGTTCGACGCAGTCCGCGACGTAGCGGAGGAAGCCGCCCGCCGTGCCGCCGTCGCAGACCCGGTGGTCGAAGGTCAGCGACAGCTGGACGACCTGGCGGACGGCCAGTTCGCCCTCGTGGACCCACGGCTTGGGGATGATCCGGCCCACCCCGAGCATCGCCGCCTCCGGGTGGTTGATGATCGGCGTGGAGCCGTCGACCCCGAACACCCCGTAGTTGTTCAGCGTGAACGTCCCGCCGGTCAGGTCCGCCGGTGTCAGCGTGCCCTGCCGGGCGGACTCCGTCAGGCGCGCGAACTCCGCCGTCAGCGACTCCGCGGTCCGCGCACCCGCGTCCCGGACCACCGGGACGACCAGGCCGCGCTCGGTCTGGGCCGCGAACCCGAGGTGCACGGACGGCAGGCGGACGATCTCCCGGGCGGCCGTGTCCACCGTGGAGTTGAGCTCCGGGTAGCGGGCGAGCGCATGCGTGCAGATCCGGGCGAGCAGCGCGAGCAGCGAGATCTTCGTCCCGCCGGCCGCATTCATCGCGGCGCGTGCCGCCATGAGTTCGGTCGCGTCGGCGTCGACCCAGCAGGTCGCGTCCGGGATCTCCGTACGGCTGCGCGAGAGCTTGTCGGCCACGGCACCGCGGACCCCGCGCAGCGGAATCCTCTCGCCGGCGCCGGCGCCGGAGACGGCCACAGGCGCGGGCGCGACGGCTACGGCCGGGCGCTCGGCGGCGGCCACGGCCCGTTCCACGTCGACCCGCAGGATCAGCCCGTCCGGCCCCGACCCCCGCACCTCGCGCAGATCGAGCCCCTTGTCCCGGGCCAGCCTCCGCACGAGCGGCGAGATCACCGGCACCGGGCCCTCGAGGGCCACCGGCTTCACGGGCGCCGCCACCACCGGAGCCGGGGTGGCCTGGGCCTTCACCGGCGCCGCCGCCGAGGCCGGCGCGCGGCCCGCCCCCGCGGCGGGGTTGTCGTGGCGCACCCGCCGGCGGCGCGCCGCCGGTCCGGCCGTGCCGTACCCGACGAGCACGTTGCCGGAGTGCTCCGACGACTCGGCCGCCTCGGCGTTCGCGGCGGCGGCGGTTGCGGCGGTGACGGTGGCGGCGGGGACTGCCGCGGACGGATCCGCTCCCCCCACCGCGACCGTCAGCAGCGGCGCCCCGACGGGCAGTTCGGTCCCCTCCTCGCCGAAGCGGGCGGTCACCACACCCCCGTAAGGGCACGGCACCTCCACCATCGCCTTGGCGGTCTCGACCTCGACGACCGGCTGGTCGATGGCGACGACGTCGCCGACGTTCACCAGCCAGCGCACGATCTCCGCCTCGGTCAGCCCCTCGCCGAGGTCCGGCAGCTTGAACTCGAGCACCTGGGCCATCAGCTCCCCGCCTCCCACTGCAGCCGCGCCACCGCGTCGAGCACCCGGTCCACGCCCGGCAGATGGTGCCGCTCCAGCATCGGCGGCGGGTACGGGATGTCGAACCCGGCGACCCGAAGCACCGGCGCCTCCAGGTGATGGAAGCAGCGCTCGGTCACGCGCGCGGCGATCTCCCCGCCCGGCCCGCCGAACCCGGTCGACTCGTGCACGACGACCGCCCGCCCAGTGCGCCGCACCGACGCGCAGACCGTCTCGTCGTCGAACGGCACCAGCGAGCGCAGATCGACCACCTCCAGGTCCCAGCCCTCGGCCTGGGCGGCCTCGGCCGCCTCCATGCAGACCGGAACGGACGGCCCGTACGTGATCAGCGTGGCGCTGCGGCCACTGCGCCGCACCACGGCCTTGCCGATCGGCTCCACCGCCGCCGGCGCCTCCGGCGACCAGTCGGACTTCGACCAGTACAGCCGCTTGGGCTCCAGGAAGACGACCGGGTCGTCCGAGGCGATCGCCGCCCGCAGCAGCCCGTACGCGTCCTCGACCGTCGCCGGGGCGACGACATGGAGACCCGGCGTCGCCATGTAGTACGCCTCGGAGGAGTCGCTGTGGTGCTCGACACCGCCGATCCCGCCGCCGTACGGCACCCGGATCACCAGCGGCATCGGCATCGCGCCGCGCGTGCGGTTCCGCATCCGCGACACATGGCTGATCAGCTGCTCGAACGCCGGGTAGGCGAAGGCGTCGAACTGCATCTCGACGACCGGCCGCAGCCCGTACATCGCCATGCCGACGGCCGTGCCGAGGATGCCCGCCTCGGCCAGCGGCGTGTCCGTGCAGCGGTCCTCGCCGAACTCCTTGGCGAGGCCGTCCGTGACCCGGAAGACCCCGCCGAGCGTGCCGACGTCCTCGCCCATGACATGGACGGTCGGGTCCTCGGCCATCGCGTCGCGCATGGCGCGCTGCAGCGCCTGCGCCATCGTGGCGGGCTTGGCTGCGGTCCTGGTCGGCATCTTCGTCGTCATCACGCCTCGCTCTCGGCGTCGAGCTCGGCCCGCAGCTGCGCCGCCTGCTCACGCAGTTGCGTGGTCTGCTCGGCGTAGACGTGCGCGAACAGGTCCATGGGGTCGAGCGCCGGGTCGGCGTTCATCCGCTCCCGCAGCGCCGCCGCCATCGTCTCGGCGGCCTCGGCCGCCTCCCGCTTGGTGTCCTCGTCGAGCATCCCGCGCTCCGTCAGCTCCCGCTCCAGGATCAGGATCGGGTCGTGCGCCCGCCACGTCTCGACCTCGCTGTCGCCGCGGTAGCGGGTGGCGTCGTCGGCGTTGGTGTGGGCGTCGATGCGGTACGTGACGGCCTCGACCAGCGTCGGTCCGCCGCCCCGCCGCGCGCGTGCCACGGCCTCGGTCAGCACCTGGTGGACGGCGACGGCGTCGTTTCCGTCCACGAGCCGGCCGGGCATGCCGTAGCCGACGGCCTTGTGGGCCAGGGACGGGGCCGCGGTCTGCTTGGCGAGCGGTACGGAGATCGCGAAGCCGTTGTTCTGCACGAGGAAGACCACGGGGGCCTGCCAGACGGCCGCGAAGTTCAGCGCCTCGTGGAAGTCGCCCTCGCTCGTGCCGCCGTCGCCGACCATGGCGAGCGCGACCACGTCGTCGCCCTTGAGCCGGGCAGCGTGGGCCAGGCCCACCGCGTGCGGCAGCTGGGTGGCGAGCGGGGTGCACAGCGGCGCGATGCGGTGCTCACGCGGGTCGTACCCGGTGTGCCAGTCCCCGCGCAGCAGCGTCAGCGCCTGGACCGGGTCCAGGCCGCGGGCGACGGCCGCGAGGGTGTCCCGGTACGAGGGGAACAGCCAGTCCCGGTCCTCCAGAGCGAGCGCGGCCGCGACCTCGCAGGCCTCCTGCCCGGTGGTCGACGGGTAGACGGCGAGACGGCCCTGCTTGGTGAGGGCGGTGGCCTGCGCGTTGTACCGCCGGCCGCGCACCAGCTCCGCGTAGAGCCGCCGCAGCAGCCCGGGGTCGGCGGCGGCCACCGCGTCCGTGCCGAGGACACGGAACGGCTCGGCGTCGGGCAGCAGCGGGGCGGGGTCCGTACGCGGCTTCCACGCCGGGGGCGGGGTGGGCCGGTAGGCGGTAGCGGCACCGGGGGGCTCTTGGACTGTCGAACTGCGCTGTTGCAACGAGTCCACCTCCTCGTGGGAGCGGGCATAAGACCCGAAGGCGGGTGGCGCGGATGTGGCGCGCCTCACCTACCGATTGTTCGGTCGTGGAGGCATTTTGGCTACAGGCACCCTCAGCCTGTGGACAATCGGTTCTCCACAGCCTGGGATAGGAGCATGTCGTCCATGGGAGAGAGGCGGGGGGACATGACGGATGAACAAATGGCCGACGACTGGGAGCGGGCCCTTGCCCCGGGTGCGCCCCCCGGCGGGGCTCCCCAGGGGCCCGCGGCCCGCCCACTGGACGCCATCGACCGCGACATCCTGCGCATTCTGCAGACGGACGGACGCGCCTCGATACGCTCCGTGGCCGAGCGGGTGCATGTCTCGCGGGCCAATGCCTACGCGCGGATCAACCGGCTCATCGACGACGGGGTGATCCGCGGCTTCAGCGCCCGGGTCAACCACGAGCGCGCGGGCCAGGGCGCCTCCGCCTACATCACGCTCAAGATCGTCCAGAACTCCTGGCGTACCGTGCGCAAGCAGCTCCAGGCCCTGCCCGGAGCCGCCCACATCGCACTGGTCAGCGGAGACTTCGACGTCCTGCTCCTGGTCCACACCCCCGACAACCGGACGCTGCGCGAGCTGGTGCTCACCAAGCTCCAGGCGATCCCCGAGGTGCTCTCCACCCGCACGCTTCTGGTCTTCGAGGAGACGGACCTCGATCCGGACCACTGAGGCCCGTCAGCGGGCGGTGCGCAGCCCGTCGAAGGCGAGGTGGACGACGGTGTCGGCGACCTGCTCACGCTCGGCGTCGGCACCGGGGTGCGGCCGGTACCACTCCACCAACGAGTTGATCATGCCGAAGAGCAGCCGGGTGGCCAGCTTGATGTCCACATCGGCCCGCAGGTCCCCGTCGGCCACGGCCGCCTTCAGCAGCTCGGCCACCTTCTGGTCGAACTCCCGGCGGCGTTCCAGCGCCCATCGCTCGGTGTCCGTGTTCCCCCGGACCCGCAGCAGCAGCGTCACGTACGGCAGCTCCGCCGTCAGCACCTCGACGGTGCGCCGGGTCACGTACTCGACCCGCTCGATGGCCCGGCCGCGCCCCGCGCCCGGCTCGTCGAGGATCGCGAAGAGCTTGTCGAGGGCCCGGCTGACGGCCCGCCGCAGCAGCTCCTCCTTGCCCGCGACATGGTGGTAGATCGAGGACTTGGAGATCCCGGCCGCCTTGGAGAGGTGCTCCATGGACGTGCCGTCGTAGCCGCGCTCGTTGAAGACCCGGACGGCCACGGAGAGCAGCGTCTCGGGGGTGTACGTGTCGCGTTTCGCGGTGGTCATGCAGAGGCCTCCTCACCGGCGGCGGCCTGCTCGGCGGCGACGCGGCGACGCAGCGCCTGTGAGGGGGCGTAGCGGCCCGTCGGGTACTCCTCGTGGAGGTTGGAGAGCGTCTCCAGCACCCAGCCGGCGCCCAGCTCCTCGCCCCAGGCCAGCGGCCCGCGCGGGTAGTTCACGCCGAGCCGCATCGCGGTGTCGATGTCATCGGCGTCCGCCACCGCGCGCGAGGCGGCGTCGAACGCGAAGTCGGCGAGCATCGCGACCGTACGGGCGACGATCATGCCGGGGATGTCGCGGATGACGCTGACCTTCTTGCCGGCCGCCTGGAAGAGCCCGATCGCCTCCCGCAGGGAGCGCTCGTCCACTGTCGCGGCCGGGGCCAGCACGATCCGCTCGCAGGTGGCGAAGTCCAGCGCGAGATCGAAGTGGATCACGGGCATCTCGGCGTCGTCCGCGGCCGTCCCGTCCGCGAGGAAGAGCCGGGTCCCGCTCGGCAGCTCGATCCAGCCCGGGTAGCCGGGGACCGCGTCCTCCTCGTACGTGACCGGGACGCCGGACTCCTCGAAGAGCCGGGCCAGGGGCGCGGCCTGGTACAGCTCGCCCTGCACCACCACCGACGCCGGCGGCGCGGTGTGCGGCGCGGTGTGCGGCGCGGTGTGCGGCGCGGGGGCCGCCGCGCCCTCCCCGTACGGGAACCAGCCGTGTCCCGACTTGCGGCCCAGGCGCGCCGACTCCACCAGGCGCCGCTGGGCGAGGGACGGGGTGAACTTGGGGTCCTGGTGGAAGGAGTCCCAGACGGACCGGGTGACGGCCTCGTTCACGTCCTGGCCGATGAGGTCGGTCAGCTCGAAGGGGCCCATGCGGAAGCCGCCGCACTCGCGCAGGGCGGCGTCGATGGTGGCGGGGTCGGCCGCGCCCTCCTCGTACACCCGCAGCGCCTCCGCGTAGAAGGGCCGCGCGATGCGGTTGACGATGAAGCCGGGGGTGTCGGCGCAGCGCACCGGCGTCTTGCCCCAGCGCTTCGCGGTCTCGTACGCGCGCGTGGCGGCCGGGGCGTCGGTGGCGAAGCCGCTGACGACCTCGACGAGCGGCAGCAGCGGGGCCGGGTTGAAGAAGTGCAGGCCGACGAAGCGGCCGGGCAGCCGCAGACCGCCGGCTATCGCGGTGACGGAGAGGGAGGAGGTGTTGGTGGCGAGGAGGGTGTCGTCGCTGACGATCTTCTCCAGCTCGGCGAACAGCTGCTGCTTGACCGGGAGATGTTCGACGATCGCCTCGACGACGAGGGCCGCGTCGGCGAGCTCGGTCAGATCGGCCGCGGCGTGCAGCCGGGCCGCTGCCGCGTCGCGTTCCGTCCGGTCCATCCGCCCCTTCTCCACCAGGCGGTCCAGGCGGGCGGCGAGGGCGGCCACGGCCTCCTCGGCCCGGCCGGGGGCGCTGTCGTAGAGCCGTACGGGATGGCCCGCGACCAGGGCCACCTGCGCGATTCCCTGGCCCATGGTCCCCGTGCCGACGACGGCGACGGTGCGGCTCGGATCGATGGCGTGCACGTCGTCCACGATGTCGTCCGTGGTCACGTTGGCGGTCATACGACTGATCCTCCCCGATGGGTTGTCCACAGCTTCGACAGACCCCCTTGTCCCGACCGATCGTTCGGTTACTCTAACTCTGTCCGCCTGTCCCTGCCCAGCTCGACGAGGAGTTGGTCCTGCAATGGCCGCCGCTCAGCTGACCACCGACGCCCTGGCCGAGAAGCACCGGTCCACACTCGACCAGGCTCTCGACACCATCCGCACCCGTGCCTACTGGTCGCCCCACCCGGAGCACCCCAAGGCCTACGGCGAGAACGGCTCGCTGGACGCCGCCGCCGGCCTCGACGCGTACAAGGCACTGCTCGACACACGCTTCGAACTGGACCAGCCCGGCACGGACGGCTGGACCGGCGGCGAGGTCTCGCCGTACGGCCCCGCGCTGGGCATCGAGTACCCGCACGCCGACATCGACGTCCTGCTGCCCGCGATGCGCGCCGGCATGGGCGCCTGGCGCGACGCCGGCGCCGAGGTCCGCGCCCTGGTCTGTCTGGAGATCCTCGCCCGGATCTCCGCCCGCACCCACGAGTTCGCGCACGCGGTGATGCACACCAGCGGCCAGGCCTTCATGATGGCGTTCCAGGCCGGCGGCCCGCACGCCCAGGACCGCGGCATGGAAGCGGTGGCGTACGCGTACGCGGAGCAGACCCGCACCCCCGCGGCCGCCGACTGGTCCAAGCCGCAGGGCAAGCGGGACCCGCTGGAGCTGACCAAGGAGTTCACCCCGGTCGGCCGCGGCATCGCGCTCGTCATCGGCTGCAACACCTTCCCCACCTGGAACGGCTACTCCGGCCTGTTCGCCTCCCTCGCCACCGGCAACCCGGTCCTGGTCAAGCCGCACCCCCGGGCCGTCCTGCCGCTGGCGCTCACGGTCCGCGTCGCCCGCGAGGTCCTCGCCGAGGCCGGCTTCGACCCGAACCTGGTCGCGCTGGCCGCCGAGCGTCCCGGCGAGGGCATCGCCAAGACCCTGGCGGTCCGCCCCGAGATCCGCGTCATCGACTACACCGGCTCCACCGCCTTCGGCGACTGGCTGGAGACGCACGCCCGCCAGGCGCAGGTCTACACGGAGAAGGCGGGCGTCAACACCGTCGTCGTCGACTCCACCGACGACTACAAGGGCATGCTCTCCAACCTGGCGTTCTCGCTCTCGCTGTACAGCGGCCAGATGTGCACGACCCCGCAGAACCTGCTGATCCCCCGCGACGGCATCACCACCGACGCAGGACCCAAGTCGTACGACGAGGTGGTCGCCGATCTCGCCGCGTCGGTCGGCGGCCTGCTCGGCGACGACGCCCGGGCGAACGCGCTGCTCGGCGCCCTGGTCAACCCGGACGTGAAGGCACGCCTGGAGGCCGCGGCGGACCTGGGCGAGGTGGCACTGCCCTCCCGCGAGGTGGCGAACCCGGACTTCCCGGACGCCGTCGTCCGTACGCCGGTGATCGTCAAGCTGGACGGCTCACGCAAGCACTGGGAAGGGGCCGACACGGAGGCCGCGTACTTCTCCGAGTGCTTCGGCCCGGTCTCCTTCGCCGTCTCGGTCGACTCGACCGCCGACGCCCTGGAGCTGCTGCGGCGCACGGTCCGCGAGAAGGGCGCGATGACGGTCGGCGCGTACACCACCTCGGCGGAGACCGAGCGCGCCGTCGAGGAGGTCTGCCTGGAGGAGTCCGCCCAGCTCTCGCTGAACCTGACGGGCGGCGTGTACGTCAACCAGACGGCGGCGTTCTCCGACTTCCACGGCTCCGGCGGCAACCCGGCCGCGAACGCGGCGCTGTGCGACGGAGCGTTCGTCTCCAACCGCTTCCGGGTGGTGGAGGTCCGCCGCCAGGCGTGATCCCACGGGCGCGCGGGGGCCCTGCGGGGCCTTCGCGCGCCGGCCGGTCAGCCGCCCGGGGTGATCTCGGCGTACCGCTGCACCCACGCGTGCATCGCGATCGCCGCCGCCGCGCCCGCGTTGATCGACCGGGTCGAACCGAACTGGGCGATCGAGCAGACCATCTCCGCGTGCGTGCGGGCCTCCTCGGTCAGGCCCGGCCCCTCCTGGCCGAAGAGCAGCACACAGCGCCGCGGCAGCACGGTCCGCTCCAGCGGCACCGCGCCCGGCAGATTGTCGATCCCGATGATCGGCAGACCCTCGGCCGCCGCCCACGCGGTCAGCGACTCGGTGTCCGGGTGGTGGCGCACATGCTGGTAGCGGTCGGTGACCATCGCCCCGCGCCGGTTCCAGCGCCGCCGCCCCACGATGTGGATCTCCTTCGCCAGGAAGGCGTTGGCGGTCCGTACCACCGACCCGATGTTGAAGTCGTGGCCCCAGTTCTCCACCGCGACATGGAAGTCGTGGCGCCGGGTGTCCAGGTCGGCGACGATCGCCTCCCGCGTCCAGTACCGGTACCGGTCGACGACATTGCGCCGGTCCCCGCCGGCCAGCAGCTCGGGGTCGTACCGCTCGCCCTCCGGCCAGGGCAGCGGATGCGGCCCGACACCCACCTCGGGCGCGTACCCCTCGTCGTACTGGATCGGCTCGGACGGTGCCGGCTGGACGTCCGGCTCTTCGGTGGTGCTCACCCGACGAGGGTACGGGGGACGGGTTCCTCACCCGTACGGTCCTGCTCCGGGACCGCGCCGGACCGCCGGCGACGCAGCAGCCGGTCCCGCCCGCGCCCCACGCGCACGCCGAGCCACACCAGGAACGCCGTCGGCAGGAACACCGCGTCCGCGGAGATCATCGCGAGCGAGAACAGGGGGAGGCCGAGGATCACCGCGATCCCGGCGTGCTCCAGCATCATCGCGACCAGCAGGACGTTCTTGACCTTGCGGTTGAACAGGGCGAAGGGGAACGCGACCTGGACCAGCACCGTGCCGTAGGTCAGCAGCATCACCATCACGCCGCTGGAGCCGAGGAGATCGGACAGGGCGGGCCAGGGCGTGAAGTAGTCCAGCTTGAGCGGGTAGTACAGCGCGGTGCCGTCCTGCCAGCGCGAACCCTGGATCTTGTACCAGCCGGCCGTCGCGTAGATCAGACAGACCTCGGCCATGATCACGACGAGCGTCGCGTTGTGGGCGAGGTTGGCGAGAACGTCGAGGAGCGTGCGCGGCTCGCCTGGGGCGTAGCGGCACACCAGCCACCACAGCGCCTGCCCCAGCCACAGCACCCACATCAGCACCAGCAGCCACGCCGAGCCGGTCACGTCGGCGAAGGAGGTGGCGGCGAGCAGGAAACCGCCGAGCACGGTCCACAGCAGCGGTCCGACCACATCGCGGCGGTGCGGCAGCCCGGCACCGGCCTCACCGGCCTCACCGGCCTCACCGGCCTCAGCGGCCTCGCGCTCCTCACGGGCGGCCCGGCGGGCGTCCAGGGACCAGACCTGCGCGCAGCGGGTCAGGACGAGGTAGATCGCGGCGAGGTGGATGACGTTGTCGCCGCCGTCGCCCATGAAGACGGAGCGATTCTGCAGCGACAGCACGCCGACCATGAAGACGACCGACATGGCACGGGTGCGCCAGCCCACCAGCAGCAGGGCGGAGGAGAGCACGGCGAGGCCGTAGACGATCTCGAACCAGAGCCCGCTGTCCGACCACATCAGCGCGGTGAACGCGCTGTTCTCGGAGATCAGCTGCCGGCCCATCTCCCACGACCAGGGCCCGTCGGGGCCGTACAGCTCGTGGCGGTGGGGCAGCTCGCGCAGCAGGAACAGCAGCCAGGTGAGCGAGAAGCCGATCCGGATGATCGCGGTCTGGTACGGGCCGAGAGCCGAGGCCGTGACCCGCTGGACCGCGCGGGCGAGCCGCCGGTCGAACGGCTCTCTGGGGGCCGTCCGCTCGGGAACCGACCGCTCGGCGACGGGCTGCTCGGGGACCTCGGGGATCTCGCCGTCGGGGGCGTGGTTCGCGGTTGATCGGTTCACCGGCCGGCCTCCGTACGGTCGTCCCGCGCCGCGCCGGGCAGATCGGCGGCGGTCACCTTCCACCAGGGGAGCTCCCGGTGGACGGGCTGGGTGTCGGTCTTCTCGGTGCTCCACGGCGGGGCCTGGACGGCGCGGACGGCCGAGCGGAGCTGTATCCGCTCCACCGTGCCGCCGAGGCGCTGCTCGTCGAGCCGGAGCATGACGATCCGGCGGACGTAGTTCTCGGAGAGCCGGCCGCGCAGACCGTTGGGCCGGTGGTCGTCGGTGTGGGAGTTCAGATAGAAGTCCCACGCCCGGCGGAGTTCGTTCTGCTGGGCGTGGCTGGGCAGCACGCTGCCGCGGATCGCCCGGATGTCCTGGGCCGTCAGATCGATCCAGTGGGTCGTGCGCCGGGCGCCGTCGGCGCTCGCGACCTCGGCGCGGACCTGGACGGCGATGTTCTGCTGGAGCGGGTTGGGAGCGAAGAGCTTCCAGTTCTGTTCGAACTCGGGATAGACCCAGTCGTCGACGGCCTCGCCGTGCTGCTTGGTCAGCGTGTTCGACGGCGCGACGTGCAGAAACACCATGGCGAGATGGATGCAGGCGAAGACCGCGACGATCGCGAGCCCGACGGCCGCGACGACCTGGTACGGGAACGAGAGCGCGGCGATCCCGGCGCCGGAGTGGGCCCCCGATCCGGGGTCAGGGCGCCCCTCACGAGCGCCCACGTCGTCATACGCGTCCATCCCGCCCCGATCCCGATCGTCCACCTCGGTTATCCACAGGGTTGACACCATACGGGCCGTCGACCGACCATTGAAGTCATTCAACCGAACGATCGGTCGGTAGGGGGTCTGATGACCGCAGGGACGGCAGCGACAGCAGTGACCGCGAACATGCAGGACACGCAGGCCGCGCAGGACACGGCCACAGCGGCGGCCCAGGCTGCCTACGAGACGGTGTTCGACGCCGCCGTCGCCGCCGACGAGCGCATCGAACCGCGCGACTGGATGCCCGACGCGTACCGGGCCTCCCTCGTCCGCCAGATAGCGCAACACGCCCACTCCGAGATCATCGGCATGCAGCCCGAGGCCAACTGGATCACCCGCGCGCCCTCACTGCGCCGCAAGGCGATCCTCATGGCCAAGGTCCAGGACGAAGCCGGCCACGGGCTGTACCTCTACAGCGCGGCGGAGACCCTCGGCACCAGCCGCGACGAGCTCCTCGACAAGCTCCACGCCGGCCGCCAGAAGTACTCCTCGATCTTCAACTACCCCACCCTGACCTGGGCCGACGTCGGCGCCATCGGCTGGCTCGTCGACGGCGCCGCCATCACCAACCAGGTCCCCCTCTGCCGCTGCTCCTACGGCCCGTACGCCCGCGCGATGGTCCGCATCTGCAAGGAGGAGTCCTTCCACCAGCGACAGGGATACGAGGCCCTGCTCGCCCTCTCCCGCGGCACCGAGGCCCAGCACGCCATGGCCCAGGACGCCGTGAACCGCTGGTGGTGGCCCTCGCTGATGATGTTCGGCCCGCCGGACGACGAGTCGGCACACTCCGCCCAGTCCATGGCCTGGAAGATCAAGCGCCACTCCAACGACGAGCTGCGCCAGCGCTTCGTCGACATCGCCGTCCCCCAGGCCGAAGCCCTCGGACTCACCCTCCCGGACCCGGACCTGCGGTGGAACGAGGAGCGCGGACACTACGACTTCGGCCCCATCGACTGGGCCGAGTTCTGGGACGTCCTCAAGGGCAACGGCCCCTGCAACGAACAACGGCTCGACCGCCGGCGCCAGGCCCACGAGGACGGCGCCTGGGTCAGGGAAGCAGCCGCGGCATACGCCGACAAGCACACACAGCAGCACAAGCACGGGGAGGCACGGGCATGACCACCGACGGATGGCCCCTGTGGGAGGTGTTCGTGCGCTCGCGCCGCG
Organism: Streptomyces vilmorinianum; assembly: GCF_005517195.1. Classification (NCBI taxonomy): domain Bacteria; kingdom Bacillati; phylum Actinomycetota; class Actinomycetes; order Kitasatosporales; family Streptomycetaceae; genus Streptomyces; species Streptomyces vilmorinianum. The sequence goes on along the minus strand of NZ_CP040244.1, from coordinate 81,901 downwards.
GACTGTCCCACACCCACGCCGGCAGCCTGCACGCGCCGGACGCCGAAATGGCCCTGCGCAACGCCCGCGACCTGTACACCCGCCGCAACGAAGGCGTCTCGATCTGGGTGGTCCCCTCCACCGCGATCACCGCCTCCTCGCCCGACGAGAAGGACCCGTTCTTCGAACCGTCGGCGGACAAGCCCTACCGCCACCCGACCTTCTACGAGATCCCCGAGGGGGTGAAGCACCTGTGAGCGAGACCACCGACACCACGGCCACCACGGCCACCACCGGCACGGCGATCGCCCAGGCCGCCCTCGCCCTCGGAGACGACGCCCTCGTGCTCTCCCACCGGCTGGGGGAGTGGGCGGGCAACGCCCCCGTCCTGGAGGAGGAGGTCGCCCTCGCCAACATCGCGCTCGACCTGCTCGGCCAGGCACGCGTGCTGCTCTCCCTCGTCGGCGACGAGGACGAACTGGCCTACCTCCGCGAGGAGCGGGACTTCCGCAACATCCAGCTCGTCGAGCAGCCGAACGGCGACTTCGCCCACACCATCGCCCGCCAGCTCTACTTCTCCACCTACCAGCGACTCCTCTACGGCCAGCTGGCCACGGGCGACGGACCGCTGAGCGGGCTCGCCGCCAAGGCCGTCAAGGAAGTCGCCTACCACCAGGACCACGCCGAGCACTGGACCCTGCGCCTCGGCGACGGCACCACCGAGAGCCACACCCGCATGCAGCGGGCCTGCGACGCCCTCTGGCGCTACACCGGCGAGCTGTTCCAGCCCGTCGAAGGCCTCGACGTCGACCACGACGCCCTGCAGACCGCCTGGCTGGACTCGATCACCTCCGTCCTCGAACAGGCCACGCTCACCGTCCCCAGCGGCCCCCGCACCGGCGCCTGGCGCGCGGGAGCCGGCCGCCAGGGCCTGCACACCGAGCCCTTCGGACGGATGCTCGCCGAGATGCAGCACCTGCACCGCAGCCACCCGGGGGCGACATGGTGACCATGACGGCCCTCGAAGAGGAACTGAGCCGGATCGCCGGCGCCGTTCCCGACCCCGAGCTGCCCGTCCTCACCCTCGAAGAGCTCGGCGTCCTGCGCGGCGTCCAGGTCCTCGGCCCCGGCCGCGTCGAGGTCGAGCTGACCCCGACGTACACCGGCTGCCCCGCCATCGAGGCGATGTCCTCGGACATCGAGCACGCCCTGCACGAGCACGGCGTCCCCGAGGTCTCCGTCGTCACCGTCCTCGCCCCGGCCTGGTCGACCGACGACATCACCGACGAAGGACGCCGCAAGCTCGCCGAGTTCGGCATCGCCCCGCCCCGCCCGCAGGGCCCGGCCGGCGGCCCCGTCCCCCTCACCCTGGCGATCCGCTGCCCGCACTGCGGCTCCACCGAGACCGAGCTGCTCAGCCGGTTCTCCTCCACGGCCTGCAAGGCGCTGCGCCGCTGCACGGCCTGCCGCGAACCGTTCGACCACTTCAAGGAGTTGTAGATGCAGTCCTCACGCTCCGGACGGGCTGAGTTCCATCCGCTCCGGGTGAGCGAGGTCGAGCAGCTCACGGACGACTCGGTGGCCGTCACCTTCGCGGTCCCGCCCGAGCTGCGCGACGCCTACCGCCACACCCCGGGCCAGCACCTCGCCCTGCGCCGCACCGCGCGGGACGGCGAGGAGATCCGCCGTACGTACTCGATCTGCACCCCGGCGGCGCCGGCCGGCCAGGAGCCCGTCCTGCGCGTCGGCATCCGGCTGGTCGACGGCGGCGAGTTCTCCACGTACGCCCTCAAGGAACTGACCGTCGGCGACACCGTCGAGGTCATGGAGCCGATGGGCCGCTTCACCCTCACCCCCCGCCCCGGGCACTTCGCCGCCGTGGTCGGTGGCAGCGGCATCACCCCGGTCCTGTCGATGGCGGCCACGCTCCTCGCCCAGGAACCGGACGCCAAGTTCTGCCTCATACGCAGCGACCGCACCGCCTCCTCCACGATGTTCCTGGACGACGTCGCCGACCTCAAGGACCGCTTCCCCGACCGCTTCCAGCTCGTCACCGTGCTCTCCCGCGAGGAGCAGCAGGCGGGCCTCCCCTCCGGGCGGCTCGACCAGGAGCGGCTGACCGGCCTGCTCCCCTCCCTGCTGCCCGTCGGCGACATCGACGGCTGGTTCCTGTGCGGCCCGTTCGGCCTCGTACAGAGCGCCGAACGCGCCCTGCGCGGACTCGGCGTCGACCGCGGCCGGATCCACCAGGAGATCTTCCACGTCGACGACGGCTCCGCACCTGCCCCGGCCCCCACGGCCGGCGCACCCGTCCACGCCACGCTGACGGCGACCCTGCACGGCCGGTCCGGCAACTGGCCCGTCCAGGAGGGCGAGACCCTGCTCGAAACCGTGCTCCGCGCCCGCGCCGACGCCCCGTACGCCTGCAAGGGCGGCGTGTGCGGCACCTGCCGCGCCTTCCTCGTCGACGGCGAGGTACGGATGGACCGCAACTTCGCGCTGGAACCGGAGGAGACCGAGGCCGGATACGTCCTGGCCTGCCAGTCCCACCCGGCCACCGCGGAAGTGGAGCTCGACTTCGACCGCTGACCGCCCCCGCGGCCATTCCCTTCACCTAGAACCTGTTCTATCTTGACGATCCGTCAGATCGGCAACGGGAGGGCATGGCCGTGGACTTCACCTTCACCGAGGAACAGCAGGCGGCCGTCGAGGCGGCCAAGGCGGTCTTCTCCGGCGTCACACCCGACGGCGTACCGAGCCCCGCGCTCACCCCACGCGCCGTCGCCGACGACTTCGACCGCCCGCTCTGGTCCCGCCTCGCCGCCGCCGACCTCCTCGGCCTCGTCCTCGCCCCCGAACACGGCGGCGCCGGCCTCGACACCATCGCCCTCTGCCTCGTCCTGCGCGAATCCGCCCGCGTCCTCGCCCGCGTCCCCCTCCTGGAGACCAGCGCGGTCGCCATGACCATCCAGCGCTACGCCGACGCACGCACAGCCGCCGACCTCCTCCCCCGCGTCAGCCGCGGCGAACTCACCCTCACCGCCGCCTCCAACGGCCGCACCGGCCACGACCCCGCCGAACTCGCCGTCACCGCCCACCGCGACGGCACCGACTGGATCCTCGACGGCCTCCAGAGCGCCGTCCCCTGGGCCCACGGCGCCGACCGCATCGCCGTCCCCGCCCACACCGCCGAAGGACACACCGTCCTCGCCCTGATCCCCCGCGCCCACCACGGCCTCACCCTGGCCGAGCAGTTCTCCACCAGCGGCGAACTCCTCGCCGAACTCCGCCTCGACTCCGTACGCCTCGACAGCGCCCACGTCATCGACACCCACGGCGCCTGGGAATGGCTACGCGGCGTCCTCGCCACCGGAACCTGCGCCCTCGCCCTCGGCCTCGGTGAGCAGGTGCTCACCATGACGAGCCACTACACCGGCAAACGCGAACAGTTCGGCCACCCCGTGGCCACGTTCCAGGCCGTCGCCGTCCAGGCCGCCGACCGCTACATCGACCTGCGCGCCATGGAAGTCACCCTCTGGCAGGCAGCCTGGCGCATCAGCACCGAAGTCGGCGGCCCCCTGCCCGCCGCCGCGGACATCGCCGTCGCCAAGATCTGGGCCTCGGAAGGCGTACGCCGCGTGGTGCAGACCGCCCAGCATCTCCACGGCGGCTTCGGCGCCGACACCGACTACCCGCTGCACCGCTACCATGCCTGGGCCAAACAGCTCGAACTCGCCCTCGGCCCCGCCGCGGCCCACGAAGAGGCCCTGGGCGACCTGCTGGCCGCCCACCCGCTGGGCTGAGACCGACTACAGGACGAAGCCAGGGGTGCCGTCGTCCGTCACGACCGGCCGCCCGGCACCGTCCCAGGCGAGCATGCCGCCGTCGACGTTCACCGCGTCGATCCCCTGCTGCACCAGATACTGCGTGACCTGCGCCGAACGGCCACCGACCCGGCACATCACATACGCGCGGCCACCCTCGGCGACAGCCTCGGTCACCTCACCGAAACGCGCCACGAAGTCGCTCATCGGAACGTGCACCGCGTCCTTGACGTGACCGGCCGCCCACTCGTTGTCCTCCCGGACATCCAGCACCAGGGCATCGGCCGGCACGGAGGCCGCTTCCACCGAGGGCAGCGGGGCGAAGTTCATGGGACAGGCCTTCTCTCGTCGGACTCGAAGCTCTTCCAAAAAACCTACTGCACCAGCGTGGCCAGCTCCGCCTCACGCTCGGAGACCTGCGCGAGCAGCTGCTCGGCGATCTCCTCGAGCAGCTGGTCGGGGTCGTCGGGCGCCATCCGCAGCATCGCGCCGATCGCGCTCTCCTCCAGCTCCCGCGCCACCAGGGTCAGCAGCTCCTTGCGCTGCGACAGCCACTCGAGGCGCGCGTACAGCTCCTCGCTCTCGCTGAGCCGCTCCTGCTCCGGCACGGGGCCGGCCGCCCACTCCGCGGACAGCTCGCGCAGCTTCGCCGCGTCACCACGGGCGTAGGCCGCGTTCACCCGCGTGATGAACTCCTCGCGCCGCTTGCGCTCGTCCTCCTCACGCGCCAGATCCGGGTGGGCCTGGCGGACCAGCTCGCGGTACAGCTTCCGGGCCTCCTCGCCGGGCCGGACCCGCTTGGGCGGCTGCACCGGCTGCTCGGTGAGCATCGCGGCGGCCTCGGGGGACAGGCCGTCGGAGTCGATCCAGTCGTGGAAGAGCTCTTCGACGCCGGGCATCGGCATCACGATCGCCCGCGCCTCCTGCGCCCGCCGCAGATCCTCCGGATCCCCGGTCCGGGCCGCCCGGGCCTCGGCGATCAGCGCGTCGAGCTCGTCGAGCCGCGTGTACATCGGGCCGAGCTTCTGGTGGTGCAGCCGGGAGAAGTTGTCGACCTCGACGCGGAAGGTCTCCACGGCGATCTCGAACTCGATCAGCGCCTGCTCGGCGACCCGCACGGCCTTCTCCAGCCGCGCCTCGGGCCGCTCCGCACCCGCGCCCGGGTCCACGTCCTGGTCCACGCCCACGTCCTCGCTCCGGTCCGTCACCCCACCAGCCTACGGTCCCCCGGGCGGGGCCCCCTCCCCCTCCCTCCCCCGCCCCGCCCCCATCCCCCCGTGGCCGTCGGCCGCCCGTGGTTCAGGCAGGCGTCGGCCGTCACACTCCGAGCTCGGCCGCTGTCCGGCCGTTGTTCACCGCCGTCACCAGGTCGGCGTGGTCCGCCGTGGTGCGGTCCGCGTACGCGACGGCGAAGGCCGCGATGGCCTCGTCGAGCTCCTCGTTCTTTCCGCAGTAGCCGGCTATCAGGCGCGGGTCGGCGCTGTGGGCGTGCGCGCGGGCCAGCAGGGCGCCGGTCATGCGGCCGTAGTCGTCGACCTGGTCCGGGACGAGGGCGGCCGGGTCGACGCTGCCCTTGCGGTTGCGGAACTGGCGCACCTGGAACGGGCGCCCCTGCACCGTGGTCCAGCCGAGCAGGATGTCGCTGACGACCTGCATCCGCTTCTGGCCGAGCACCACGCGCCGTCCCTCGTGTCCCGGGTCCTGGACGGTGAAGCCGACGGCCGGGAGGTGGGGGAGCAGGGCCGAGGGCCGTGCCTCCTTGACCTGGAGGACCAGGGCCTCGCCCCGGTGGTCGAGCAGCAGCACGACGTAGGAGCGGGTGCCGACGCTGCCGGTTCCGACGACGCGGAAGGCGACGTCGTGGACGGCGTAGCGGGCGAGCAGCGGCAGCCGGTCCTCCGAGACGGTGGCCAGGTAGGGGCCGAGCGAGGCGGCGACCGCCGCCGCTTCTTCGTCCGGGACCCGGCGCAGCACCGGCGGCGCGTCGACGAACCGCCGTCCTGTGCCGTCGGCGTCGGTCACGGATTCGGTGGATCTGGCGGCGAACCGTGCGCTGGTGTTGTTCCGGGCCTTGGCCGAGACCCGTTCGAGGGTGCCGAGCAGGTCGCGGGAGTCGGTGTGGGAGACGAGTTCCTCGTCGGCGATGGCGTTCCAGGCGTCGAGGGCGGGGAGCCGGGCGAGCAGCCGCATCGTGCGCCGGTAGGCGCCGACGGTGTCGAACGCGGCGGCGCGGCAGGTGTCCTCGTCGGCGCCCGCTTCCCGTCCGGCGAGCACCAGGGAGGTGGCCAGCCGCTTGAGGTCCCATTCCCAGGGGCCGACGACGGTCTCGTCGAAGTCGTTGAGGTCGATGACGAGGCGGCCGCGGGCGTCGCCGTAGAGGCCGAAGTTCGCGGCGTGCGCGTCGCCGCATATCTGGGCGGCGACGCCGGTGACGGGGGAGCCGACGAGGTCGTGGGCCATGAGTCCGGCGGAGCCGCGCAGGAACGCGAAGGGGCTGGCGGCCATTCTCCCGACCCGTATGGGGGCGAGTTCCGGTACGCGGTCGCGGCTGGACTCCTCGACGGCCCGGACCGCGTCGGGCCGGTCCGCGCTGAGGGTCAGGGTGGCGTGGGTGGAGCGCGGGACGCGCTGCCGCAGGGCCTTGCCGTGGTCCTTGGGGGAGTGCGTCGCTCCCGCGGCGGCCCGCGGGGCGAATCCGGGCACGTGCGGAACGCGTCCGCTGTCCGTGCCTCGCTGTCCCGGTACCGCTGCCCGGATCTCGCCCATGGGACGTCCTCCCCCGACTTCGTACGACGTTCGCACGACGTTCGTACGACGCTGTCCAACATCAACTGGGCATGAAGGTACAGCCGGGTTCAGTGGGCCGTCTCCCCCTGTGGACAACCGCCTGTGGACAACCGCCCCTGGTGGGTCGCCGCGTGCCTGGTCCGCTGCGACGCCGCCGGCGCCGCCGACGCCGCCGGCGCCGCCGACACCGCCGGCACCGCCGGCACCGCCGGCACCGCCGGGCTCCACGACCGAGCGTCACAGCCCCGCGTCGCGTGCGAGCAGCGCCGCCTGTACCCGGTTCTCGCATCCCAGCTTCGCCAGGATCCGGCTGACGTACGTCTTCACGGTGGCCTCGCTCATGTGCAGGCGCCGCCCCGCGTCCGCGTTGGACAGCCCCTCCCCGAGCAGCGCGAGGACCCCGCGCTCCTTCTCGCTCAGCGCCGCCACGCGCCCCCTGGCCTGCTCCGCGCGCGTCGCCTCCCGCCCCGATGCCAGCTGCTCCACCACGTGCCGGGTGGCGGCGGGCGAGAGGTACGCGTCTCCCGCCGCCGCGGCCCGTACCGCCCGGATCAGTTCGGCCGGAGCCGTGTCCTTGAGCAGGAACCCTGCACCCCCGTGCTCCAGGGCCCGCAGCACGTTCTCCCGCTCACCGAAGGTCGTCAGCACGATCACCCGCGTCGAGGGCGCCGCCCGGCGCAGCTCGGGCAGCGCGGAGAGCCCGTCGAGCACCGGCATCTGGATGTCGAGCAGCACGACGTCGGCGGCGTGTGCCCGCGCCTGCTCGACCGCCTCCCGGCCGTTCGCCGCCTCCGCCACCACCTCGATGTCCTGGTCGGAGGTGAGGATCATCCGGATCCCGGCCCTGATCAGCGGCTCGTCATCGGCGATCACGACCCTGATGCGCTGCCCTGCCACAGCTACTCCCCCACGGCTACCGATTCGGGCGGGTCAGCGCTAGCGCGTGACCTCGTACGACTTCTTCTCGATCAGCTTGCCGTCCTTGAAGCAGAACCGGAAAACCGGCTCGGACTCCAGGCTGCTCCCGAGCTCCGAGGACATCAGCACCAGGCACTTCGACCCCTCGGGCTCCTTGGGTCCCTTGCCGTGCAGCCCGGTGGTGGCGATCGTGTCGCCGGAGGGCAGCCGGTCGCGGACCTCCTGCTCGGCCGTGCCGACCTTCACGGCGTCGTACTCACCGGGGTCGATCATCCCCTTCTGCATCGAGCCCATCAGGAAGTAGATACCGAAGCCCCCCGCCACAAGCAGCAGCACGAGGGCCGCGAAGGCGATCCCACATCCCAGCGCGATCCCGCCGCCCTTGCTCCTGCCCCCGCGCATCGCCATCGCCAGCTCCCGTTCGGTGAAGGTCCAGTCGGCCGGTCCGACCGTGACCGGACCAAGGTCGCCCACCACGGGCTTCGTCGACTGCTGCCGGAAGTCGTCGGCCGCATCGACCAAAGGCGCGGCTTCCACCACCCCGTAGGGGAGCACCCCGGCGACCCGGAACCCTCCGCCGTCCGCCGGACCCGCGTGGACCATGCCGCCGACGAGCCGGGCCCGCTCGTACAGTCCGGTCAGGCCCTGCCCGCCGCTGACCACGTCCCGTGGCGGGTGCGCGGCCTCCTCGTTGACGATCTCCACGACGAAGGCGTCAGGCTCGTACCGCACCTCGACGCCGATCAGCGCGCCCGGCGCGTGCTTGTAGGCGTTGGTGAGCGCCTCCTGGACGATCCTGTACGCGGCGTGGTCGGCGGCCGGCGGCAGCGGCTGGTACTCCCCGCGCCGCCGCAGCTCCACCCGGTTCCCCGCCGCCCGCGCCGCCTCGACGAGCCCTTCGATACCGGCGGTCCCCCGCGCCGCCCGTCCCGATGCGTCGCCGGCCCGTACCGGCAGGCCCGTCGCCCCCACCGTCCCCATCCCCGTCCCCGCCCCGGCCCCCGTCACCGCGGGCGGGGCGTCGGCCGGTGCCTCGACGCCGTCGCGCAGGATGCCGACGACCTCGCGCAGCTCGTGCATCGCGGTCACCGAGGCGTTGCGCAGCACCGCCACCGCCTCGCGCTGCCGGCCGGTCAGCTCCCGGTCGACCTCCAGGGCTCCGGTGTGCACCGATATCAGCGCCAGCTGGTGTCCGAGGCTGTCGTGCATGTCCTGCGCGATCCGCTGCCGCTCCCGCAGGCGGGCCTGTCCCGCCACCATCACGCGTTCTCGCAGCAGCTGTGCGTTGCGCTCCTGCAGCGCGTGCAGCAGGGTCCTGCGCTGGGTCCAGTACCGGTTGGCGAGGCCGGGTGCCAGCGTCGTCCCCAGGTAGTAGAGCGTGGACATGAACACGATGGTCAGAGCCCGCTGCAGGTCCCAGGTCTCCACCAGGCTCGCGGCTGTGTTCAGGACGTACGCGACGGTGTAGGCGATCAGTGCCCGCCCGGCGCCGGCGATGTACCGGCCCGATGACCAGCCCACGAGGATCAGCAGCACGAAGAAGCCGGGGATCAGGGGCGCGAGTCCCCCGGTGACGATGAGGATGCTCGCCGGCAGCCGGCGGCGCAGCAGCGACAGCACGGCGGCGGCCAGGGCCACCGCGGCGAGCCACCATCCTTCGCCGCCCAGGAGTTCCTCGGTGCCGGCGGCCAGAAGCGCCATGACGACGGCGAGCACTGCCTCGCCGGCGGTCCTGCGCCGCGACCACATCCCGGGCGCCGCGAACCATGTCCATCCGGCGCCGATCCCGGCCCTGATCTTCGAAGACGCGTCCACGCTCGCACCCTAGGCAGCGCCGCGCCCCGCCCGCGGCTCTCTTTCGTCTCGCCCCACCGCGACGAACGTCTCGTCTAAGACTGTGACTGTGACTGTGACTGTGACTGTGAGCCAGATAACGCGGAAGCCCCGTAGGTCGATGACCTACGGGGCTTCCGTCTGGTGCGCGAGGGGGGAGTTGAACCCCCACGCCCTTGCGGGCACTGGAACCTGAATCCAGCGCGTCTGCCTATTCCGCCACCCGCGCATTGGGTGTGCTCCGGGCTTCCTCACCTTTCGGTGCGATCGCCTGGCGACATCTGAAGATTAGCACGTCGCAGACCGTGGATTCACATCCGTTTGTTTGGCCCCCTGTCCCAGCGAACAGGGACAGACGGAGAGCACACGAGGCCCAGACGGAGAGCGGACGGAGAGGAGACGGAGAGGGGAGCGGCCGGGTAACGGGAGGAACGGGACGGACCGCCCCCGCCGTCGCGCCCCACTCCTCCTGCTCGCTCCCCGGGTGCGGGACACTGTCCAGGGGCCGCCTCTACGATCCATGGGGAAGGTCTGTGAGAGGTGACACTCGTCCACAGGGCAGAGAAGGGGAACCAGCCGATTTCCCGACGCGTGGATACGATCAGTAAGCAGTACCAGGACGGCAACGACGGAGGAGGTGCCCCATGGGAGTCCTGAAGCGTTTCGAACAGCGGCTCGAAGGCCTGGTCAACGGCACCTTCGCCAAGGTCTTCAAGTCCGAGGTCCAGCCCGTCGAGATCGCGGGCGCTCTCCAGCGCGAGTGCGACAACAACGCGACGATCTGGAACCGCGAGCGGACCGTCGTCCCCAACGACTTCATCGTGGAGCTGAGCGCGCCGGACTACGACCGCCTCAGCCCGTACTCGGGCCAGCTCGGCGACGAGCTCGCCGGCCTGGTCAGGGACTACGCCAAGCAGCAGCGCTACACCTTCATGGGCCCGATCAAGGTCCACCTGGAGAAGGCCGCCGACCTGGACACGGGTCTGTACCGCGTACGCAGCCGCACGCTCGCGTCGAGTTCGTCACAGCAGCAGGCTCCCGCCGCCGGCCCCCAGCAGGGCCGCGCACCGGGCGGCTACGGCTACCCGCCGGCCGCTGTCCCGCCGATGCCCGCGGCCCCGCCGCCGGGCGCGGCCGGCATGCAGCGGCCCGGCCAGGCACCCACCGCAGGCCGTCCCACGGCCGGCGGGCCCGGCCCCATGCCCGCCGCCGGCGCCCAGGTGCGCCGGTGGATCGAGATCAACGGCACCCGCCATCAGATCTCCCGCCCGACCCTGGTCCTTGGCCGCAGCACCGACGCGGACGTGAGGATCGACGATCCCGGCGTCTCCCGCCGGCACTGCGAGATCCGGACCGGAACGCCCTCGACGATCCAGGATCTCGGATCCACCAACGGCATCGTGGTGGACGGGCAGCACACCACCCGCGCTACGCTCCGCGACGGCTCGCGGATCGTCGTGGGCAGCACCACCATCGTTTACCGGCAAGCCGAAGGGTGAAGCGGGGGCAATGTCAGAGCTGACCCTGACGGTCATGCGGCTGGGTTTCCTGGCCGTTCTGTGGCTGTTCGTGATCGTGGCCGTCCAGGTCATCCGCAGCGACCTGTTCGGCACGCGTGTCACGCAGCGCGGTTCGCGCCGCCAGGACGCCCGTCCGCAGCAGAACGCACGCCAGGCGGCCACGCCGCCGCAGCAGCGCGGACAGCAGAACGCGGGCGGAGGCCGCCAGCGCCGCGGCGCCCCGACGAAGCTGGTCGTCTCCGAAGGCACGCTCACCGGCACGACGGTCGCCCTGCAGGGGCAGACCATCACGCTGGGCCGTGCCCACGACTCGACGATCGTGCTGGACGACGACTACGCCTCCAGCAGGCATGCCAGGATCTACCCGGACCGGGACGGCCAGTGGATCGTCGAGGATCTCGGGTCCACCAACGGCACGTATCTCGACCGGACCCGACTCACCACCGCCACACCGATTCCGCTGGGCGCGCCGATCCGCATCGGCAAGACCGTCATCGAGCTGCGGAAGTAGTGCTACGTCATGTATGAGTGCGAGCGGAGCGAGCGGGCCGAGGCGGTCCCCACGACGGGCCGCGCGGCGGATCGTCGGGTCCGGACCGCGGACCGGCACCGGCTCCCGACCGGAGGGTGGGCAGTGTGGCTCGAGACCGGCTGTACCCCGAGGCGGCGTCGACAGGGCAGGTGCGCATGAGTCTGTCACTGCGCTTCGCCGCCGGGTCGCACAAGGGCATGATCCGGGAGGGCAACGAGGACTCCGGCTACGCCGGACCCCGGCTGCTCGCCATCGCCGACGGCATGGGCGGCCAGGCCGCCGGTGAGGTCGCCTCCTCCGAGGTGATCTCCACCCTCGTCACCCTCGACGACGACGTCCCCAGCTCCGACATCCTCACGTCGCTCGGCGCCGCGGTGCAGCGCGCCAACGACCAGCTGCGGATGATGGTCGAGGAGGACCCGCAGCTGGAGGGCATGGGCACCACGCTCACCGCCCTGCTGTGGACGGGTCAGCGCCTGGGCCTGGTGCACGTCGGCGACTCGCGGGCGTACCTGCTGCGCGACGGTGTGCTGACGCAGATCACGCAGGACCACACCTGGGTGCAGCGGCTCGTCGACGAGGGCCGGATCACCGAGGAAGAGGCCACCACCCACCCGCAGAGGTCCCTCCTCATGCGCGCGCTGGGCAGCGGCGACCATGTCGAGCCCGATCTCTCCATCCGTGAGGTCCGGGCCGGCGACCGGTATCTGATCTGCTCCGACGGTCTGTCCGGCGTCGTCTCGCACCAGACGATGGAGGACACCCTCGCCAGCTACCAGGGTCCGCAGGAGACCGTGCAGGAGCTGATCCAGCTCGCGCTGCGCGGCGGCGGCCCCGACAACATCACGGTGATCGTCGCCGACGTCCTCGACGTCGACGGCGGCGACACGCTCGCCGGGCAGCTCAGCGACACCCCGGTCATCGTCGGCGCGGTCGCCGAGAACCAGGCGCAGCCGAACGACGGCGGGGCGATGCAGACCCCGGCCGGCCGCGCCTCCGGGCTCGGCCGCCCCGCGCCGCACCAGCAGCCCCCTGCGGGCGGCTTCGGCCCGCCCGGCAGCGGCGACGACCACGGCTACGGCGGCATGCCGCCGCAGGGTTCGTTCGGCGCCTACACGGACGAGGACTTCGACAAGTACGCCAAGCCGCGCACCGGCCGGAAGTGGCTGAAGCGGAGCTTCTTCCTGCTCCTCGCGCTCGGTGTGCTCGGCGGCGGCGCGTACGGCGGCTACCGCTGGACGCAGACGCAGTACTACGTCGGCTCCAAGGACGAGCACGTCGCGCTGTACCGGGGTATCAGCCAGGACCTGGCCTGGGTCTCGCTCTCGGACGTGGAGAAGGATCACCCCGAGATCGAACTCAAGTACCTGCCGCCCTACCAGCGCAAGCAGGTCGAGGACACGATCGCCGGCGGCAGCCTCGGCAAGGCACAGACGAAGATCGCGGAGCTGGCGGCGCAGGCTTCGGCCTGCAAGAAGGCCGAGCAGCGCCGTGAGGCCGCCGAGAAGGCCGCGGACCAGGCGAGCCAGCCGCCCGCGGACGGCTCGACCCCGCCCGATTCCAAGCCCACCACAGCCGCTCCCTCCCCGGGCCCCACCCTCACGGAGGACGAGCAGAAGCTGGCCTCGAACTGCGGCAAGCAGTAAGCACCCGTAGGGGGCCTTTCACCACCATGAGCGTTGTCACCAACACGACCACGATCGGCGCCATCGAGGCGCCGAGCCGCCGCAACACCGAGCTGGCGCTGCTCGCGTTCGCCGTCGCCATCCCGGTGTTCGCGTACCTCAACGTCGGCCTGGCGATCGACGGCGAGGTGCCCGCGGGCATGCTCGGGTACGGGCTCGGGCTCGGCCTGCTCGCGAGCGTCGCCCACCTCGTGGTGCGCAAGTTCGCGCCGTACGCGGACCCACTGCTGCTGCCGCTGGCGACCCTGCTGAACGGGATGGGCCTGGTACTGATCTGGCGCCTGGACCAGTCGCCGCGCATCATCAACCGGTACAAGACGTTCAGCCCCGACGCCCCCAGCCAGATGCTGTACTCGGCGATCGCCGTCGCCATGTTCGTGGGCGTCCTGCTGCTCCTGAAGGACCACCGGGTCCTCCAGCGCTACACGTACATCTCGATGGTGGCGGCCCTCGTCCTGCTGCTGCTGCCGTTGGTACCGGGCCTCGGTGCCGACGTCCTCGGTGCCAAGATCTGGATCAGCGTCGCCGGATTCTCCATCCAGCCCGGCGAGTTCGCCAAGATCATCCTGGCGGTCTTCTTCTCCGGCTATCTGATGGTGAAACGGGACGCACTGGCCCTGGCCAGCCGCCGCTTCATGGGCCTCTACCTGCCGCGTGGCCGTGACCTCGGCCCGATCCTCACCATCTGGGCCGTCAGCCTCCTCATCCTGGTCTTCGAGAACGACCTCGGTACCTCGCTCCTCTTCTTCGGCATGTTCGTGATCATGCTGTACGTGGCGACGGAGCGGACCAGCTGGGTCGTCATGGGTCTGCTGATGTCGACCGCCGGTGCCGTGGTGGTCGGCTCCACCGCCACCCACGTCAAGTCCCGCGTGGCCGCCTGGCTCGACCCGTTCGAGTGCCTGAAGACGGCGCCCGAGGGCTCCAACATGGCCGCCGCCTGTGACCAGATGACCCAGGTGCTGATGTCCTTCGGTTCCGGCGGCATCCTCGGCACCGGCCTCGGCCAGGGCAACTCGGACCTCATCGGCTTCGCGGCCAACTCCGACTTCATCTTCGCCACCGTCGGCGAGGAGCTCGGCCTGGCCGGCGTCATGGTCTTCCTGCTCCTGTACGGGCTGATCATCGAGCGTGGTGTCCGCACGGCCCTGGCGGCCCGCGACCCGTTCGGCAAGCTGCTCGCGATGGGCCTGTCCGGCGCCTTCGCGCTCCAGGTCTTCGTCGTCGCCGGCGGTGTGATGGGCCTCATCCCGCTGACCGGTATGACCATGCCGTTCCTCGCGTACGGCGGTTCCTCCGTGATCGCCAACTGGGCCCTGATCGGCATCCTGATCCGGATCAGCGACACCGCGCGCCGCCCGGCGCCCGCCCCCGCCCCGTCCCCCGACGCCGAAATGACCCAGGTGGTCCGTCCGTGAACAAGCCCCTGCGCCGGGTCGCGATCTTCTGCGGCCTGCTGGTCCTCGCCCTGCTGATCCGGGACAACTGGCTCCAGTACGTCCGCGCCGACGAGCTGAACGCCCACCCGAAGAACCGGCGCGTCACGATCGAGCGGTACGCCAACGTCCGAGGCAACATCATCGTGGACGGCAAGCCCATCACCGGCTCCGTGGACTCCAAGGACCCGTACTACCGGTTCAAGCGGACCTACGTCGACGGCCCGATGTGGGCGCCGGTGACCGGCTACGCCTCGCAGGCCTACGACGCCAACCAGATCGAGAAGATCGAGGACGGCATCCTCACCGGCAACGACGACCGGCTCTTCTTCGACCGCACCCTGTCGATGTTCACGGGCGAGGAGAAGAAGGGCGGCGACGTCGTCACGACGCTGAGCGGCGCCGCGCAGAAGGCCGCCTTCGAGGGCCTGGGCAGCAATACGGGCGCGGTCGTGGCCATCGAGCCGAAGACCGGCAAGATCCTCGCGCTGGCGTCCACCCCCTCGTACGACCCCTCCTCCTTCGCGGGCTACTCGGCGAAGGACGAGAAGGCGTGGATCGCGCTGGAGAACGACAAGAACAAGCCGAAGCTCAACCGCGCGCTGCGCGAGATCTACCCGCCCGGCTCCGTCTTCAAGGTCGTCACGGCGGCCGCAGCGCTGGAGCACGGCAAGATCACGGACATCGACGCGCCGACCGACACCCCTGAGCCGTACAACATCCCGCTCTCCAGGGTGCCGATGAAGAACCACGCGAGCGGCTGCAAGAACGCCAGCCTGAACGAGGCGCTGCGGGTCTCCTGCAACTCGGTCTTCGCCAAGCTCGGTGACGAGGTCGGCCGCGACGCGATGATCGAGACGGCCGAGAAGTTCGGCTTCAACGCCGAGCAGTTCACCCCGGTCCGCTCGGCGGCCTCCGTCTACGACAAGAAGATGGACCGCGGCGGCAACGCGCTCTCCTCGATCGGCCAGTTCAACACCGCGACCACGCCCCTCCAGATGGCCATGGTCACGGCGGCCATCGCCAACGACGGCAAGCTCATGCAGCCGTACATGGTCGAGGAGCTGCGCGCCCCGAACCTCGACGTGATCAAGCGGAACGAGCCCGAGGAGATGAGCCGTCCGCTGTCGCAGCAGAACGCCCAGCTGATCCAGACGATGATGGAGAACGTGGTCGAGAACGGCACGGGCGGCAACGCCGACCTCGACATGGACGGCGTGAAGATCGGCGGCAAGACCGGCACGGCCCAGCACGGCGAGAAGAACGCCAAGCGCCCCTACGCCTGGTTCATCTCCTACGCCAAGACCGCCGAGGGCTCCCCGGTCGCGGTCGCCGTGATCGTCGAGGACTCCGCGGGCACGGACCGTGAGGACATCAGCGGTGGCGGTCTCGCCGCCCCGATCGCCAAGGCTGTGATGAAGGCGGTATTGAAGAGCCGGAGCTGACCTTGCGCCCGGGCACCGGCGGGCAGCGGCCAGGTACCGGTCCTGTATCAGGTGCCGGTCGCGGGCGGAACGCCTTCCTGTGGCCGGTAGCCTTTGCGCGAACAGCACACCGCCGGACCACACACGGGTGCGGTCGGGACAGACGGAGAGGGCTGGATTAGCTATGGAAGAGCCGCGTCGCCTCGGCGGCCGGTACGAGCTGGGCTCGGTGCTCGGCCGTGGTGGCATGGCAGAGGTCTACCTCGCCCACGACACCCGGCTCGGCCGCACCGTCGCCGTGAAGACGCTGCGGGCCGACCTCGCCCGCGACCCGTCCTTCCAGGCCCGGTTCCGCCGTGAGGCCCAGTCGGCCGCCTCGCTCAACCACCCGGCGATCGTCGCGGTCTACGACACCGGCGAGGACTACGTCGACGGGGTCTCCATCCCGTACATCGTGATGGAGTACGTCGACGGCTCGACCCTGCGTGAGCTGCTGCACTCCGGGCGCAAGCTGCTGCCCGAGCGCACGCTCGAGATGACGGTCGGCATCCTCCAGGCGCTGGAGTACTCGCACCGCGCCGGCATCGTGCACCGTGACATCAAGCCGGCGAACGTCATGCTGACGCGGACCGGTCAGGTCAAGGTCATGGACTTCGGCATCGCGCGCGCCATGGGCGACGCGGGCATGACCATGACGCAGACCGCGGCCGTCATCGGCACGGCCCAGTACCTCTCCCCCGAGCAGGCCAAGGGCGAGCAGGTCGACGCCCGCTCCGACCTGTACTCCACCGGCTGCCTGCTGTACGAGCTGCTGACCGTCCGGCCGCCGTTCGTCGGCGACTCCCCGGTCGCGGTCGCCTATCAGCACGTACGGGAGGAGCCGCAGCCCCCGTCGAACTTCGACCCCGAGATCACGCCCTCGATGGACGCCATCGTCCTGAAGGCGCTGGTCAAGGACCCCGACTACCGCTACCAGTCCGCGGACGAGATGCGCGCCGACATCGAGGCCTGCCTCGACGGCCAGCCGGTCGCGGCGGCCGCGGCGATGGGTGCGGCGGGGTACGGCGGCGGTTACGGCAACGGCTACGGCGGCTACGCGCCGGACGACCAGCCGACGACGGCCCTGCGCCAGACCGACCCGGCCGGCCAGACCTCCATGCTCCCGCCGATGAACCCGGACGACGGCGGCTACGGCTACGACGACCGCCCGGACCGTCGCCGCCGCGAGAAGAAGTCGAACACCTCGACGATCCTGCTGGTGCTCGCGGGCATCCTGGTGCTGGTCGGAGCGATCCTGATCGGCCAATCGATCTTCGACGGCAAGGAGGGCACGGACCAGGTGCCCGTGCCGCAGCTGGTCGGCAAGACCTTGAAGGAGGCCGAGGGCCTCGCGGCCAACGCCCAGGTCAAGGTCACGCAGTCGGGCGCGGAGCGCTGCGAGCAGCCCAAGGGCACGATCTGCAGCCAGGTCCCGGTCGCGGACGGCGTCGCGAAGATGGACGTCAACGAGACGATCTCGGTCGTCGTCTCCGAGGGCGCGCCGCAGGTCGAGGTCCCGGACGTGACGGAGAAGTCCCAGGAGAGCGCGGAGCAGCTCCTCAAGGACAAGGGCTTCAAGGTCGAGGTCAAGCAGGAGGAGTCGGACGAGGACCCGGGCCAGGTCCTGCGGCAGAACCCTGCGGGCAACACCAACGCGGAGAAGAACTCCACGGTCACGATCACGGTGGCGAAGAAGGAGAAGTCGCAGCTGCCCGACGTCACGGGCCGCCTCTTCGACCAGGCCGTCCAGGACCTCAAGACGCTCGGCTTCGAGAACGTCGCCAGGCAGGAGGTCGACTCCGAGCAGCCCGCGAACACGGTCGTCGGCATGAACCCGCAGGGCAACACGGACCAGCCCAAGGACGTCCAGATCACGCTGAAGGTCTCCAAGGGCCCGCAGCAGAACACGCAGCCGGTGCCCTTCATCATCGGCCAGACCCTCGACGAGGCCCGCACGACGCTGGCCGCGAGCGGCTACCAGCTCGGCAGCATCGACGGTTCCGACGCGGGTGACGCCCGGATCCGGCAGCAGGATCCCCTGCCCGGCGCACAGGGCCAGCCGAACCAGCCGGTCAACGTGAAGACCGAGAAGAGGGACGGCGGCGGCTTCTTCGACTAGCCGCACCGGCACGTCCCACAGGAAGAGCCCCGGCATCCATGAGGATGCCGGGGCTCTTCCTGTGAGGGGCAGTCGCGGCTAGCGCAGCTCCGCCGGTGGTGTCCGGTTCGCGTCCACCTTCTCCGTGCGGGACAGCTCGCCCCACACGATGTAGCGGTAGTCCGAGGTGTACATCGGCGTGCACGTCGTCAGCGTGATGTAGCGGCCCGGCTGCTTCTTCCCCGATTCCTTCGGGACCGGCTGGAGGACGTCCACGTTGTACTTCGTCGTCTCCGGCAGGGTCTTGTAGACCTTGTAGACGAACCACGTGTCCTTGGACTCGAAGACGATCGGGTCGCCGCTCTTCAGCTTGTGGATGTTGTGGAACTTCGCCCCGTGCCCGTCCCGGTGCGCGGCCAGTGTGAAGTTGCCCTGCTTGTCCTGCGGGAGGGCCGACTTGATCGGGGCCGTGTAGTAGCCGGCGACGCCGTTGTTCAGCGTCTCGCTGTCGGTGCCCTTCTTGACGAGTATCTCGTCGTCACCCATCGCCGGTACGTGCAGGAAGCCGATGCCGTCCTTCGTGTCCAGCGCGCCCGGGCCCTGGGCCGCCCAGTTGTCGCGGACCTGGTTGCCGTCGCGGCCGGCGGCGCGGTCGGCCAGGACGTTGGTCCACCACAGGGAGTAGGCGACGAAGAGACCGAGCACCAGGCCCGCGGTGATGAGGAGTTCGCCGAAGACACTGATGACTCCGGCGATCCGGTTGCGCGCACGTGCCACTACGTCGTCCCGTCTGGAAGTGTGGAGGTGTCGGGGTGGTCGGGTCTCAGCCTACGAGCGCGTCCGGCTTTCCCTTGCTGCGCGGGCGTTCCTCGACCAGCTTTCCCCACACGATCATGCGGTACGTGCTGGTGAATTCGGGGGTGCACGTGGTCAGCGTGATGTACCGGCCCGGACCCTGGAAGCCCGATCCCTTCGGCACCGGGTCGATCACCGCGATGTTCGACGGCGAGGTCTGGGGCAGGATGCTCGCCATCTCGTACGTGTAGTACGCGTCCTGGGTCTCGACCACGATCGGGTCGCCGCTCTTCAGCTGGTTGATGTACCGGAACGGCTCGCCGTGCGTGTTGCGGTGGCCGGCCACCGCGAAGTTGCCCTGCTTGTCGGAGGGCATCGCGGTCTTCAGCTTGCCCTCGCCGTAGTGGCCGACCATGCCCCGGTCCAGGACCTTCGGCTTGCTGATGCCCTCGGCGACCGGGACGACCACGTCCAGCTTGGGGATGTACATGATGGCGAAGCCCTGACCCGGCTCGAAGGCGCCCGGTGCGCGGCCCTGGGACCAGGCCTCCTCGATCTGTTCCTTGGCCTTGTCGGTCTGCTGGCCGGCCCGGACGTTCGTCCACCACAGCTGGTACGTGACGAACAGCAGCATGACCACGCCGAAGGTGATGAACAGCTCGCCGACCACCCGGCTGGCGACGACCCCGACGCTCTCCTTCGCGGCGCGCGCCGCGCGGCGGGCCTCGACGCGGGACAGCGGGGCCGCGGGCGTCTCCGCGGCCGGCGCGGACGCGGCAGCCGCCGCGCCTCGGCGGCCCTTCCCCTTGGCGGCGCGCCGGCGCTCGGCCCTGCCGGGGCCGGGAGGCGGCGTCACGGCCTGTTCCACGGTCCGCAGGGGCATCGTCTCGTCCCGCGGCTCGGGGAGCTCGTAGACGGGCTCGTAGACGGGCTCGTAGGCGGTCTCGTACGGCTCGTACGGCTCGTACGGCGCCTCGGGGACCGTCGCCTCAGGGAACGCCGGCTCGGGGTCCGCTATCGGCTCGTACGCCGGGCTCTCGTACGCCGTTGTCGGCTCTGGCTCCGGTTCCGGCAGGTTCGTCGCCCGGAACCACGGCGACCCCGCCGTCACGCGACGGCCTTGCCCACCACCGGCGCGAGCCCCGCCGACCGGCCGATCGCCCCCTTGTCGCCGCACTGCTCCAACCAGTTGGCGAGCATCAGGTGACCGTGCTCGGTGAGCACCGACTCGGGGTGGAACTGCACTCCCTCGACGGCCAGATCACGGTGGCGCAGCCCCATGATGATGCCGTCGTCCGTCCGGGCCGTGACCTCCAGCTCGTCCGGCAGGGTCGCGGGCTCGGCGGCCAGCGAGTGGTAGCGGGTCGCGGTGAACGGCGACGGCAGGCCCGCGAAGACGCCCTTGCCCTCGTGCGTGACCAGCGAGGTCTTGCCGTGCAGCAGCTCGGGGGCGCGGTCCACGACGCCGCCGTACGCCACCGCCATCGACTGCATGCCCAGGCAGACGCCGAAGACCGGCACACCGGTCGCGGCGCAGTGGCGGACCATGTCGATGCAGACACCCGCCTGTTCGGGCGCTCCCGGCCCGGGCGAGAGCAGGACGCCGTCGAAGCCGTCCTGTGCGTGGCCGAGCTCGACCTCGTCGTTGCGCAGCACCTCGCACTCGGCACCGAGCTGGTAGAGGTACTGAACGAGGTTGAAGACGAAGCTGTCGTAGTTGTCGACGACGAGAATCCGCGCGCTCACTGGCCGTCCACCGTCACATCGTTGAACGGAAGCAGTGGCTCCGCCCAGGGGAACACGTACTGGAAGAGCGCGTAGACCACGCCGAGGACGAGTACGAGCGAGATGATCGCCCGGACCCACGCGTTGCCCGGCAGATGCCGCCAGATCCAGCCGTACATGACGTCCGCTGCCCCTTCCGTTCGTTACGGGCACCAGAGTACGGGGCATCGGCGCCATGAGGGGTCAGCCGGTCAAAGCCGGTGGCTTGCCCTGCGTCACAGGGCGGGTGGCGTCCAGGTGGGCCCAGGCGATCAGCCGGTGGCTGCTGCCCCACTCCGGCTCGCAGGTGGTGAGGGTGAGATAGCGGCCCGGCCCGTCGAAGCCGGACTTGGGGGGTACGGGGTCGATCACGCCGATGTCGGTGGGGACGGTCCGGTACGGCTTCCGCGCGATCGTGTACGTGTACCAGGTCGTGCCGTCGGTGAGGACGACCGCGTCACCCGGGCGCAGCCGGGGGAAGTCCTTGAACGGATCTCCGTACGTGCGCCGGTGGCCGGCGACGGCGAAGTTGCCGGTCCCGCCGAGGCGGGCGGTGGCGGGGTAGTGGCCGAGGCCCTTCTTCAGGGTGGCGGTGGCGGTGCCCTCCAGGACGGGCCATTCCCAGTCCTTGCCGAGGCGGGGGATGTACATGACGGCGATGCCCCGGCCGGGCGTGTACGCCTTCGGGGGCGGCGGTGCCGCGGCGGCGTCGGGGACGGGCTGCTCGACCCACTCCCGTTCCAGGGTGTCGATCTGGCCGGCCGTGGCCCCCTCGGCCCGGACGCCGGTCCAGAACATCACGTACACGACGAAGAGGACGATCAGGGTGCCGATGGTGATGCAGAGCTCGCTGAACGTTCTGACGAGCAGTCGCATCGGCTCTCCCAGGCGTCAGCTCACCGGCTTCGCGTAGTGGAGATCCACTGTGCCGGAGTAGCCGGGAAGAGTCACCGCCTTGTGCTCGTCGACTTTCCAGCCGAGCCCGTAGGCCTTCACGTACAGCTGGTAGTTCTGGACGGCGGGCGAGTCGGCGAGCGCCTTGTTCAGCTTTCCCCGGTCGCCCACGGCGGTGATCTTGTACGGGGGCGAGTAGACGCGGCCCTGGAGGATCAGCGTGTTGCCGACGCAGCGCACGGCGCTGGTCGAGATGAGCCGCTGGTCCATGACCTTGATGCCCTGGGCGCCGCCCTTCCACAGGGCGTTCACGACGGCCTGGAGGTCCTGCTGGTGGATGACGAGGTCGTTGGCCTGGGGTTCGGGGTAGCCGGGGGCGGCCTGGGCGTTCGGCGGGGCGTCGTTGAGGGTGACGGTCAGCCCGGGCCCGGAGGTCTCGGTGGTCCCGGCGGCCGCCTCCAGGGCGCGCAGGCGCGCGTCCTCCGCCTCGGTGGAGCCGTCGTCGCGGGCGGCGAGGCCGTCGACCTGGGCGCGCAGGGCGGCCGTGGACTCGTCGAGGCCGGCGTTCTTGTGGCTGCGCTCCTCGATCAGGTCGGAGAGCCGCAGCAGCGAGGCGTCCGTGCGGATGTTGGTGCCCTTGGCGGTGTTGAAGCTGGTGACGAAGATCAGCCCGGCGAGGGCGAAAACGGCAGCCGTCAGCACCCGGACGGGCCGCCACCTCGGGGGTCGGCCCGGCCCGCTGGAAGAGTCGGCGGAATTGATCAACGTACCCTGATCCCCTTCGGTGCCGCGGAACCACTACGCTAACGGACGCCCGGGGGACGCAGTGGTCCTCCTACGTCACCCAGCCGTCCCACCCCGGCGCCAGCCACAGTTCCCTGCGCGGTCACGCAGCGCATCGACAGGAGAGTCCCTCGTGCCGAAGTCACGTATCCGCAAGAAGGCCGACTTCACGCCCCCGCCCGCCAAGCAGGCCACCAACATCAAGCTGACCAACCGCAGCTGGGTGGCACCGGTGATGCTGGCGCTGTTCCTGATCGGGCTGGTGTGGATCGTCGTCTTCTACGTCACCGACGGCACGCTGCCGGTGAAGTCCATCAACAACTGGAACATCGTCGTGGGCTTCGGCTTCATCGCGGCGGGGTTCGGCGTCTCGACGCAGTGGAAGTAGCGTCGGGCCACCCTGCTCGTCAAGCTCTGCCCCTCACTTATCCACAGCGTTGTGCACAGCACTGGATAACTTACGAAGATCTGTGGATAACTCAGCGGTAGGTTGACGCCGGTGTGACTGGGGCGCTCTCGTCGCGAGAGCGCCCCTTGCCATACCTCCGGAGGAAAAGCCCAGCTCAGAGGCGCTGGGCACTGGTGTTCTCCACGGGGTGCACAGGATCCGCCACGCGCTGTGGATAACTCTGGGGAAAGCTTTGCGAGAAGCTCGTCCACAGCCCCCGTCGCTCAGGTGAGCGCGGCGGTGCGGGCGAGGACCATGCCCAGGTCGATCAGGAGCACCAGTCCACAGGCTGTGTACTGCACGAGGTTCCGTCGGGCGCGCGGCGCGTGCAGCAGGGCGTAGGCCACCAGGGCGCCGCCGACGAGGCCGCCGACGTGCGCCTCCCAGGAGATGCCGGGGCGGGTGAACGTCAGCAGCAGCGACAGGCCCACGAAGAGGACGACGGGTCCCATCTCGGACCGGCGGCGGCGGGCGAGCACCGCCCAGGCGCCGATCAGGCCGTAGACGATGCCCGAGGCGCCGAGCGAGGGCTGGTTCGGTGCGGCGATCAGATAGACGAGCGCGGATCCGGAGAGACCGGAGAGCAGACAGAGCAGGGTGTAGCGGATCCGGCCGAGCTCCGGTTCGAGGATGCCGCCGATGAACCACAGGCCCAGCATGTTGAACGCGAAGTGCGGGATCTCCTGGTGGAGGAAGGCGGAGGTCAGCAGCCGGTACCACTCGCCGTCGGCGACGCCCACCACCTCGCCGAGCCCCGGGCTGAACGCGAGGCCGATCAGCGACAGCTCGTCCACGAGACGGTCGCCGGCCACCTGGACGGCGATGAAGACGGCCAGGTTGATCGCGATGAGGATCTTGGTGACGAAGCGGCCGTCCGCCGCCACCCGCCCGCCGGCGAGCGTACGGGGCTGGTTCGCGTCGGGCGCGTGGCCCGTGCCGGAGCCGTTGCGCACACAGTCCGGGCACTGGAAGCCGACGGACGCGGAGACCATGCACTGCGGGCAGATCGGCTTGTCGCAGCGCGTGCAGCGGATGCCAGTCTCGACGTCCGGATGGCGGTAACAGCGCGGCAGGCCGGACTGCGGCTCCATGGAGGTCCCTCCCGAGGAGATGGGGGCGGCGAGGCAGCACCCCGCCCTCCTGATACGGACGGGCGGGGCGGAAAGGTTCCCTGGCGGGACCGGCCGACGGCCAAGCGGGTCAGCGGGGCGGCCGGTCCGCCGGTCCGCCGGTCCGCCGGTCCGCGGGTCCGCGGGTCAGCGGGTCAGCGGGTCTCGATCACCACGGACTCGAGGACCACGTCGTCGAGGGGGCGCTTGGTGTTCGCGTTGACCGGCGTCGCGGCGATCGCGTCGACGACCTTCTTGCTCTCCGCGCCGACGACCTCGCCGAAGATCGTGTGCTTGCGGTTCAGCCAGGTCGTGGCCCCGACCGTGATGAAGAACTGCGAGCCGTTCGTGCCCGGACCGGCGTTGGCCATGGCGAGCAGGTAGGGGCGGTCGAAGAAGAGCTCCGGGTGGAACTCGTCGGCGAACTCGTAGCCCGGACCGCCGGTGCCGTTCCCCAGCGGGTCCCCGCCCTGGATCATGAAGCCCTCGATGACCCGGTGGAAGACGGTGCCGTCGTACAGCCGGTCCGCGGCGACCTTGCCGGTGGCCGGATGCGTCCACTCACGCTCGCCCTGGGCGAGTTCGGTGAAGTTTCTGACCGTCTTCGGGGCGTGGTTCGGCAGGAGCCGGATCTCGATGTCGCCCCGGTTGGTCCTGAGAGTGGCGTAGAGCTGCTCGGCCACGGTCCGCCTTCCGTAAGTCTCCACTGACGCGCATCGCATCCTCGCACGGAAGAGACAGGGCCATGCCCCGTATGCCCGCCCCGCATGCCGGACCACGATCGGACAGGCATGATTTCGAAAAGGGTGGAAAGGCGAAAAACCGACACCGCCACCGAGTAGGAGGATCCCGTGACCCGGATGGACAGCGTGCGCGCCGCGACCGATTCGGCCAAGGACAGCGTGCTGCACGCCGCGGAAGTGGTGGCGCCCTATGCCGGCACGGCCAAGGACCAGGCCGTGCAGTACGCCGGTACGGCCAAGGACCAGGCCGCGCACTATGCGCACGAGGCACGCGTCCGGCTCGCGCCGAAAGTCTCGAAGGCCGCCAAGCGGGCCCGTAAGCAAGCTCGTGTGCAGTACGACTGCTATGTCGCACCGCATGTACCGCCGCGGGTCGACGAGGCCGCGCATCGCGCCGCGGTCGTCACCCGTAAGGCCGCCCGTCAGGCGGCCGACTACACCGTTCCTCGCGTGGAGAACGCGGTCGCCGCGACCGGTCCCGTTCTCGACGAGGCCGGAGCGCGTTCGGTGGCCGCCTGGGCCGCGCTGCGCGGGCAGGTGACACCGAAGGAGATCAGGAAGATCGTGAGGAAACACGAGCGTCGGGCCAGGGCCGGACGCCTCGCCAAGGGACTCGCGGGCCTTGGTCTTCTGGTCGGCGCCGCCTTCTTCGCGTGGAAGTGGTGGGACAAGCAGGCCAACCCGGACTGGCTGGTCGAACCGCCCGCTCCTACCGAGGTCGACGAGGAGTCGGAACCGTCGTCCCTGACGTCGCCGCCGACGGGGGCTCTCGATCCTGAGGTGGAGGCCAAGGAGGCCAAGGAAGCCAAGGAGGCTGAGGCCGAGGCTGGGGAGGCTGGGGCCGATGCGGAGGGCGACGAGCGTCGCTGACCGCGGGTTTCCTGGGGCGCGGGGAGCGCATCGACTCCCTGCGCCCTACGCGGCCGCGGCGAGCGCACGGCCCGACAACTCCGTCTGGTCCGCGAGAGCGGTCTCGACCGGGGAGCCGGCGGGCAGGTGGCGTACGGAGGGCGAGGAGTTGTGCGCCTCGGCACGGATGCGCTGCTTGATGGTGGGCGGCAGAGAACGGTCGCGGGCCGCGGGCCACTGATGCGCCGGTCGCTGCGCCGGTACGGCGGCGAGGGTGCGCGCGCCGGTGGTGGCGGCGGACGAGGCCGGCTCCTCCGGCTGCTGGACGGAGGGAGCCTGCGCGGCGGCGGCGGTGCTCGCCAGGCCGACGGAGGCGAGCAGGGCGAAGAGTACGGAGATGAAGGCGGTCCAGAACTGCTTGACCTTGGCGGTGGCCATGGCCCCTCGCTTTCGTTGTCGCTTTCGCTTGAGTGACGTTCTCGGATGGTTCATTTCGAATTGCGCGCTTTTCGTACCTTCCTCATGATGTGGACGGGCGCCGGGATTCCATGGAGCGACGCCGCCACCGCGCAGTTCTTCCGATGAACACCACTCGTACGGCTCACTGGCCGGCTCAGTGGGCGCCGACGAGCTCTGCCGTGGCAGGGGTGGGCGCCTGGGCGCGGGACCGCTCGGCCCAGCGGACCGCGGGCTTCGTCAGCAGCCCCGTGACCAGGAAGATCGCACCGAGGAGCAGCCAGCCGGGCACGCCCCAGGTCACCAGGAGCGCCGTGACCAGGAGCGGGCCGAGGGTCCTGGCGACAGGGACACCGGTGCCGTAGAAGCCCTGGTACTGCCCGATCCGGCCGGCCGGCGCGAGGGAGAAGCCGATCTGCCAGGAGCCGGCGGAGTGGCGCATCTCCGCGATCACCTGGAGCACCGCCCCGAGGGCGAGGACCGCGACGGTCGCCCACGGCCCGAAGCCGGCGGCCGTCACCGCGAACACGGCGCAGGAGGCGAGCATGACGGCCCCGGCCCGGCCCACCGCGCGCGTGGCCTCGGGCAGCCCGGTCACCGCCTTGGCCGTACGCACCTGGAAGAGCATCACGACACCCGTGTTGAGGACGAAGAGCGCCGAGACGACCCAGCCAGGGGCGGAGGTCCGCTGCACGATCCACAGCGGCAGGGCGAGGCTGAGCAGCGGCAGCCGAAGGAGCATCAGCGCGTTGAGGAAGGTGAGCAGCGCGTACGGGCGGTCGCGGAGCACGGCCAGGCGGGGTTCGCCCCCGGCCGCCGCCGGGGCGCCGGCCACGACCGGCAGGCCGCGCAGCACCAGGGCGCAGAGCAGGAAGCCCATGGCGTCGAGCGCGAAGACGGACAGGTAGGCCGTGCGGGTGCCGGCGTGCAGGGCGAGTCCGCCGATTCCGGCGCCGACGGCGAGGCCGGCGTTGAGGGTGGACTGCAGCCTGGCCAGTACCTCCGTACGGGCCGAGGGCTCGACCAGTCCGGCGAGCAGGGCCTGGCGGGCGGCGGCGAGACCGCTCTGGGCGGTGGCGTACACCGCGGCCGCGATCAGGAACGGCACGAAGGAGCGGATGAAGAGGAACGAGCCGACGGCGGCCGCGGTGGCGAGGGCGAGCAGGACGGCGGTCCCGCGCGGGCCGCGCCGGTCGGCGAGGTGTCCGAGCCAGACGCCGGCGACCGAGCCGACGGCCCAGGCGAGCGTGAGCCCGATCCCGATCTGTGCGGCGGACAGGCCGACGATCTGGCTGAAGTAGAGGGCCGAGGTGACGTAGAAGGCGCCGTCGCCGATCGAGTTGCTCAGCTGGGCGAGGAGGAGAGCTCGGGGGGCCCGGGAGGCCTGCGGGGCCGGGGAGGAGGTGTGCGCCATGTCTCTGACGGTAGGGGGCTGTGGCCCAGGCTGACAGGTCCATTAAGTGCCGGGAAATGTGGGCCACTTGGCGGCGGGCGGGTGGTGGTGGGGAGGGACGGGGAGGGGACGGGGAGGGGACGGGGAGGGCTCCAGTGGGAGTCCAGGGGACCTCCAGACGCCGCGGCGACGCTGTCCAGGCCGGGGGTCCGCCCGGCGCTGCGCATGTGCGAGACGACGGCGGTGAGAGGCATGGCTTTGGGGCCCGAGGCATTCCGCGACTTCTTCGGATCCGTACCGGCGGCCGTCGCGGTGGTGACCACGGCCGGCCCCGACGGCAGACCGCTCGGGTTCACCTGCACCGCGTTCAGCGCGGTGTCCCTGGACCCGGCCCTGCTGCTGGTCTGTGTGGACGAGGGGTCCCGCACGCTGCCCGCGGTGCTCGGCTCGGAGGTCTTCACGCTGCATCTGCTGGCCGCCGAAGGCGGCGAGGAGCTCGCGCGTACCTTCGCGGGACGCTCGGACCGCAAGTTCGACGGGGTGGCGTGGCGGCGCGCCGAGTCCGTGCCCGCGTGCCCGGTCCTGCTCGACGGGGTGCTGGGGCACGCGGAGTGCACGCTGGAGCGGAGCGTGGCCGCCGGTGACCACCGGCTGCTGATCGGACGCATGGAGCGGGTGCTGATACGCGAGGAGGCCCGCCCGCTGCTGTACCGGCGGGGGGCCTTCGCCGCGTGGGACTCCGCGTGGGACGCCGCGCCGGCGCAGATCGCCGCGGGCGCGTGAACGGGCGGCGGCGGCTTCTTCGCCCGGGCGAGGCGGGTGGAGGGCGGTCTGACGGGCGCTCAGGCGTGGCAGGCGGGCAGGCCTCCGTGGTACTCGACCATGCGGGCGAAGAGGTCGCTCATGTCCACACGGGAACCGCGGGGCTCGCCCTGTTCCTCGGCGTACGCCCGGAAGAGGTTGGGGACGAGCCGCTCGGCGTCGAGCCAGCGCGCGTACCCGCCCAGGTCGGTACGGCGGGCCAGCTCGACCGGGTCGAGCCCCTCGGCGAGACCCTGCTGGGCGAGGTCCTGCAGCAGGCGCAGATAGCCCTCGGTCTCGTCGAACACCCCGGGGCCCGCGACCGGGCCGTGGCCGGTGACGACCACCTCCGGGGCGAGGGCGCGCATCGTGTCCAGGGCTTCGAGGGAGCCGGCGACCGAGCCCATGGGGCAGAACGGCGTCACCCCGTTCATCACCAGGTCGCCGGTGAACAGCACCCGCGCGGCCGGCAGCCAGAGCACCGTGTCGTTGCTCGTGTGCGCCGGGCCCAGGTGCAGCAGCTCGGCGGTCTTCTCGCCGATGTGGAGGGTGAGCCGGTCGCGGAAGGTCAGTGCGGGCGGGACGAGTTCGAGGTCGCCCCACTCGACGTCCGGCCACAGGCCCGTCAGGTGCAGGCCCGCTTCGGTCATCTCCGTACGGGCCCGTTCGTGACCGACGACCAGGGACTCCGGGAAGACGAAGTTGCCGAAGGTGTGGTCGCCGTGGAAGTGGGTGTTGACCAGGACCTGGGGGGCGGCCGGGGCGACCGAGAGCACCGCCTCGCGCAGTGCCCGGGCGCGCGCCTCGGTGGCCGCGGTGTCCACGAGCGCGGCGCGGTCGCCCGACACGACGAGACCGGCGTTGTTCAGGCACCAGCCCCCGTCCGGCTGGACGTAGGAGAACACGCCGTCGGCGACCTCCGTCAGCTCGGGCGGGACGGTGCTGCGGGTGCCGGTTCGAGCGCCTGTTCGGTCGCCGGTTCGAGCATCGGCGGTGACTCCGGCGGTGACTCCGGTCATGTGGGGCTCCTCCTCGACATCATGGATCTGACCCATCGTCGGCTCAGCGGCTGGAGCCCTGCTCGAACGCGACCACGCTGACCACCGTCCCCTCGGGCAGCGTGTGCGTGGCGGTGCTCAGGGCGCCGGTGCTCAGGGCGCCGGTGCTCAGGGCGCCGGGCAGGGAGGGCCGTCCGGCCGGGTCCGCGGGGTCGAGGCCGAAGGTGCGGGGCGGGTGGCGCAGCCCGGTGCCCAGGGCCTTTGCGTACGCCTCCTTGAGCGTCCACAGGCGCAGCAGCTCCGCGTCGCGCGCGGTGCCGCGCAGCCCGCGCGCGTCGAGCCCGGCGCGTTCGTGGGGCGTGCACATCCGGTGCTCCAGTACGGACATGGGGCGGCCGGGGCGTTCCGCGTCCACGCCGACACGGCCGCCGCGGACGACCGCGACGGCCAGCAGGGAGCCGGTGTGGCTGAGGCTGAAGTCCAGGTCGGGCAGGCCGGGGGCGTACGGGCGGCCCAGCCCGGTGCGGGCGAGCGGGATCCGGTCCGGGTCGCGGCCCGCGAGCGCGCCGAGGGTGGTGCGCAGTAGCAGCCGGGAGGCCAGGAAGCGGCGGCGCAGCCGGTCGTCGCGCAGGGCGCGCAGGCGGGCGGCGTCACCGGGGTGCGGCGGGCCCCCGCGGGACTCGGCGGCCCGCGCCCAGTCCTCGACGGTGCCGTACACCAGCAACGGCCGCCCGGGGGCCGTACTCGGCGGTGTCCGCACGGCGGCGGGCGGTCAGGCCAGCTGGTCGTGGGTGACCAGGCGCGAGCGGGTCAGGACACCCTCGTCGGTGACCTCCAGGACGTCGTGGACGACGCAGCTGGGCGCGATCTCGGGCTTCCCGCCGGGCCGGACGGTGACGACCAGGGCGTACACGGTGGAACGCAGCGAGCCGTCGGCCTGCGGCTCCAGGGCGATGTGGTTGAACCAGTGGCGGCGCTGGACCGGGTCGCCGTCGAAGCGCTTGTGGAACTCCACCAGTTCGGCGACGATCCCGGCCCGGCCGACCGCCGGCTCGGCGGCGGGGGAGTGCTGGAAGGTGCCGTCCTCGGTGAAGGTGGCCGCGTAGTCGGTGAAGCGGCCCCCGTCGAGGGCCTGCATCTGGTGGGCGTAGAAGTGCTGGACCTGGGCGTAGACGTCGGTACGGACAGCGGTGGCGGTCACCGGTTCCTCCAGAGCGCGAGACGGTCGATGGCGCCACCCTCGCCGGGCGGGCTCGAAGGGGCCTCCACTGCGGCTTGAGCCGGGCCGCGGAACCTCGGTCCACCACGCCACCGAGCCGACGCAGGAGTTGGGCATGCTGTTCGAGGACGACTTCCACGAGGACTGGGCCGCGCCGGGGCGGGCGGCCCGCTGGCGGCTGCGGCCGCTGCCGTGGCTCGCGCAGGGCGACGCCCGGGTGACCACGCCCGGCAACGGCGACGGGCTGTGGGTGGAGTCCGGGTACGGCACGGGGCAGGGGGAACAGCCCGCGTTCAGCAGGGAGCCTGCGGGTCAGGAGGGGGCGGCGCACCTGCGGTGGGCCGCGTTCGCGGAGCCCGAGGCGCGTGGGCCGGGGCTGTTCCGGGCGGAGGCGGAGCTGTCGGCGCGGGTCCTCGCCGCGGACCGGCACCCGGACGGGGACGGGCCGGCGTGCGCCATGGCCGCGCTGATCTGCGTGGACATGGCCTCGGGCCTTGCGTTCGACTTCGCGCTGACGAACGGGTTCGTGTGGGCGCTGTACGAGCGGCTGCCGCGCCCCGGTGCGGCGCACGGCTCCTTCGCGTACGCCGTGCCGGTGGCGCCCCGCACCCCGGAGGCGTGGCATCGCTGCGCGGTCGAGGTGGACGCGTCGGCGGGGCGGGCCCGCTGGCTGCTCGCGGGCGAGGAGGTGTTCGCCGTGGACCGCACGGGCCTGGAGCTCGACGCCCGCCGGTACGGCCGTCACCTGGAGCGTTCCACGCCGGGGCCGCGCTCCGAGGTGGTCCCTGACCGGCTGGCGCTCGGCCTGGGGCTGCTCGCGACGAGGGCGTACGGCCAGGGGGTGCGGCTGCGGGCCCGCCGCGTGGCACTGGCCGAGGGCGCCGGTTATTGCTCGCCCTGACCCCGGGCGCCGCGGGTCAGCCTTCAGCAGCCTGGGCCGCGTCGGCTGCCTGGGCCGCGTCGGCCGCCCCGACTGCCCCGGCCGCGTGGCGCAGGGTGGCGAGGCTGTTGCGGCCGAGGGCTTCGCGGAGGTAGGTGCGGGCGTCGGCGAGGGTGGCGTCGGGGCCGAGGACCTCGGTGATGCCCGTCGGGTCGACGGCGACCGTGTGGCGTGCGGTCGCCACCGGACCCTCGGGGGTCTGCGCGAACGTCCACTCGCCGCTGTGCCCGGACAGCAGCCGGGGGGTGCGCTGCTGCTTGTACGCGATCCACTCCGGCGCCCGGCAGATCCGCGCCGAGCGCGTGGTGTGGGCCGAGCCGTCGGCCGTCACGGTGTCCATCTCCAGCCACTGCACGCCCGGTTCGGGCTCGGTCAGGGTCACGCGGGCGACGTGCGGCAGCAGCTCCGCCCAGCGTTCGGCGCGCTCGACGAAGGTGTAGGCGTCGCGGGCGGCGCCGGTGAGCGGGATCGTGTCCGTGAACGAGAAGACCAGGTCGTCCACCGGATGCCCGGTCTCGGCGAGCGCCGCGAGGGCGCCAAGTTCGCGGGCGCTGTTGCGGTCGAGGGCCTCCTCGATCCGGGCCACGGCCGCCGGGTCGTCGCCGGCGACGGTGAACCGGTGGCGCAGCACGATCTCGGTGCGGCCGTCGGCCAGCCGCCGGAAGAGCCAGCCGCCGGACATCGACGTCACGGGCGGGCGGCTGTGCTCCTGGCGGAAGGACACGTACAGCCGTCGCGGGTCGAGGACGCGGCGCGAGCGCCAGTGCGCGATCTCGCCGTTCACCTCGGCCCAGATCTCGAACCGTTCGGTCCGCCCCTCCCGGGCCAGGTGCCGCACATGCACGGTCGGCTCGAACACGGCGGGCCACCGCGTCACGTCGGCGACGAGGGCGTACAGCGCCTCGGCCGGCGCCGCCACCGTCACGGTGTGCTCGCTGCGGTGGAGGGTCGGGGTGGAGGTGGGCGGAGCGGAGGTGGGCAGGGTGGAAGTGGGTGTGGCGGCGGTGCGGGCCATGGTGCGTACTCCTTGGGCGGGGAACTCGTACGGGGGACGCGTACGGAGGGATGCCACGGGTCATGCCTCGGGGGCACGCACGAGCGAACGGTGCGTGCCCCCGGGTCGGCCGGTCGGTGGTGAGGCCGTGTCAGGCGGCCTGTGCCTCGGAGCCGTTGACGAGGTCGAGCAGGAGGCGCGGGGTGAGCGCCTCGTTGACGTCGTCGTCGTCGAGGGTGATGCCGAACTCGCGCTCGATCCGTGCGGCGCTCTCCATGAGGGCGAGGGAGTCGTAGCCGAGGTCCTCGAAGGTGGTGTCGAGGATGTCGCCGGAGAGGTCGGCGCTGTCGTCCTCGCCCGCGCACGCGACGAGGATGGTGCGCAGGGCGTCGAGGGTCAGCCGTGCCATGTCGGGTCTCCTTGGGTTCAGGGTCGGTGGGTGGTGAGGACGACGGCCGAGTTGAAGCCGTGGCGGCCGCGGGCCAGGACCAGGGCGGTGCTCAGGGCTGCCTCGCGGGGCTGCCCGGTCACCAGGTCGAGCCGGTAGGCGTCGGGCACGCGCGCGGTGCGGCCCGTCGCCGGGATCACCTGGTCGCGCAGGGCGAGCAGGGCGGCCGCGAGATCGGCGGGGCCGCCGCCGGCGCACAGGCGCCCGGTGAGGGCCTTGGGCGCGGTCACGGGCACGCCGTACGGGCCGAAGAGCCGGCCGAGCGCCTCGGCCTCGGCCCGGTCGAGCTCGGGGACGCCCGCGCCGTCGGCGAACACCACGTCGATGTCACCGGGCGTCAGGCCCGCCTGGGCGAGAGCGAGTTCGGCGGCCCGGCCGAGGGCGGGCGGCCGGCCGGAGCCGGGCGCCGGGTCGAAGGTCGCGGCGTAGCCGGCGATCTCGCCGTAGATCCGCTCGGCCCCGCGCTCGCGCGCCGAGTCGGCGTCCTCGACGATGAGGACCGCGCCGCCCTCGCCGGGAACATGGCCGGAGGCGTCGGCGTCGAAGGGCAGATAGGCGCGCTCCGGGTCGGCGACCGTGCTGACCAGGCCGCCGGCGAGCTGCGAGGCGTACCCCCAGGGGTCGAGCGCGGAGTCGACGCCGCCGCTGAGCACCAGCCGGGTGCCGCGGCGGATCGTGCGCCGGGCGTGGCCGATCGCGTCGAGGCCGCCGGCCTGCTCCCCGACCAGCGCGGCGCTGGGGCCACGCATGCTGTTGCGGATGGAGATCTGGCCGGTGTTGACGGCGTAGAACCAGGCGAACGACTCGTACACGCTGACGTACTCGGGCCCCTGGTTCCACAGCTTGTGGAACTCCCGGTGGGTGAAGTCGAAGCCGCCCTGCGCGGTGGAGGTGACGACGCCCAGGTCGTAGTCCTCGAACCCCGCCTCGGGGCCCACGCCCGCGTCGGCCAGCGCCCAGTCGGCGGCGGCGAGCGCGTAGCGGGTGGAGACGTCGGTCTGGGGCAGCAGCCTGCCGGGCAGGTGGTCGGAGGCCTCGAAGTCGTCGATCTGTCCGGCCAGCCGGGACGGGTAGCGCGAGGCGTCGAAGCGGGACAGCTCGCCGATGGCGTTCTCGCCGGTCAGCAGCGCCTTCCAGAAGCGCTCGGTGCCGATGCCGCCGGGCGCGGCGACGCCGAGACCGGTGACGACGACCGGTCGATCGCGGTCAGGGGTGTGCGACGGGGTGCTCATGCGGCCACCTCCGGGCGGTGCAGGACCATGGCGCTCTGGAACCCGCCGAAGCCGCTGCCCACGGTGAGCACGGTGTCGACGCGCTGCTCGCGCGCGGTGAGCGGCACGTAGTCCAGGTCGCACTCGGGGTCGGGCGTGTGCAGATTCGCCGTCGGCGGGACCACGTTGTGCTCGATGGCCAGGATCGACGCGGCGATCTCGATGGAGCCGATCGCGCCGAGCGAGTGGCCCACCATCGACTTGATGGAGCTGACGGGCACCGCGTACGCGTGGTCGCCGAGGCTGCGCTTGAACGCGGCCGTCTCGTGGCGGTCGTTCTGCTTGGTGCCGGAGCCGTGCGCGTTGACGTAGTCGACGGCCGTGCGGTCGAGGCGGGCCTCGTCGAGGGCCGCCCGGATGGACTCCGCCATCTCGCGGCCGTCCTTCTTCAGACCTGTCATGTGGTACGCGTTGCAGCGCGTGGCGTAGCCCCCGACCTCGGCGTAGACGTGCGCGCCGCGCCGCTTGGCGGCCTCGTACTCCTCCAGGACGAACATGGCGGCGCCCTCGGCGAGGACGAAGCCGTTGCGGGTGCCGTCGAAGGGCCGGGAGGCGTGGGCGGGGTCGTCGTTGCGGGGCGTCGTCGCCTTGATGGCGTCGAAGCAGGCGACGACGATCGGGGAGACGGGGGTGTCGGCCGCGCCCGCGACGACCACGTCGGCGCTGCCCTCGCGGATCAGCTGGACGGCGTAGCCGACCGAGTCCAGACCCGAGGTGCAGCCGTCGGACACCATGGTGACCGGGCCCTCGGCGCCGGCCGCCCAGGCGACCTCGGCGGGCATGACCCCCGGGCTGAGGTAGTCGAACATGTACGGGGACAGGTGCGCCGGGTCCACCAGCCACTCGCGGCCGGCGTCCGACATCACGAGGTACTCGTTCTCCAGGCTGGTCGCGGAGGCGACCGCGCTGCCCAGGGCGACGCCGATCCGGGACGGGTCGAGCGCGCCCGTGTCCAGGCCGCTGTCGGCGAGCGCGTCCCGGGTGCAGGCGACGGCGAACTGGGTGGCGCGGTCCATGCGCCGGACCTCGCGCGGGGAGAAGCCCTCCGCCCGCGCGTCGAAGTCGACCTCGCCCGCGATCCGGGAGCGGAAGGGCGCGGCGTCGAAGAAGCTGATGGGCCGGGTGGCCGTACGGCCCGCGGTGAGCAGGTCCCAGAACTCTTTCGTCCCCGAGCCGCCAGGGGCGCGCACCCCGACCCCGGTGATCACTACGCGTCGGGTCACCGTCGTCCTCCTGTGCTGCTGGGCATCGCGTGGGGCTCCTTTCGCCCGCCGTACCTCTCTGACACAGCCGCACACTCCCCCGCCCGGCTCGAGGGCGGCTCGCGGGCCGATGGGGCGCCCTCGGACGCGCTCGGACGCACTCCGGCGCGCTCGCGAGCCGCCTTCCAGCCCCGCTCGAGGGGCGGTGGCCACGCTCTCGGGTGGCACGGCGGGACGCCCCCTCCACCCCGTCCCGCACCGCACCCACCCGCACCCACCCGCACCCGCCCAAGGGAGACGAGCAGCAATGACGACGCAGACAGCGACGGACACGGCGACGGACACGGCAGCCAAGCCGGTGGCGCTGGTGACCGGAGCCACCAGCGGCATCGGTCTGGCGATCGCCCGGCGGCTGGCCTCGCTCGGCGCGCGCACCTTCCTGTGCGCCAGGGACGAGGCGCGGCTCGCGGAGACGGTGAAGGAGCTCCAGGCCGAGGGCTTCGACGTGGACGGCACGGTGTGCGACGTGGCGGACCCGGAGCAGATCCGCGCCTACGTGGCGGCGGCGGTGCAGCGGTACGGGACGGTCGACATCCTGGTGAACAACGCCGGCCGCAGCGGGGGCGGCGCCACCGCCGAGATCCCCGACGAGCTCTGGCTCGACGTCATCACCACCAACCTGACGAGCGTCTTCCTGATGACGAAGGAGGTGCTCAACGCCGGTGGAATGCTGGCCAAGAAGCGCGGCCGGATCATCAACATCGCCTCCACGGGCGGCAAGCAGGGCGTCGTGCACGCGGTGCCGTACTCGGCGTCAAAGCACGGTGTCGTCGGTCTGACCAAGGCCCTCGGACTCGAGCTGGCCCGTACCGGCATCACCGTGAACGCCGTGTGCCCGGGCTTCGTGGAGACCCCGATGGCCGAGCGGGTGCGCGAGCACTACGCCGGCATCTGGCAGG
The DNA here is from genome assembly GCF_005517195.1 of Streptomyces vilmorinianum. NCBI lineage: Bacteria > Bacillati > Actinomycetota > Actinomycetes > Kitasatosporales > Streptomycetaceae > Streptomyces > Streptomyces vilmorinianum. The sequence goes on along the minus strand of NZ_CP040244.1, from coordinate 45,760 downwards.
TGTCCGAGCAGGAGACCTTCGACCGCATCACCGCCCGTGTGCCGATGGGCCGGTACGTGGAGACCCGCGAGGTCGCCGCGATGGTCGAGTACCTGGTGGCGGACGACGCGGCCGCGGTCACCGCGCAGGCGCTCAACGTCTGCGGCGGGCTGGGCAACTACTGATGGCCGCCGACGCACCCAAGACGCCGACCGCACCGACCGCGCCGGTCGCGGTGACCTCGCCTGTCGCGGCGGCCGCGGCGACCGCCCCCGTCGCCCTGGTCACCGGCTCCTCCTCCGGCATCGGGCGGACCGTCGCGCAGCGGCTGGCCGCCGAGGGGTACCGGATCGTCGTCAACTCCGCCCGCTCCGTGGAGGACGGCGAGAAGACGGCCGCCTCGCTGCCGGACGCGCTCTACGTCCGGGCGGACGTCTCCGACGAGGCGGACGCGCGCCGCCTGGTGGACACCGCCGTCGCGCACTACGGCCGGCTCGACGTCCTGGTCAACAACGCCGGGCGGACCCGCGCCATCGCGCACGCCGACCTGGCCGCCGCCACGCCCGAGGTGTGGCGGGAGATCCTCGGCCTGAACGTCATCGGGACCTGGCAGACCACCGTCGCCGCGATGCCCCATCTGACCCGCGCGGGCGGCGGCAGCGTGGTCAACGTGTCCTCGATCGCGGGCAGCCGGCCGGCCGGCAGCTCGATCCCGTACGCGGTGAGCAAGGCGGCCATCGAGCACATGACCCGGCTCCTCGCGAACACGGTCGGCCCGGCCGTACGGGTCAACGCGGTCGCACCCGGGCTGATCGAGACGCCCTGGACGCAGAACAGCGACTTCTTCGCTCCGATCGCCGAACACGTGCGACAGACCACGCCGCTGCGCCGCACGGGCCGGCCGGAGGACGTCGCGGAAGCCGTCCTGGGGCTGGTCCGCGCCACGTACACCACCGGGCAGGTCCTGCTGGTGGACGGCGGCGCCCACCTGCTCTGAACCATCCACCCCCGTCCTCCGAGGAGTTCCACCGTGCGGCTCGCCGTGAACCTCGTCCATCAGGGTGCCGGCGAACTCGCCCGCGCCGCCGAACGGCTGGGCTACGCCGCCGCGCTGGCCCCGGAGGGCTACCGCTCCGACGCGGCCAGTGTGCTGGGCCTCGTGGCGGGGGTGACCGACCGCATCGCGCTGATCTCCGGCGTGATGCAGATCCCCGGCCGCCCGCCGGCCATGGCCGCGCTGACCGCCGCCACGCTCGACTCGCTGAGCGGCGGCCGGTTCCGGCTCGGCCTCGGAGTGTCCAACCCCGATGTGTCGGTGGGCTGGTACGGGGTCGCCTTCAGCCGTCCGCTGGAACGCACCCGGGAGTACGTCGACATCGTGCGCCGCGCCCTGGACGGCGAACCGGTCACCCACCAGGGCGCGCACTTCGAGGTCGGCGGGCCCGCCCCGCTGCACCTGCTGACCGAACGGCCACCGGGCCGGCTGCCGGTGCTGCTCGCGGCGGTCGGGCCGCGGAATCTGCGGCTCGCGGGGGAGATCGCGGACGGCTGGCTCGGCGTCTTCACCTCGCCGGAGGCCGTCGCCGAGGCCGTCGCGGAGATCCGCACGGGCCGGGGCACGGACGACCTGAGCGGGTTCGACGTGCTGCCCAGCCTGCCGACGGCCGTCGCCGACACCGCGCAGGAGGCGGCGGACGCGCTGCGCGGCCAGTACGTGTACCTCATGGGCATCGGGGACCCCGAGCGCAACTTCTACTGCGCGATGGCCCGTTCGATGGGGTACGAGGCCGAGGTGGCCGCCTTCCTCGACCGGCTCGCGGCGGGCGACCGCGCGGGCGCGGGCGCGGCGCTCCCGCTCGGTTTCATCGACCGTACGGCGCTCATCGGCCCGGTCGACCGGATCGCGGACCGGATGCGGGCCTACGCGGAGGCGGGCGTGACCACCCTCGGGGTCATGGTCTCGGCCGCCGCGACCGGCCTGGAGGGCCGCCTGTCCATCCTCGAAGCGGCCGCCCACGCCTGGGAACGCTCCGGCACGGCCACCGGCTGACTCCCCGCGGTTTCACGTGAAACAGGACCGATGCGGGCCCGCCCTGTTTCACGTGAAACATCACCTCCCTTTCCCCGCCCCCGCCCCTGCCCCGCCCCGCCCCGCCTCGCTCACCGCACGGAGAACGCCATGACGCTCCTCTTCCACGACGACTTCGCCACAGGGCTGCGGGTGCGCGACCCGGAAGCGCGGCCCGACGGCCCCTGGTCACTGCGGCCCGCAGGCGCTCTGACGGCCGGGGACGGCATCGCGCGCGCCACGGCCGCCGGCCTGGTGGTGGAGCCCACCGGCACCGACCCCGGCACCGGGCGCCCGGCGTTCGTGGTGCCGCCCGGGGGCGAGAGCCCCGACCATCTGCGCTGGGCGGCCTTCGGGCCCGCGTGCCCGGCCCGCGGTGCCACGGTGACCGTGTCCGCGACGCTCTCGGCCGAGCCGCTGGGGGAAGGGGCGGACGACATACGTGACGGCGCGGGCGCGCTCGTCGTCCTCGACCGTGACGCCGGTCTGATCCTGGACTTCGCGCTGACCGGCGGCCGGGTGTGGGCGCTGTACGGCCGCGTGCCCGGCCCTGACGGCAGCCGGGGCGGCTTCTCGTACAGCGTGCCGCTCGCCCCGCGCGGCCCCCTGGACAGGCACCGCTGCGCGCTCGTGGTGGACACGGCGGCGGCCGTGGCCCGCTGGTTCCTCGACGGCACCGAGGTGTTCTCCGTGGAGCGCCTCGGCCAGGGTCTGCCGGAGCGGGTACGGCCGGACTCCGTGACCCCGGGGCCGCTCGGCCTCGTGCGGCCCGCCGCGGTCGTGCCCGGCCTGGCGCTGATCTCCGACCGCCCGCACGGGCAGGGCGTGCGCCTCACCGTGGGCGCGCTGTCGGTCGTCGAGGGGGCGGCGGCGCTGTGACCCGTATCAAGGACGCGGCAGGCTTCCACGCCTGGTTCGCCGAGCGCGGCACCGCCCACCGGTACCGCATCACCCCGGCCCCGCTGCACGACCTGGACGGCTGGTACACCGACCCGGCCACGGGCGATGTCCGGCACCGCAGCGGCGGGTTCTTCTCGATCGAGGGTCTGCGGTTCGAGCCGTCGGACCCGGGCGTGCCCGCGTGGACGCAGCCGATCATCCGGCAGCCCGAGACCGGCATCCTGGGTGTGCTGATCAAGCGGTTCGACGGGGTTCCGCACCTGCTGATGCAGGCCAAGATGGAGCCGGGCAACATCACCACGCTCCAGCTCTCGCCGACCGTGCAGGCCACGTTCAGCAACTACACGCGGGTGCACCGGGGCTCCGCCGTGCGCTACATCGACCACTTCCTGACTCCCGGCGCCGGTGACCGGGTGCACTACGACGCGCTGCAGAGCGAGCAGGGCTCGTGGTTCCTGGGCAAGCGCAACCGCAACATCGTCGTCGAGACGACCGCCGACGTGCCGGTCCACGAGGACTTCTGCTGGGTGCCGCGCCCGGTGATGGCCGAGCTGCTGCGGGTCGAGAACCTCGTCAACATGGACTCGCGGACCGTGCTCGCCGGCCTGCCCGACGACAACGGCGAGACCGACGAGACCTACGAGACCGGCGACACCGATGACACCGGCGACACCGGCGACCTCGGCGAGCGCCCGGCGCCGGGGCGGGCGGCGGAGAAGCCGCTGCACGACACCGCGGCGCTGCTGCACTGGTTCACCGGGGCCAAGGTGCGCCACCGCCCCGAGCGCCGGACGATCCCGCTGAGCCGGGTCGGCGGCTGGCGCCGCGACGGCGACCGGGGCGAGATCGTCCACGAGGAGGGCCGGTACTTCCGGATCATCGGCGTCGACGTCGAGGCCGACAGCCGCGAGGTGCCCTCCTGGTCCCAGCCGATGCTGGCTCCGGTGGGCCGCGGGGTCATCGCCTTCGTGAGCAAGGAGATCCACGGGGAGCGCCATCTGCTGGTGCAGGCCCGCGCGGAGGCGGGCACCTTCGACGCCGTCGAGCTCGGGCCCAGTGTCCAGTGCAACCCGGGCAATCTCGCCGAGGGCGCGCGGCGGCCGCCGTATCTGGACGCCGTGCTGGGCGCGCGGCCCGAGCAGGTGCTGTTCGACACCGTGCACTCCGAGGAGGGCGGCCGGTTCTACCACGCGGAGAACCGCTATCTGGTGGTCGACGGGACCGACATCCCCCTCGACGTCCCCGAGGACTACACGTGGATGACGGTCCGCCAGCTCACCCGCGCCGGCCGGATCGGCAACCTCGTCGACGTCGAGGCGCGCACCCTCCTGGCGTGCGTCCGCACCCTGCCCGGCCACGGGGCTTCCCGGTGAGCGCGCTGAGGATCGGCGTCGCGGGCTGCGCCGACATCGCCCTGCGCCGCATGCTGCCCGCCTTCGCGGCCTCCCCTCACACGCACGTGACGGCGATCGCCAGCCGTACCGCCGACAAGGCCCGGGCCGCCGCCGACACCTTCGGCTGCGCGGCCGTCGAGGGGTACGACGCACTCCTCGAACGCGCCGACGTGGACGCCGTGTACGTACCGCTGCCGGTCGCCCTGCACGCCCGGTGGACCGAACGCGCGCTGCGCGCGGGCAAGCACGTCCTGGCCGAGAAGCCGCTCACCGCGCGGGCCGCCGACACCGCCCGGCTGCTCCGCCTCGCCCGTGAGCGCGGCCTCGTCCTCGCCGAGAACTATCTGTTCGTCCACCACGGCGCGTACACGGCGGTACGGGAGCTGGTGGCCGAGGGCGCGATCGGCGACGTACGGGCGCTGCACGCCTCGTTCACGATCCCGCCGCGGCCCGCCGACGACATCCGCTACCGCGCCGACCTGGACGGCGGGGCCCTTCTCGACATCGGCGTGTACCCGGTCCGGCTGGCCTCCCTGCTGCTCGGCCCGGAGCTGCGGGTGCACGGCGCCGTCCTGCGCCACGACACCGCGCGCGGTGTCGACCTCGGCGGCAGCGCGCTGCTCGGCGACCCGGCGACCGGGGCGAGTGCCCAGCTGGTCTTCGGCATGGAGCACACGTACACGGCGGGCTGGCGGCTGCTCGGCAGCGAGGGCTGCCTCGCCCTGGACCGGGCGTACTCCCCGCCGGCCGGTCACCGCCCGGTGCTGCGGATCGAGCGTGCCGACGGCGTCGAGGAGCGGGTCCTGCCCACGCACGACCAGGCGGCCGCCGCTGTCGCCGCCTTCGCCGAGACCGTGCGCCGGGGTGTCGGCGACGACGCGGGAGACGCGGCCGTACTGCGCCAGGCCGGGCTGGTCGACGACATCCGCAGGGCCGCCCATGTCGTGAAGATCTGAACGGAGCACCGAGGTATGGACATCCGAGAGATCCGCGAGGTCCCGGGCGCGTACGTGATCACCCCGCACCAGTGGCCCGACCCGCGCGGCGCGTTCTTCGAGTCGCTCCGCACCGACCTGGTGAGCGAGGCGGTCGGGCGCCCCTTCGAGGTGCGGCAGATCAACTACTCGACCTCGCGCCGCAACACCCTGCGCGGCGTCCACGGCGTGCTCATCCCGCCCGGCCAGGCGAAGTACGTCACCTGCGTGCGCGGCGCGCTGCGCGACATGGTGGTGGACCTCAGGGTCGGCTCGCCGACGTTCGGGCAGAGCGCGAGCACCCTGCTCACCCCGGAGAACGGGGTGGCCGTGCACGTCACCGAAGGGCTCGGCCACGGCTTCCTCGCCCTCACCGACGACACCTGCATCTCCTACGCCCTGTCCACCGCGCACGTGCCGGGGACCCAGTTCGAGATCGACCCGCTCGACCCCGAACTGGCGCTGCCCTGGGGCTACGAGGAGCCTCCGCTGCTGTCCGAGAAGGACGCCCGGGCGCCGTCGCTGCGCACGGCGCTGGAGCGCGGCATCCTCCCGCGCTGGCCCGCCACCGCGCCCCAGGACACCCCCACCCCCACCCCCCACGGGAAGAACGGGACACCATGAAGCTGCTGTTCCTCGCGCCGGTCGTCGGCACCCACGGCGAGGTCACCACCGGTCTGGGCCTGGCCCGGCTCCTGGCCCCCGCCGGCATCACCGCCCACTTCGTCGTGGACACCCACAACGCGCCGCAGCTCACGGCCGCCGGCGTGCCCGGCACCGTCATCGACGCGTCGATGGGCGCCGGTGTCCGCACGGTGATCGAGGACGCCGTACGGGCCGAGCGGCCCGACGTGATCGTGCTCAGCGACTACCTCTCGTACTGGCTGATGATGCACCGCGTCTACCGCACCGACCCCTGGTTCGTGGAACGGCTCGGCGTCCCGGTGATCCCGCTCGACCTGTACGAGTGGGAGAACACCGACTTCCGCATCGACCACTTCGGGCTCGGCCTGGAGGTGGACCGGCGGATCCTCGGCATGCCCGTCGCGCTGCGGCCCGCGCCCTGGGCCCGCCCCGACCCGGGGCCCGGCAGCCGAGGCCTGGTCTACCCGTTCATGCGGCCGCTGCCCCGCCCCACCACCGCGGCGCGCCGCGCCGTACGGGCCTCCCTGGGAGTGCGCGACGAGGACCGGCTGCTCTCGCTGTCCGTCTCGGGCTGGCAGCGCCACGCCCAGTCGGTCGAGGACCCGGTGACGCGCGGCCTCGCCCGGCGAGTGCCCGAGCACGTCACGGCCGCGCTGCGCCGACTGCCCGCCACCACCCGCTTCCTGGTCGTCGGACCCGACCTCGACGGTCTCGAGGGGCTGCCCGCCGACCGCACCCACCGGGTGCCGTCCTGCCCGCCCGACCGCTACCGGGACCTCCTCGACGCCTCGGACGCCGTCCTCTCCCTGCATGTGCCCGCCTCGGCACTCGTACGCTCGGTCTTCTCGGACCTGCCCGCGGTGTACGTCGGCCACAGCGGCCCGCACGCGGAGGGACCGGACGCCCTCGCCCCGTACAGCATGTGGCCCCTGCGCTGGAACTCCGTCGTCCGGCCGCTGCTCACGGACAACCCGCTGACCGAGACCTTCCGGCAGGCCGAACTCCTCGACACCGAGGGCACGGTGACGGCCCTCGACGCCGTCCTGAACGATCCCGGGGAGCGAGCCCGGCTCGCGGAGGGGCGCGCCCGCTACCTGGCGGCGCTCGACGCGCTGCCCGCCGTCCCGGAGATCTTCGCGGAGGCGGTCCGCCGGCTGGGCTGACGCCGGAGCTCGCGGCCTCGGGGCGAGGGGTCGGCTCAGCGGCGCGCCGCGGCGGCGAACTCGCGGATGCTGCCCGACACATGGTCGATCATCGCGTCCGTCAGGCTCGGATGGACGCCCACCCACAGGGTGTGCTCGGTGATGACGTCGGAGTTGGTCAGCTCGCCCACCACCCGGAACTCGCGGCCGTGGTAGGCGGGGTGGCGGGTCAGATTGCCGCCGAACAGCCGCCGGGTGCCGATGGCGCGGGAGGCCAGGAACTCCTCAAGGCCGCGCCGGGTGAAGGGCGCGTCGGGCCGCACGGTGAGCACGAAACCGAACCAGCTGGGGTCGCTGTGCTCCGTCGCCCGGGGCAGCAGCAGCCCCGGGACCTCCGCCAGGCCCTCGTACATCCGCTGCCAGTTGGCCCGCCGGGCCTTGCCGAAGGCGTCCAGCCTGGCCAGCTGGCTGACGCCGAGCGCCGCCTGGATGTCGGTGGCCTTCAGGTTGTAGCCGAGGTGCGTGAAGATGTACTTGTGGTCGTAGCCGTGCGGCAGCGTCCCCAGCTGGTAGTCGAAGCGTTTGAAGCAGGTGTTGTCCTTGCCCGGCTCGCACCAGCAGTCCCGGCCCCAGTCCCGCAGCTGCTCCACGATCCGCGCCAGCGCCAGGTTCCGGGTGAGGACGCAGCCGCCCTCGCCCGTGGTGATGTGGTGCGCCGGGTAGAAGCTGGTCGTCGTCAGGTCTCCGAAGGTGCCGGTCAGCCGGCCCCGGTGGTACGAGCCGACCGCGTCGCAGTTGTCCTCGATGAGGTACAGGCCGTGCTCCTCGGCGATCGCGGCGATGTCGGCCACCGGGTACGGGTTGCCCAGCGCGTGCGCGATCATGATCGCCTTCGTCCTCGGGCCGACCGCGGCGAGGACCCGCTCCGCGGTCGTGTTGTACGTACCGAGCTCGACGTCGACGAAGACGGGGACCAGGCCGTTCTGGATGATCGGGTTGACCGTCGTCGGGAACCCGGCCGCCACGGTGATCACCTCGTCGCCGGGGCGCAGCCTGCGCTCACCCAGCGTGTGGGAGGTCAGCGCGGTCAGGGCGAGGAGGTTCGCCGACGAGCCGGAGTTGGTCATGTGTGCCTTGCGCAGCCCGAAGTAGCGGGCGAACTCCCGCTCGAAGCGCCGGCTGCTCGGGCCGGCCGCGATCCGCAGGTCGAGCGCCGCCTCGACGAGCGCCACCCGGTCGTTCGCGTCGAGCGTCGCGCCCGCGGGCTGCACCGGCGTCACTCCCGGCACGAACTCCCGGTCCTCCGTGGCCTGGTGGTACGCGCGCACCCTCGCCAGGATCTGCGTCTTCTCCGCGTCCATCGGAATCGTTGGCCTTTCGCTGGGCCGGCTGGGCCGACTGGGCTGACCGGCTGAGTGACTGACCGGCTGAGTGACTGAGTGACTGACAGAAGCGGGGGCGCGGACGTGCCGCCGCGGACCCCGTCACCCTGGGGCCGCCCACTAGCCGCCCACTAGCCGGTCGCTCGCCCGCCGCTCGCCGACCGCTCGCCCGCCGCTCGAGGCCCGCTGGAAGCCCCGGCCACCGCCTCCCACAGCCCTCGCAGCGACTCCTCGGGCCCGCGCACCGCGCGCCAGCCCAGCAGCTCCCCCGCCACCTCGTGGGACGGGCCCCGGCCCAGCCCGGACAGGCCGCCGGGCGGCGTCCGCCCCGGCTCCGGGAGGCGCTCCTCGACGCGCGCGGGAACGCCGCTGAGCCGGATGAGCGTGTCGAGCAGCTCCCGTACGCCGACGGGGCGGCCCGTTCCCAGATCCAGGGCCCGGCCGCGTACCCGCGGGGCGGCGGGCGGCCCGGCGGCGGCGAGCACCGCGTCGGCCGCGTCCCGTACGTCGAGGAACTCGCGGCGTTCGCGCCGCGCGAGCGCCGTCACGGTCACGGTCACGGTCACGGGTTCGCCGGTGCGGGCGGCCCGGGCGAGCCGCGCGGCGACCCCGCCCAGGAAGCTGCCCTCGGGCATGCCGGGGCCGAGCAGGTTCGGCAGCCGCAGCACCGTGCCGCCCGCCTCCGTCACGCACGCGGTGGCCGCCGCCTTCGTACGGCCGTAGACGGTCGCCGCCGCGTGCTCGTGGACGCTGCCGAGCTGCACGAGCCGGGGCGCCGGCGCACCCGGAGCCGGTACGGCCCGCACGGCCGCCACGAACCGCGCCACCGCGTCCTCGTTGGCGTCCGCCATCTCCGCGTCACTCGCGCCCCACACCGCGCCCGCGGCGTTGACCACGACCTGCGGCGCGAGCGCGGCCAGCTCGTCCGCGAGCCGTCCGGGCGCGGCCCGCACGAGGTCGACGGCGCGCGCCGTGACCCCCGCGGCCCCCTGGGCGCGCCGGGACCAGCCGTGCACCTCCCAGCCGCGGGCCAGGAACGCGGCGGACACATGCCGTCCGACGAAGCCGCTGCCGCCGAGGACGAGCACGCGCGGCGCGGGGGTGGAACGGGCCATGTCGAGGTCTCCTTCAGGGCTGCGGCCGGGCCCGGCAGCCTTCCAGGGCGGCCTGTAGTCCCGCTCGAGCGGCCCGCGTGAGGCTGACGCGGAGAGCACCCGACGCAGGCACTGTCACAAGGAGCAGACCAGGATGCCGACTGAGCAGTTGACGGCACGGCGGACGACGTCCCGCATCGACATCGACTCCGCCGCCGTGGTGGTCGCGGCCGCCGATGTCGCGAAGATCGCCGCGGAGCACGCGGGGGCCGCCGAGCGCGATCGCAGGCTCGCCCCGGAGGTGGTGCGGTCCATGCTGGACGCCGGTTTCGCGCGCCACTTCGTACCGCGCCGGCACGGCGGTGAGGCCGGGACCTTCGAGGAGATCGTGCGGGCGGTGTCCGTGGTCGGCGAGGGGTGCACCTCTGCCGCCTGGGCCGCGTCGCTGACCGCCTCCCTCGGCCGGATGGCCGCCTACCTCCCCGAGGAGGGGCAGCGGCGGATCTGGGCGGGCGGCCCGGACACCCTGATCGTGGGCGCGCTCATGCCGCTGGGCCGGGCCCGCCGCGAGGAGGGCGGCTGGCGGATCAACGGCACCTGGCCCTACGTCAGCGTCGTGGACCACGCGGACTGGGCGCTGGTCTGCGCGATGACGACCGAGGACCGGCCGACCGCCCGCTTCTTCGCCGTGCCGCGCGGAGACTGGCGCACCGAGGACACGTGGTCGTCGGTCGGCATGCGCGGCACCGGCAGCAACACGCTGTCGGTGGACGGGGTGTTCGTGCCCGACGAGCTCACGTTCACCCGTGACGCCGTGGCCACCGGCCTCGCCGAGGGTACGGAGGGTGCCGAGGCCCCCTGCCACCGCGTGCCCCTCAAGGCCGTCAACGGGCTGTGTTTCGCCGCTCCCGTCCTGGGCGCCGCGCGGGCCGCCCTGGCCGCCTGGCGGGAGGGCACGGCGCCCCGCCACACCTCGGCCTCCGGCGGCCTGGAGAGCGCGGCGGCCGTCGTCCTCGGCCGCGCGGCGGGCGAGGCGGACACAGCGGCGCTGCTCCTGGAGGCGGCGGCCCGTACCGCCGACACCGGCCAGGTCACCGCCATGGACGTGGCCCGCAACAGCCGGGACTGCGCGCTCGCGGCCGAACTCGCCACGGCCGCCGTGGACCGCCTGTTCGCCTCCGCGGGCACCCGCGCCCATCAGGACGCGGCGCCGCTCCAGCGCCACTGGCGGGACGCCCACACCGCGGCCGGCCACATCGTCCTGGGTTTCACCCCGGCCGCCGAGGCCTACGCCCGCGAACTCCACGCCCCGCGCCCGCCGCACGGCGAGAACTGACCACACCGAGCGAGGCGTACGAGGCGAGGGCATCCCCCGCCTCGTACGCCTCACTCCGTCGTACCGTCCCGGCAGCTCGTGCTCACGCCGCCGCACGGCTCCGGCGCGGGCGCGGGCACGGGCGCGGGCGCGGATGCGGGGCGCTGTCTGCCGCGGGCCGCCGCGCCCGTGGGCTCCCGCAGGAGCCTGCGCGGCCCGGGCCCCTCCTCGCCGAGCTCGTCGTACGGGTTGGTCAGCGGGCAGTCCCGTACCGACAGACAGCCGCAGCCGATGCAGTCCTCCAGCCCGTCGCGCAACGCGAGCAGCTGCTCGATGCGCGCGTTGAGATCCGCGCGCCAGCGCTGCGAGAGCCGCGCCCAGTCGTCCCGGTTGGGCGTGCGCTCCTCGGGCAGTTCGGCCAGCGCGTCGCGGACCGTGCTCAGCGGGATGCCCATGCGCTGCGCCACCCGGATCACCGAGATGCGGCGCAGCGTGTCCCGGGTGTAGCGGCGCTGGTTGCCGGGCGTACGGCGGCTCTTGATGAGCCCCTTGGACTCGTAGAAGTGCAGGGCCGTGACCGCGACGCCGCTGCGCGCCGACAGTTGTCCGACGGTGAGTTCGGTGACGTGGTACGCGGGCCGGGCGACGGTCATGTCAGCCGGCCTCCACCAGGGCCCGGTGCAGCTGCTCCACGGACGGAACGCCGGTGGTGACCCGTACGCCGTCGACGAAGACGCTCGGGACGCCCGTCACCCCGCGCCGGGCCGCGGCACGCTCGTCCTCGCGGACGTCCTCGGCGTAGGCGTCGCCCGCCAGGACCGCCGCGACGCGGCCGGCGTCGAGCCCGGTACCGGTCGCGGTGCGCAGCAGGACCTCGTGGTCGGCGACGTTCTGCTGCTCCGTCAGATACGTGCGGAACAGCTCGCTCTTCATCCGGTGCGCGAGTCCGTCCTCGGCGGCCAGGTGCACCAGGCGCTGCGCGTCGAAGGAGTTCACGGGGCGTACGCCGGTGAGCCGGATGTCCAGGCCCTCGGCCTCGCCCAGGACGCGGATCTTCTCGAACAGCTCGACGGTCTCGCCGGGTTGGAGTCCGAGCTTCTCCCGCATCATCTCGCCGAGCGTGGCACCGGGCGTTCGGGGCTGGTCGGGACGGAGTTCGAAGCTTCGCCACACCACCTCGACGTCACGACCGCCGTCACGACCGCCGTCACGACCGCCGTCACGACCGCCGTCACGACCGCCGTCACGACCGCCGTCACGACCGCCGTCACAACCCTCCAGGCGTTCGATCGCCTTGTCGAGGCGCGCCTTGCCGATGTAGCACCACGGGCACATGATGTCGGACCAGATCTCGATCTTCACGGACGCTCTCTCCCCACTTCCGGATCTACCTCCACAGGCTGCAACCTCGAGTGCGCTGGAGGTCAAGCGCACGGAAAACGCGCCGGCCGGCCCCGCTCGGGGGCCGGCCGGCGCGCGGCGGCCGCGCGGGGCGGCTACTTGACGAGCGTCTTGGTCAGCGCGATCGGCTGGTCGGGCCAGCAGGCGAGCTGGGCCTCGCCCGTCCAGTTCGGGGAGATGAAGGTCCAGCTGAAGCCCGGGTCGTCGTGCGACGTACCGCCGAAGCGGGTCTCCAGGGTGGCCCGGGTGTTGGGGGCCTTCAGCTTGATGGTGACCTTCGGGAGGTCGAACGGGGTGTTGGCGACGTACGGGCCGGCGGCGCGCAGCACGGCCTTCGTCCCGTCTATCTGCAGCTCCGGGGTGCCCGCGGCGCCGCCGTCGGCGACCTCGTAGGAGACGACCGTCGCGCCGGCCGGCAGCTTGAACTGCAGGGCGACGTTCTTGACCTCCTTGTTGTAGGCGGGGTTCGGGGTGATCGGGGCCGGGTCGAGCGTGACGTCGAAGGTCGCCCCGGGCCGGACGGTCGCGGGGGCCACGGCGTCCACGTAGGTGGAGTACGCGAGACCGGTCACGGTGCCGACCCGGCAGTCGAAGTAGGTCTTCACCGGAGCGGCCTGGGCGCCGGACGTGGTGGCCGCGACACCGGCCAGGGCCAGCGGGACGGCGATCGCGGCGGTGCGGGCACGGCTGCGCAGTGCGGACATGGTGATGGGTTTCCGTTCTCGTCGACAGCTGTCCGCCGGCGGGTGCCGGCGGAGGAATGGGGTGACGCGGACGCACGGGTGACGGCCGGACGACGGTGATGACAAACGGTCGTCAGGAGGCCGGGGTGCGCCAGAAGTCGGGGTGGTCGCGGTACCAGTCCACGACCGCCCCCAGTCCGCTCTCGATCGACCAGCGGGGCGCGTAGCCCAGCTCCTCGCGGATCTTGGAGTCGTCGATCGCGTAGCGGAAGTCGTGTCCGAGCCGGTCCTCGACATGGCGCACCATGTCCCAGTCCGCGCCCAGGAGGTCCAGCAGGCGGGCGGTCATCTCGCGGTTGCTCATGCCGCTGCCGCCGCCGATGTTGTAGATCTCGCCCGCCCTGCCCTTGGTGAGCACCAGCTGCAGGGCCCGGCAGTGGTCGTCCACGTGCAGCCACTCGCGCACGTTGCGGCCGTCGCCGTACAGCGGGACCTTCCGGCCGGTCAGCAGCCGGGTGACGAAGTTCGGGATGAGCTTCTCGGGGTGCTGGCGGGGCCCGTAGTTGTTGGAGCAGCGGGTGATGCGGACGTCGAGCCCGTGCGTACGGTGGTAGGCGCGGGCGATCAGGTCGCTGGAGGCCTTGGACGCGGCGTAGGGCGAGTTGGGCAGGAGCGGGCTCTCCTCGGTCCAGGTGCCGCTGTCCACCGAGCCGTACACCTCGTCGGTGGAGACGTGCAGGACCCGGTCCACCCCGGCGTGCAGGGCGGCGTCGAGGAGCTGCTGGGTGCCCATGACGTTCGTACGGACGAACTCGCCGGGGCCGGTGAGGGAGCGGTCCACGTGGGACTCGGCCGCGAAGTGCACGATCGCGTCGTGGCCCGGGACGACGCGGTCCAGGAGGGCGCGGTCGCAGATGTCGCCGTGGACGAAGTCGAGCCGGTCGTGGCTCTCGGGCAGGTTGTCGCGGCGGCCCGCGTAGGTGAGCCGGTCGACGACCGTGACGTGGACGTCCTCGGACTCGGGGTAGGTGCCCGCGAGGATCTCGCGAACGTAGTGCGAGCCGATGAACCCGGCGGCGCCGGTGACCAGGATCTTCATGCCGCCGATGCTCACGCCGTCGGCGCTCATGCCGCCACCTCCGCCTGCGTGTGGTCGCCGATGATGAGCCGGCGTCCGGCGGCCTCGCCGGTGCGCACGGCGGCCGAGCGGCCGATGAGCGAGCCGGACAGGCCGTGCACGCCGTGGATGGACACCCCGTCGAGCACGATCGAGTCCCGGATACCGGCGTCCTCCAGGACGCAGTCGCGGCCGAGGGCGGTGTACGGGCCGAGCTCGCTGTCGCGCACGACGCTGCCGGCGCCCACCACGAGCGGCCCGACGAGGTGCGAGCGCTCCACGACGGCCCCGGCCTCGACCACCACGGGCCCCTCGAGCGTGCTGGCCGCGTCGACCTCGCCCCGTACGGCGGAGTGGATCTCGCGGAGCAGCACCCGGTTGCAGTCCAGGAGGTCGTCGGGGCTGCCGGTGTCCTTCCAGTAGCCGGTGTACTCGTCGGCGACGACACGGTCCCCGCGTGCCACCAGGTACTGGATCGCGTCGGTGATCTCCAGCTCGCCGCGGGCGCTGGGCTCGATGGCCCGGACCGCTTCGTGCACGGCGGCGGTGAAGAAGTACACGCCGATCACGGCGAGGTCGCTGCGCGGCTGCCGCGGCTTCTCGACGAGCGCACGGACCCGGCCGGCCGCGTCGACCTCGGCGACACCGTAGGCGCGCGGGTCGGCCACCTTGGTGAGCAGCAGCCGGGCGGCGGGGCGTTCGGCCCGGAACGCGCGGGCGGACTCGGCGATGCCCTCGGCGAGGACGTTGTCGCCCAGGTACATCACGAAGTCCTCCTCGCCGAGGAACTCCTCGGCGATGGCGACGGCGTGCGCGAGGCCGAGCGGCGCCTCCTGCTGGAGATAGGTGACGTTCAGTCCGTAGGCCGAACCGTCCCCGACGACCGCGCGGATGTCCTCGGCGCGGTCACCGACGACGACGGCGACGTCCTCGACACCGATGGCGCGGACGTTCTCCAGGCAGTGCACCAGGATCGGCTTGTTGGCGACGGGCACCAGCTGTTTGGGCATGGAATAGGTGAAGGGACGCAATCTGGTCCCCATCCCTCCGGACAGAATCAGCGCCTTCATGGCAACCCTTCACTCCCACCTTCGGCCCTGGCCTTGGTTACGGGATCGATTCTGGGAAGCCGACCTAGAGGGCCGGTCCAATCCAGCTGGATCCGGCTTGATGTCCCCGTACAGGGCTTGATGTCCCCGTACGGGAACGTGGAGAAGGGGGCCGGCACGGGCCGGCCCCCTTCGAGGACGCGTACACGGGGGAAGGAGCACGCGTCCGTACGGGGGCGTGCTCGCCCGCCGGTGGGGCGGGCGGCACACCAGTGGTGGGCGGGTCGGTAGTGGTGGGCGGGTCGGTAGTGGTGGGCGGGTCAGTTCTTGCCCGCGGGCTGCTTCCCCGGGTCCTTGGCGCCGCCCGGCGCCCCTGCGGCCGGCTCGCGGCGCTTCTCCTTCGGTACGGCCGCGAGGACCAGGGCGATCAGGAGCATGACCCCGCTGATCACGAAGACGGTCTGCATCGCCTCGGCCATGCCCTCCAGGAACGGCTTGGCGAGCCGCGGGTCGGCGTGGTCGAGGAAGGAGCTGTCGTCCATCGGCACGGCGCCGTCCCGGGCGCCGAGCAGCACCTTGTTGGCGGCCTGCCCGGTCACGGCCGGGTCGTTCGCGGCCGCCGTGAAGGCCGGGTCGGAGGCGGCGCCGCGGTAGGCGGCGGCCACCTTCTCGCCGACCGCGCCGAAGAACATCGACAGGAAGACGGCGATGCCCGCGGTGCCGCCGATCTGGCGGAAGAAGGTGAAGGAGCCCATGCCGGCGCCCATGTACTGCGGCGCGACACCCGTCTGGATGGCGATGAGCATGACCTGCCAGCACAGGCCGATGCCGAAGCCCATCACCCCGGCGGCGACGCCCGTCAGCCACAGCGCGGTGTCCACGGTGAGCGTGCCGAACCAGAAGGTCGCGGCGACCATCAGCACCACTCCGGTCAGCAGCACCACCTTGTAGCGGCCCGACTTGGTGACGTACGGGCCCGCGATCCGGCCCGCGGCGACGATGCCGAGCGTCTGCGGCAGCATCATCAGGCCGGCCTGGGTGGGGGACAGGCCCTTGACCATCTGGAGGTACAGCGGCAGGACGGACAGCGCGCCGAACACGGCGGCGCCGACGAGGACGTTGACCCCGTTGTAGACGGAGAAGAGCGGGTTGCGGAACATCGGCGTGGGCAGCAGGGCCGCGTCGGCCGCCCGCTTCTGCGCCAGCAGGAAGAGCACCAGGCCGACCGCTCCGAGGCCGAACAGGAGCAACGTCCCGGTGTCGGTCCAGCCCCACTTCGGGCCCTGTTCGACCGCGAAGAGCAGCGGCAGGAGGCAGGCGATCAGCGCGAGCAGGCCCGCGATGTCGAACTTGTGCCGGGTGCGGTTCGGCTGGGTGCGCACCAGTGCGGCGATGAGGAGCGCGGCGGCCACGCCGATCGGGACGTTGACGAAGAAGGCCCAGCGCCAGCCGGACGCGCCGAGGAAGGAGTCGAGCCCGGCGAAGAAGCCGCCCGCGACGGGACCGATGACGGCCGAGACGCCGAAGACCGCGCCGAACCAGGCCTGGTAGCGGCTGCGTTCGGCCAGCGGCACCAGGTCGGTGAGGATCGCGAAGGCGAGGCTCATCAGACCGCCCGCGCCGATGCCCTGGATGCCGCGGAACACCGCGAGCGTCGTCATCGACTGGGCGAGGCCGCAGAGCACGGAGCCGAGGACGAAGACGCCGACGGCGGTGCAGTAGACGGGCCGGCGGCCGTAGATGTCGGAGAGCTTGCCGTAGAGCGCCGTCGTGATCACCGAGGTGATCATGTACGAGGTGTTGGCCCAGGCCTGCTCCGAGAGGCCGCCCAGGTCATCGGCGATGGTACGCAGCGCCGCGGAGATGATCGTCTGATCGAGCGCGGCCATGAACAGGCCGAGCAGCAGGCCCGTCATGATCAGCCGGATCCTGCGCTTGTCCACCGCGTCGGCACCGGAATCGGGCGCGGGGGAGCCCGGCTTCGCTGTGTCTGTCATCGGGAGTTTCTTCCTTCGGATTCGGAAGGGACGTCGGGGGGGAGGTCGGGCCGCTGCGTCCGGACCAGGATGAAACCTCTAGTGCGCTGGAGGTCAAGCGTCATCGTGCGGCGCCCCGCTAGGGCCCGGCTCA
Organism: Streptomyces vilmorinianum; assembly: GCF_005517195.1. Lineage (NCBI taxonomy): Bacteria > Bacillati > Actinomycetota > Actinomycetes > Kitasatosporales > Streptomycetaceae > Streptomyces > Streptomyces vilmorinianum. Next base: position 28,487 of record NZ_CP040244.1, on the reverse strand, counting down.
AGAGCCCCTCGCGCTCCCGCTCGTACGGCTTCCCGCACCGCTCGTACCGCTTCCAGCGACCCCTCGCACCGCCTCCAGCCCGCCTCGTACCGCTTCCAACCGCCCTCGTACCGCTTCCAGCAGCGCTCCAGGAACACTCGACCCCCGCTTCCTAGCGTCCGCGGCCATGAGATTCCTTTTTGTGTCCGGAGGAAGCGCGGGGGCGGTCTTCCCCATCACCCCGCTGGCGCTGGCGGCGCGCAACGCCGGCCACGAGGTGATCGTCGGGGCCACGGAGAACGTGATGCCGCTGGTCGCCGCGACGGGCCTGCCCGGCGCCCCGATCACCTCGCGCACCATGTTCGACTTCATGCAGCGCGACCGGCACGGCAATCCGCTGGAGATCCCCAAGGACCCGCACGAGCGGAACCTGTTCAACGGCCGCGGCATGGCCCGTCTCGCCCTCGGCAGCATGGAGGGCCTGCTCCCGCTGGTCGAGCGCTGGCAGCCGGACGTCCTGGTCGCCGGAGCGCTCTCGTACGCCGCCCCGCTGGTGGCCCACCGCTTCGGCCTGCCCTGGGTACGGCACGCGCTCAACATGGGCGAGCCGTCCATCATCGACCTGTCCGCCGCCGCCGAACTGGCGCCGGAGCTGGAGGAGATGGGCCTCGCCGCGATCCCCGAGCCGGACATGTACGTGGAGATCTGCCCGCCCGGCGCCCGCCGCCCGGACGCGGGGCCCGCGCAGTTCATGCGGTACGTGCCCTTCAACACCCAGCGGGCGCTGGAGCCCTGGATGTACTCCAAGGGCGACCGCCCGCGCGTCCTCGTCTCGGCCGGCAGCCGGGTCACCGCCGACTACGAGGCGGACGCCCTGTCCGCCCTGGTGGAGAAGGTCGCCGGGCTCGACGTCGAGCTGCTCATCGCGGCGCCGCAGGAGATCGCGGACGCCCTGGGCGATCTGCCGGACAACGTACGCGCGGGCTGGCTGCCGCTCGACGTCGTGCTGCGCACCTGCGACCTGCTGGTGCACCGGGCCGGCGGCAACACGATGCTGCACGCGATCGTGTGCGGCGTCCCCCAGCTGGTGATCCCGGCGATGCCGAAGCAGGTGGGGATGTCCGCCCGGCTCGCGGAGTACGGCGCCGCGATCATGCTCACCGCGGGGCAGGACGACTCCCCGGAGAACGTGGCCAAGGCCTGCCGGGAGCTGCTCGAGGACCCGGCGTACAAGGCCAGGACCGAGGAGCTGAGCAGGGAGATCGCGGGCCTGCCCGCGCCGCACGACGTGACGCTCGCCATCGCCGACATGGTCCGTGCCCGCGCCCGGGTGTGAATCCGTCACATCCGATTCGTGACGGGATCACTGGTCGGCGATCACCGGGTGTTCGCACAATCCAGCCAGGCGCTGCGTCACGGCACCTTCAGCCGTACGTCCTCTTGGAAGACTCCTGGAAGGAACCCCCATGAACCACGTCCTCGCCGAGAACCCCGCCTGGGCCGCGGTCCTCAGCCCGGCCCCCGGGCAGGCCTCGGCCGCGCTGACCATCGAGGACCTGGACACGGTCCCCGCCGACGCCACGGCGCTGTTCACCCTCTGCGTCCTGGCTCCCGAGCCGGCCGAGGCCGTCGCGGCCTGACGTCCCGGTGCACGAGCAGGGGGGACCGGTGTCCGGGGACGGCGGACCGCGGATCGGCTGGCGCAGCCATCTGCGCAGCCTCGTCGTGACGGGCGAGGCGGTCTACCTGGTCTCCGGGAGGGGGGTCCGCGCCGTGCGCGGCGCCCCCGCCGAGGCGCTGGCCCCCCTGCTCGACGGCACCCGCACCCCCGACCAGGTGCTGCGGGAGGCCGCCGCCACCGGCACCCCTGGGGCCGGCCCGCAGGAGCTGCGCCGCGCCCTCGCCGAACTCTGGTCCGCGAACCTGCTCCGCGCCCACGCCACCCCGGCCTCGAGCCGGGCGCCCGACCTCTCCGCCGAGGCCTTCTGGGATCTGGCCGCTACAGCCTCACCCGCCGATTCACCGGCCGATTCACCCGCCGATTCACCCGCCGAAAAGGCCGTACGGATCCTCGTTCTCGACGGCCCGGTCTCCCCCGAGGAGGCGCGGGCCGCCTGCGCCTCCTCCGGACTCGGCGTCGCGCCGCCCGGCGCGCGGGCGGAGGACGCCGACGTCACCCTGGTCCTCTGCGCCGACTACCTGGACCCCCGGCTCGCCGAGGTCGACGCCCGGCAGCGCGCCGCCGGCCGGCCCTGGATCCTCGCCAAGCCCGGCGGCCCCGAGGCGTGGACCGGCCCGGTCCTGCGCCCCGGCGACGGCCCCTGCTGGCACTGCCTCGCCGAGCGCCTGCGCCTCCAGCGCGGCTCCGAGGCGCCCCTGCATCGCGCTCTGGGCAGTACGGACCCGGTCGCACGGCCCGACGCCTCGCTCGCCGCGAGCCGCGCGGCCGGCCTGCACACCGCCGTCCTGGAGACCGCCAAGTGGCTGGCCGGCGTGCCCGGCCCGACCCGCGACGCCCTCCACACCCTGGACGCCCTCACTCTCGACTCCGCCCGCCACCCGGTGACCCGCCGGCCCCAGTGCCCGGCCTGCGGCGACCCCGGGCTCGTGGCCGCGCAGGTGCGCGCCCCGTTCGTCCCGCGGTCCCGCCCCAAGGCGGCGGACGGCGGCAACGGCCACCGCGCCCTGTCCCCCCGTCAGATGCTGGAGCGGTACGGGCATCTGGTGGGCCCGGTCACCGGCGTCGTACGCGAGGTGCGGCGCGACCCGCGCAGCCCCGCCTTCACCCACAGCTTTCTCTCCGGTCACAACCTGGCGATGCGGGCGTCGACCCTGGCCGGACACAGCGCCGGGCTGCGCGCGCTCAGCGGCGGCAAGGGCCTGACGCCCGAGGAGGCCACGATCAGCGCCCTGTGCGAGGCCGTCGAGCGCTACAGCGGCTCCCGGCACGGCGACGAGCCCGTGGTCCGCGACAGCTTCCGCGCGCTCGGCCCCGCCGCCGTCCACCCGGACACGGTGCGGCTGTACGACCCACGTCAGCTGCGCGAGCGGGACACCTGGAACGCGGCCGGTTCCCCGTTCCAGTACGTCGGCCGTCCCTTCCACGAGGACGCGCTCCTCGACTGGACTCCCGTGTGGTCTCTGACCTCCCGCACCCAGCGGCTGCTGCCCACCTCCCTCCTCTACTTCGACGCCGACCCCGCGGCCCCGCTGCGCGCGGACTCCAACGGCAACGCCGCCGGTTCCAGCCGCGAGGACGCCTTCGTGCAGGGCTTCCTGGAACTCGTGGAACGCGACGCGGTCGCCCTGTGGTGGTACAACCGCACCCTCGCCCCCGCCTGCGATCTCGACGCCTTCGCCGCGGCCGGCGACACATGGATCGAGCCGCTGCGCGCGGGCTACCGCTCCCTCGGCCGCGAGGTCTGGGCGCTGGACCTGACCTCCGACTTCGGCATCCCGGTGGTGGCCGCCCTGTCCCGGCGCACCGACCGCCCGTCCGAGGACGTGCTGTTCGGCTTCGGCGCCCATCTCGACCCGCGCATCGCGGTGCGCCGCGCGCTCACCGAGATGAGCCAGCTGCTGCCCGCGGTCCTCGACGCGCGCCCGGACGGCTCGGGCTACACCGTGGACGATCCCCAGGCGCTCGCCTGGTGGCGTACGGCCACCGTCGCCGGCCAACCCCATCTGCTGCCCGACCCGCACCACGCGCCGAGCGGCCCCGGCAGCTGGACGTACACCCCGCGGGCTGACCTCGCCGACGACGTGGCGGCGCTCACCGCGCTCGCCGGGGAACGGGGTCTCGACGTCCTGGTCCTGGACCAGACCCGACCGGACATCGGGCTCCCTGTGATGAAGGTCATCGTTCCCGGTATGCGCCCGTTCTGGCCACGTTTCGCGCCGGGCCGTCTCTTCGACGTGCCGGTCGCGCTGGGCCGGCTCGCCGCCCCCACCCCGTACGAACTCCTCAATCCCCAACCGCTGTTCGTCTGATCCCCGGGCGGCGGGGAATCCGCCCCGCTTCGGGGGCTGTTCACCGAGGTCGGAGCCGACCTCGGCACCGGACAGCGTGGTCCGATGCCCTTGATCGGCACTGCGATACCTTCCGGTATGTTTTTACCCCCACAGAGAAGTCGTCACGCCTGATGAACTCAACGGAACAGCAGTCAGACGATCTGAACGGCACCGCCCCGAACCTCATCCACGAGGGCTCCGCCGTGCCGGCTCCCCGACTGGCCCGCACGGTCCTGCTGGCCACCATGGCCGGATATTCCCTGGTCACCGCCGTGAACATCCTCGACGCCGGCATGTCACCCGCCGAGAGCGGCGTCGGACTCCTCGCCCTGCTCGCGGTGTTCGGCCTCCAGCTCGTGCACTCCAGGCCCCACGCCCGGCAGAGCCCGTACCGATGCCGCGTCACCACCCTCGTCCTGCAGGCCGCGTTCTGTTTCCTACCGCTCGCGCTGTTTCATCTCGCCTGGGGAGCGATGTGCGGCTTCCTGGCCGGTTCCGTCCTCCTGCTCCTCCCGAGCCGGGTGGCGTGGCCGCTGTACGGGGCGATCGGGCTGTCCCTGTTCGGGTACTCGGCCTTCGTCGTCGACCGGAGCGTGCTCGACAGCGTCTACACGCTGGAGGCCACCCTCGTCACCGGGCTCGTGGTGTTCGGGCTGAGCAGCCTCACCGGTCTGGTGACCCGCCTGCACGCACAGCGTTCCGACCTGGCCCGGCTGGCGGTGGCCGGCGAGCGGCTCCGCTTCTCCCGGGACCTGCACGACCTACTCGGCTACAACCTGTCCGCGATCACCCTGAAGACCGAACTGGTCCGCCGCCTGGTGCCGGACATGCCGGAGCGCGCCCTGGCCGAGACCGACTCCATCCTCGCCCTGTCCCGCCAGTCGCTCGCCGACGTACGCAAGGTCGCCACCGGCTACCGCGACATGTCGCTGCGCGAGGAGGCGGCCGCCACCCGCTCGATGCTGGAGGCGGCCGGCATCGAGGTGGTGACGGCCATCGACATAGGCCCGCTGCCGCCGCAGATCGACACGGTGCTCGCCACCGTGCTGCGCGAGGGCGTCACCAACGCGCTGCGGCACAGCCGCGTCCACCAGTGCACGATCCGGTGCTGGGAGAAGGACGGCGTGGTCACCCTCAGCCTCGGCAACGACGGCGTGGAGCCCGGAGACGGGGGCGGCCCCCAGGGGCCGGAGCGCACGCCCCGTCAGGCGGACGAACCCGGCGGCACCGGCCTGGACAACCTCACCCACCGCCTCAGCCGCGTCAGCGGCAGCCTCACCACGGAGCTGAGCGACGACGGCTGGTTCCGGATGACCGCCCGCGCACCCCTGCACTTGACAGAGTCGGCCATAACCGGAAGGAAACAGCACAGAAGTAAACAAGTGTAGTGTGCATACGGTCGAACCTGGGGGGATTCACCACAGTGATACGCATATTGCTGGCTGAGGACATGGGGATGGTCCGCGGCGCTCTGGTGGCGCTGCTGGGCCTGGAGGACGACCTCGAGGTCGTCGCGCAGGTCGAGCGCGGCGACAGAATCCTGCCCACCGCCCTGGAGCACCGGCCCGACGTGGCGATCATCGACATCGGGCTCCCCGGCATCGACGGCGTGACGGCAGCGGCGCTCCTCGCCGAGGAACTCCCCTCCTGCCGCACCCTCATCCTGACCAGCCTCAGCCGCCCCGGCGTCCTGCGCCGGGCGCTGGACGCCAAGGTGGCCGGCTTCCTGCCGAAGGACGCCTCCCCCCAAGACCTCGCCGAGGCCGTACGCCGGATCGCGGCCGGCCATCGCGCCATCGACCCCCAGCTCGCCCTCGCGGCCTGGGACAGCGCCGAAAGCCCGCTCACCGACCGCGAGCTGGAGGTGCTGCGCCTCACCGCCGAGGGCGACGAGGCCCCCGAGATCGCCGCCCGGCTGCACCTGTCCACGGGGACCGTCCGCAACTATCTGACCTCGGTGGTCACCAAGCTCAACGCCCGCAACCGAGTGGACGCCGTGCGCATCGCGCACGAGTCCGGCTGGCTGGTCTGAGCGGCGCCTCAGCCTCCGGCACGCATCAGACGGAGCCCGGCGTACCGCGTCTCCAGCTCCAGGTCCAGGTCGAGCTCCGGCTCACCGGAGAGCACCGCCTGGTGCAGCCGCTGCAACCGGTGCGAGGGCTCCACCCCCAGCTCCTCGATGAGCGTCCTGCGCAGCTCCTGGAACACCTCCAGCGCCCGCCACACCCCGCCCGAGCGGTACAGCGCGGTCATCAGCTGGGCGGCCAGGTTCTCGTTCATCGGATGCCGGGCGACCAGCATCCGCAGCTCGGCCAGGAGCGAGGCGTGCCGCCCCAGCAGCAGATCGGCCTCGATCCGCTGCTCGAGCACGCGGGTGCGCTGCTCCTCCATCCCGAGCACCTCGACCCCGAGCACCCGCCCGACCGGCACATCCACCAGCGCCGGCCCCCGCCACAGCCCGAGCGCCCGCTCCAGCGTCACGGACGCGGCCCGCGCGTCCCCCGCCTCCAGCGCGACCGACCCACGGCTCGCCAGCGACTGGAACTCCCGCAGATCGCTGTCCTCGGGACGCACGGCGAGCCGGTACCCCCCGAAGCACGTGGTGAGCACCTCCTTGGCGTCCCCACCCCGCAGTGCCGCGGTCACCTTCCGGCGCAGATGAAGGATGTACGTCTGCAGTGTGGTGGCCGCGCTCTTGGGGATCGCGTCCCCCCAGATCTCCTCCATCAGCGTCGGCACGGTCACCACGCGCTCGGCTCTGATGGCCAGCAGCGCGAGCAGTTGGCGGGGCTTACCCGCACTGGGCACGATCGACTGCCCGTTCAGACGGACGGCGAGCGGCCCGAGAATCCCCACATCCATGACACTCCCCCAGAGCGATTCGGCGTTGCAAGGGACTGACCCGCGGTGTCGGTATCGACGATCGCACGCCTTGTCCGTGTCACCCAGTGCCATGGTCATGGAGTGGAATGTGACCAGCTCACGCGAGCAGGCCCCAGCACCGGTTCGGTCAGTGAGCGCCGGTCTCCGGCTCGGGCCGGGGCAGCTCGTCCAGGTCGAGGGTGAAGGTCCGTCCGTCGGCCAGCTCGATGGGAAGCTTGCCCGTGCCGTACTTGTGGGTGCGGGCCGTGATGTAGCCGGTCCCGGTGGGCTCGGTGTGGACGACGACCTCGGAGAATACGGCCGACGGATTCGCATCGGCCGCAGATCCAACCGGCCGGCCACTCTCCCGACAGGGCGGGGCGCGACCTCTGGACGCTGTCTCATCTGCACGTACGACGTGAGCGGCCGGTCCTGCCTCCGTCGGAGCGGCCCCTTGGCGCGCCCTGCTCCAGACAGGCCGAACGCGATCATCGCTGTGCGTGCGGAGCGGTGCGGCCGGCGGTAGTACGGGTAGGGCGAAGGTGACAGCGCGTGGCCATGGGTGTCGGCCCCGGGTGATCGGCAGGGCCGGCCGGCGGGGCGGGCGGTCTCCCGCGCCGCGGGCGTATCCGCCGACGGCCTCGGAGGGGTCCGGGCCCACAGCACAGCCGACCGCATTGAGATGGTCCGGCGGAGTGACTATCTTCGGGGGGTGAGTGAACGCGCGATGCAAGAGCCGACCCTGTTGGTGCTGACAGCCCTCGCGGACGCACCCCGGCACGGGTACGCCATCGCGCAGGAGGTCAAGGCGATGACCGGCGGTCGCGTCGTGCTGCGTACGGGTGCGCTGTACGGGGCTCTGGACCGCCTGCTGGCCGAGGGCCTGATCGACGTCGCACGTGAGGAGGTCGTCGACGGCCGGGCCCGGAGGATCTTCACCTTGTCCCCGTCGGGTCGGGAGCGGCTGGCGGTGGAGGCCGAGCGCCTGGCCGCGACGGCGCGGGAGGCCACTCGTCGCCTGTCCGACACACGGCCGTCGGCGGCCGCCACGTGATCGAGCATGTGCTGAGGCTGTATCCCGCCGGCTACCGCCGAGCCCATGGCCCGGAGATCGCCGCGACCTTTTCCGAGATGACCGCGGGCGAGCCGCTGGGCTCACGGCTGCGAGAGGGCGCGGCGCTGGCCGCGCACGCGTTGAGGATCCGGATGGGGGTGGGGTCGGACGCTCCCGTCGCGCGGGTTCTCGCTCTGGCGTATCCCTTCGCTCTGGCCGCCTCGGCTGCCGCTTGCGGCCTTCACCTGCTGCGCTGGTACATCGCCCTGGTCTCCTCGCCCGCCCCGGTGGGGGTGCAGCTCCGAGCCGAGCTGTCGGGGGCGTGGGGGGTGCTGCTCGTCTCTTCGCTGATCGTGTGCGTGGGCGCGGTGTCGGCGTTGGCGGGCCGATGGCGTGGGGGAGTGCCGTGCACGGTGGCCGGGCTGTTCTCCTTCGCGGTGGCCGCGGTGGTCAGCGGGCCGGCGTTCGGCGACCCGGTCGTTACCCCGGCCGCGATGGGACTGGCGGCGGCCGTGGTGCTCGCGTGCCCGCCGGACCGGCGCCTGGAGAGCGTCTCGGCGGGGCGGGCGGGCACGGCCGGCGCCGTGATCGCGCTGGCGGTCGTGCCGCGGGCGGCCGTCGACGCGCACGCGGTGCCCTGGGTCAGCACCGACTACGGTTGCTGGCCGCTGCTCGTCCTCGCCGCGGCCGGTGTCGCGCTGACCTGGCGCAGTGGATCACGAGGCGGCCTTGAACTGGGGGCGATGCTCCTGGCTTCCCCGCCGCTGCTCGCCCACGCCTCCACCGTCGTACGGGGCGACGCCACCGCTGTCGCGTTTCTGGCAGCCCTTCTGTCGGCCACTGCGGCGATCGCCCCTCTCGTCGGTCGTCTGGGGCGGACCGGGCGCACCCTCCGCTGAGCCCGCCCACCGAGGCCGAACACCCGAACACCAAGCACAGCGGCGCCTGAAGCCACAACAGTCCGTTTGACGTATCATTCCGCTCAACGGACTATTGGTCCCGTGTGAAGAGGACGCCACTCATGCCGTTCACCCTGTCCCACCCCGCTGCCGTGCTGCCTCTGATGCGACGGCCCTTCAGCCGGACCGCACTGGTCGCCGGAGCCGTCGCACCGGACATGCCCTACTTCGTCGGCACCGCCGGCCTGCCCGTCAGCGCTCAGTCGTGGTACGAACCGTTCCTCAACGCCACGACCACGCACACCGCCCTCGGCGCCATCACCGTCACCCTGCCGTACGCCCTCGCGCTGTGGGGCCTGTTCCACGTCGGTCGGCTCCCCCTGGCGTCCCTGCTGAGGACTTCCCTCCCCCCATCGACGCCCCGCGCGGTCCCCACGCTGACACGCCGAGCCTGGTGGCTCGTACTGTCCGCCCTCATCGGCATCGCCACCCATCTGGTCTGGGACGCCTTCACCCACCACAACGGCTTCGTGGTCACCCATGTGCCCTGGCTCTCCTCCACTCTGGTGGGCGGCTTCACCTGGGCACGGACGTTGCAGCACATGAGCACCGTCGGCGGCCTGGTCGCCCTCTCCCTGTACGCGTGGCGCCGGCGAGCCCACCTCCGCGCGGACGACGGCCACACCGGGCACGGCAGCGCGACGCGGCGCCGTGTCCTGCTCGCCATGGCTCTGTTCACGCTCGCCGGAGCCGTCGCCCACGCCGGGTGGTGGCTCGCCGGCCCGGACGCGGCGACAACCGGGCTGCCGCTGAGCGTCGCCGTCGAAGGCGTGGTCTCCGACGCGGCGAAAGGCGCGGGCGCCGGCCTGATCTGCGCCCTGGCCCTGTACGTCATCGCGTGGTGGATCCGGCGCGCCGTGACGACGACCCGCCTCCGCGGGAGTGGAGCCGGCCGGCCTGGCCCGCCGGGACGAGTCGCCAGAGCTGGCCCTGGTCGGCGAGGTCCCGGCGCCACACGCCGAGCGCCGCGCCCTGCGCGTCGGCGGTGAGGCACGCGGCGCCCTCGTCGGGACGGGCGTTACGGAGGAGGACCCGGCCGTTTCCGGCGTCCGCCGGCTGCCGGCGCTGGTTGTTCCCGCCGTGCGGCCAGCCGGCCACGGCCGAAGCGGAGGATGTCCGGCAGCACGGTACGCAGGGGGAGTAAACCCTCCCCCACCCCCGAAAACACGGGCCCGATCCACCGCCCGTCAGCACCACCGCGCTGACACGTCAGCACGAAAAACACCCCCCTGACAGCGTTTCCGCAGGTCAGAGGGGCGTAAGGGAGTGGAGCCTAGGGGAGTCGAACCCCTGACATCTGCCATGCAAAGACAGCGCTCTACCAACTGAGCTAAGGCCCCGGAACGAGAACAGAGTACCGGGTCACCCCCTCTTTTCCGCAAAAGGATTGGGACTCCCGGTCGGAGACCACGCTCCGTAAGATGCTGACGAGGTTCGCAGTGGCGAACCGCAGGGATGGGGAGAAGTAATGGACGCAGTGCAGCAGGAAGCCACGGCAAGAGCCCGGGAGCTTCAGCGCAGTTGGTACGGAGAGCCGCTGGGGGCGCTCTTCCGTCGCCTGATCGACGATCTTGGGCTGAATCAGGCGAGGCTCGCGGCTGTGCTCGGACTCTCGGCACCCATGCTCTCCCAGCTGATGAGCGGCCAGCGGGCCAAGATCGGCAACCCGGCCGTCGTCCAGCGCGTCCAGGCCCTGCAGGAGCTCGCCTCTCAGGTCGCCGACGGCAGCGTCAGCGCGGCCGAGGCCACGGACCGGATGGACGAGATCAAGAAGTCCCAGGGCGGCTCCGTACTGACCGGCACCAGCCAGACCACCACCAGCTCGGGCGCGCCGACCGTGCGCCGCGTCGTCCGCGAGATCCAGTCGCTGCTGCGCTCGGTCGCGGCCGCCGGCGACATCATCGATGCGGCCGACTCCCTCGCACCGGCCCACCCGGAGCTGGCAGAGTTCCTCCGGGTGTACGGCGCCGGGCGCACCGCGGACGCGGTCGCGCACTACGAGTCGCACCAGAACTGACACAGAGCAGCCGGTCCGCAGCGGCGGGCCCGGAACGACGGGGAGCGGGCGCAGCGCAATGGGTGAGGTCTTCGCTGGTCGGTACGAGCTGATCGACCCGATCGGACGCGGTGGTGTCGGCGCGGTCTGGCGTGCCTGGGATCACCGGCGCCGCCGCTATGTGGCGGCGAAGGTGCTGCAGCAGAGCGACGCCCACACGCTGCTCCGCTTCGTCCGGGAGCAGGCGCTCAGGATCGACCACCCCCATGTCCTCGCCCCGGCCAGCTGGGCCGCCGACGACGACAAGGTCCTGTTCACCATGGATCTGGTGGCGGGTGGTTCCCTGGCACATGTCATCGGCGACTACGGACCGCTGCCGCCGCGCTTCGTGTGCACGCTGCTGGACCAGCTGCTCTCCGGTCTGGCGGCGGTGCACGCCGAGGGGGTCGTGCACCGCGACATCAAGCCGGCGAACATCCTGCTCGACGTGACCGGGACCGGGCGGCCGCATCTGCGGCTGTCCGACTTCGGCATCTCGATGCGCAAGGGCGAGCCCCGGCTGACCGAGACCAACTATGTGGTGGGTACGCCCGGTTACTTCGCGCCCGAGCAGATGATGGGCGCGGAGCCGGACTTCCCGGCCGACCTCTTCGCGGTCGGCCTGGTCGCGCTCTATCTGCTCCAGGGCCAGAAGCCCGACTCCCGTGCCCTGATCGAATACTTCATGGCGCACGGGACGCCGGGAGCGCCGCAGGGCATTCCGGAGCCGCTGTGGCAGGTCCTCGCCGGCCTGCTGCAGCCCGACCCGCAGGCCCGCTTCAAGACGGCCACGGGCGTGCGCAAGGCGCTGACCTCCGCGGTCGAGATGCTGCCCGAGGCCGACCCGAACGAGGATCCGGTCGAGGTCTTCGACCAGATCGGCCCGCTGCCCGCCGGCTTCGGCCCGAACGGCCCCGAGGCCCCGGCCCCGGCCCCGACGCCCACCGCGACTCCGGCACCGACTCCCGTACCGACCACCCCCGCACACGGAGAGCCACAGCCACAGCCCCACCCCCAGCCCCAGCCCCAGCCCCAACCGCAGCAGCATCAGCAACTGCTGCCGAACCCCTCCGAGACCGGCAGTTTCCATCTCCCCCCACCCCCACAGCCGGTTCCCATGTCCTCCGCGCACACGGCCTCCCCCCATCCCGCCGCCGCGCCGGACTTCGCCCAGGCCCCGACGGCCGCGGTGTCGTACCCACAACCCTCTACTCGTCAATACACCGCTCACGCCGGACAGGTTCCCGCCCAGGCGACACCGACCGCCCCCGCGAAGCGCCCGGGACCGCCCCCGAAGGTGGCGGTCCCGGTCCTGGTCGTCGCGCTGATCTGCTTCGCGGTCGGCATCTGGGCGCTCACCCAGAGCTGACCCGCCGGCCTACCAGGCCGTCGGCGGCCCGTACTGCGGCGGGCCGTCCTGCGGTCCCCGCGCCGCCCGGCGCCGCCCCACGAGCGTCCACAGCCCGAGGCCGACGATCAGGACGGTTCCGGCGCCGATCCCGGCCGCCGCGACGAGCACCATGCCGCCGCTCTTCTGCGCCTCGGACCCGCTCGCGCCGCTGGCCGCCGCGTCCCGGTCGTTCTCGGTGACCTTGAAGGGGCCGGCGTCCCCGTCGTACGCGGGCCCGGCCTTCGCCGTGCCCGTGACGTTCACCCGCAGGGTCAGCGGCACCGGCTTGTCCCCGTACTCCTTGGCGACCTCCGGGCTGAGCGTGGCCGACAGGTAGTACCAGCCCGCGAACCGCATGGCGTTCGTGTAGCTGTTGGAGGAGTAACGGTTCTCGAAGGCGACCGGCCGGTGCGGATCGAGCGCCAGCGTCGCCGGCTTGCCGTCGTAGCTGACGGTGTCCTGGTCGACATGGCCGCGGGCCGGGTTGTCGAGCGACAGCACCAGCGCGTTGCTCACGTACTCGGTGGCGCCGGAGGGGCTGCTGCCGAGCTCCGCGGTGGCGAAGATCTGCTGCCCCCAGTCGACGGGCACCCGGTAGAAGAGCGTCTGCCCGGGCTTGATGTCGGCGCGCCACTCGCCCTGCTTCAGCGAGGTGGCGTCGTGGAACCCCGCACCGCCCAGCCGCTTCTGCGGGCCGCCTGCGGGCGGCGGGGGCGAGGAGGAGGGCCAGTTCTCGGGCAGCGCGGTGGGACCGGTCTGCTTCACCCCCGGCTCGGAGAGGTACCGGATCTCCAGCTCCCAGTCGTCGGGCGTGGAGACCGCCTTCGACGTCCGCTCGACCAGCACGTAGTAGGCGCCCGCCCGCTGGCAGGTCGAGCGGTCCGCCTCGATCGTGCGGTGCGCGTAGGCGGTGATGGGCCGGGTGAACCCGGCGGACTCGAACGCCGCGTCCTGGTAGCCGCACTGCGAGCCCGAGCCGTCCTGCAGGCTGACCTTGATGCCGTCGCCGTACTCGGCCTTGCCGCCGGGCTTCGGTACGGCGACCACCGACACGTACGCGTTCCGCTTCGCGTCGAGATCGACCCGGTAGTAGAGCTTGCCGTCCTTCGTGATGCTGTCCCGGTAGCTCTGACCGACCTTCAACTGCTGGGCGTCCAGGCTGGATGCGGCGCCCTTGACCCGCGAGGCCGCACCGTCGAAGGCGTACGGGCTCTCCCCGGCCGCCCACGCCTGCCCCGGCAGCGACGCCGCCGCGCACACGGCCGCCACCAGCGCCCCGGCCATCCGTCCTCCGCCGAACACGCTCCGCCCGCGCTGCGTCCTCACGCGCCCCTCCTCGTCGTCTCCGTGGCCGCCCTGCGCCGAACGAGGACGATCACCACTGCCGCAACCAGCACGGCCGCAGCACCCGCCACCGCGGCGGCCATGACCGCGGACCATCCTGCCCCGCCCGTCCCGTCGTTGTCTGCGCGCGCGGTCGATTCGCCCGGCTTGTCGGCCTGGCCGGCGTCCACGACGGCGGCACGGTGCTCCGGCCCCGCCCGCTCCTCGCCGAGCACGGCCACCCGCAGCACCACCGCGATCCGCGGGTTCTCGGCGATCTCGGCGGCCTCGGCGCCGAGCGTCACGGCGATGTAGAAACCGCCCGGAGCGTGCACCGGGATCACCTGGGAACGGTGCTCGTACCGGTTGGTCCAGGCGACCGGCACCGTGCCCATCTTCAGCGCGGTGGGGCGCCCGTTGTAGCTCTTCGCGGAGTTGAACAGGCCCGTTCCGCCGCCGACCGGATGCCTGGCCGGGGTGTAGACCTGGGTGGCTCCGTACGAGTACACCGACGAAGCGCCGTCGATCGTGGGCTCGTTGGCGAACTCGACGTCGTAGCGCAGCTGCTGGCCCCAGCCCACCGGCACGCGGTACCAGAGCGTCTGGGAGGGCAGCAGCCGGTCGCGCCACACGCCGGAGCCGAGCTCCCGCGCGTCGTTGAACCCCGTCCCGCCGCGTACGTCCTTCGGATCGCCGACGGGCAGCACGGCCTCGGGGCCGCCCTCCCCGTACTCCGGCTGGGACTGCGCCGGCGTGACTCCGGCGCGCAGCGGGGTCTCGACGCCGAGGACCAGCTCCAGCGGCCAGCGGGCCGCGTCCGACGCGGGCTTGCTCCTGCGCTCGACGACGAACCAGTAGCGGTTCGCCTTGTCGCAGGTCGAGTACCGCTTCTCGGTCGGGATACGGGCGACGGCCGAGGTCAGCGGTACGGCGCCCTCGTCCTGGTGGAAGATCTCGCTGTTGGTGGCGCAGGTGCCCTCGCCGCTGACGGAGGCGTAGACGAGGCTCGTGGCCAGCGCGTCGACGGTGTCCACGGCCGCCCCGGGCTGCGGCACGGCCGTCGCCGAGAAGTTCACCGTGGAGACGTCGTCCAGCTCGGCCGCGTAGTACCGCTTCTCACCGGGCCCGATGGTGTCCAGGTACTGCCCCGGTACGAGTCCGGGCGCCCGGTCGCTCGTCGCGGTGCCCGCGATCCGCTTGCCCCGCAGCCGGTAGCCGTCCGCGGAGAGCCGCGAGGCCCGCTGGAGCTGCCGGGCGAGCGCGTCGGCGTCCGGCGCGTCGTAGTACCGGCCGTTGCCCGCCTCGGCGATGCACTCCAGCTGCTTGCGCGCCGCGCCCTTCACCTGGAAGCCGACGGTGTCGATCCGCAGTCCGATGCCGTCCTTGGCGAGCTGGGCCGCGACCTCGCAGGGCTTGGGGCTGCCGCAGGTGTCCTCGCCGTCGGAGATCAGCAGGATCGTGCGCGTCCCGATGGTCCCGGGAGCGGGCTCGGGAAGGTCCTGGGCGGCGTTCCGCAGGGAGAGCCCGATGGGGGTGTCCCCCGTGGGCCGCAGGGCCGCGACGGCCGCCTTGATCCCGGCCCGGTCCAGCGGTGCGACCGGCCGGACGAGCCGGGTGTCCGTGCATCCCCTGGGCTGGTCGGCCCCGTAGACCCGAAGGCCGGTGGGGTGCCCGTCGGGCAGCCCGTCGACGACGGTGCCGACGGCGGTGCGGGCCGCTTCCATCCTCGTACGCCCCGAGCCGTCGTCGTCGCCCATGGAACCGGACGAGTCCAGCACCATCACCAGACTTCCGGCGCCGCCCTCTTGGCCCTCTCCGCCCGCTGCGCGCTCGGCCGCGAGCGCCCCCTGCACCGGCGTGAGCAACAGGGCGAGCAACGCCCCCGCCACCCATCCGACCGCTGTCCGTCGTGCTCTCACTCCGCTGCCCCCTTGACCGCGATCACTCAACTTTGCTCTCGCAAGCTAATCATTTGCTGGGGTGAACTCAAGAGGAGTGGTGTCACGGTCCTGAAACAGCGCGAAGCCCCGGCCGATCGAACACGGCCGGGGCTTCGCCCTACACAATCTGCGTCTCAGACACCCGAACCTGCGGGCACGGAGTCGGTCGCCTCCGTCCACAGATCCTGCTCGGCGCGATCCGCCTGGATCTGGCGGTACACGAGGAGCCCGCCGATGGCGGCCAGTGCGACCAGGAGAAGCTTCTTCACCGCGCGACCTCGTCTTTCGTTGACGTAGGAGACTTCTGACGCCCACTCTACACACCGACCGATACCGATCGGTGACCTACCTCAGGGCCAAAGTGATCGGCCCGGACGGAGAATCCGTCCGGGCCGATCGTCACTGTGGGGCTAACAGGATTTGAACCTGTGGCCTCATCCTTATCAGGGATGCGCTCTAACCAACTGAGCTATAGCCCCGCCGCGCTCTGCGGTGTGTGTCCCGCGCGCTGACCTCTGAAGATTAGCGCACGTGGGGGCCAGTCCCAAAATCGGTTCCCGGGAGGCCCCCACCCGACGCTACTCGTCCTCGGCGAGCGTGAGCTCGACACCGCCCACGAAACCGGCCGACAGGTTGTAGATGAACGCCCCCAGCGTCGCCAGCGCGGTCATCAGGACCACGTCGATCACGGCGATCACCGAGGTGAACATCAGCACCCGCGGCAGCGAAAGGAACGACTGCAGATCGAAGCCGTTGGACTCGTTCGAGCCCGTCGCCTCGCTGATCGTGCCGCCGACGGTCGAGAAGACGCCCATGGCGTCCATGACCATCCACAGCACCGACGCGGCCACGACCGTGCAGATGCCCAGCGCGATGGAGAGCAGGAAGCTCACCTTCATCACCGACCACGGATCGGCCTTGGCGACCCGCAGCCGCGCTTTGCGCGTACGGGGCGTCGTCCGTGCCCCGGTACGCGGCCGGCGCACCGCGCCCGTGTTGCCACCGCCACCGCCACCGCCCGCGCCCGGCGCCTGAGCGCCGTACGCCTGCGGCGGGTGGTACGGCCCGCCCGACTGGCGCGCGTCCGCGCGCTCGCCGGGCAGCGGCCCGTTGTACGTCTCGTACGAGGGCCCCGGCCCTCGGGTGTCCGTCACCGCAACCCCCTGGGAGTCCGTGGCGGAACCACGGGCGCCGTCCGCTCCAGCACCGCCAGAAGCTCCGGCAGCCGCCGATCCGGCACCCGTGGTTCCACTCACGCTCTACTCCTCGTGCTCCCCGGCCGAGGGCTGGCTGCCCTCAGCTGCCTCGGCCGCGGTCGCGGCCTCGACGCCTTCCGTGCTCTCGACACCGTCGGCGTCCACGGCACCTTCGACCTCTTCGGCCTCGCTGCCCGCCTCGGCGTTCCGCGCGATGCCGACGACGGCATCCCGCTTGCCCAGGTTGATCAGCTGGACGCCCATGGTGTCACGGCCGGTCTCCCTGACTTCGTTGACTCGCGTACGAATCACACCGCCGGACAGCGTGATGGCGAGGATCTCGTCCGTCTCCTCGACCACCAGCGCGCCCACGAGCGAGCCGCGGTCCTCCACGATCTTGGCGGCCTTGATTCCGAGGCCACCGCGACCCTGGACGCGGTACTCGTCGACGTTGGTCCGCTTCGCGTACCCACCGTCGGTGGCGGTGAAGACGAACGTACCCGGCCGGACGACATTCATCGAGAGCAGCTCGTCGCCCTCGCGGAAACTCATCCCCTTGACGCCCGACGTGGCACGCCCCATGGGGCGCAGCGCGTCGTCCGTCGCGGTGAACCGGATCGACTGCGCCTTCTTGCTGATGAGCAGCAGATCGTCCTCCGCCGAGACCAGCTCGGCGCCGATCAGCTCGTCGGCGGTGCCTTCGGCGCCGTTGTCCGTCTCCCGGAGGTTGATCGCGATGACACCGCCCGAACGCGGGGAGTCGTAGTCCTTCAGCGCGGTCTTCTTCACCAGACCGGCCTTCGTGGCGAGCACCAGGTACGGCGCGGCCTCGTAGTCGCGGATCGCCAGGATCTCGGCGATCTGCTCGTCCGGCTGGAAGGCCAGCAGGTTGGCCACGTGCTGGCCGCGCGCGTCCCGGCCGGCGTCCGGCAGCTCGTACGCCTTGGCCCGGTAGACCCGGCCCTTGTTGGTGAAGAACAGCAGCCAGTGGTGGGTCGTGGACACGAAGAAGTGGTCGACGATGTCGTCCTGCTTCAGCTTCGTGCCGCGCACACCCTTGCCGCCGCGCTTCTGCGAGCGGTAGTCCTCGGTCTTCGTACGCTTCACATAGCCGCCACGCGTGATCGTGACGACGATGTCCTCCTCGGCGATCAGGTCCTCGATGGACATGTCACCGTCGAAGGGCACCAGCTTGGAGCGGCGGTCGTCGCCGAACTTCTCGACGAGCGTCGCGAGCTCCTCGCTGACGATGCCGCGCTGACGCTCCTCGGAGGCGAGGATCGCGTTGTACTCGTTGATCTTCGCCTGGAGCTCGTCGTGCTCGGCGACGATCTTCTGGCGCTCCAGGGCGGCGAGCCGGCGCAGCTGCATCTCGAGGATGGCGTTGGCCTGGATCTCGTCGATCTGCAGCAGGCCCATCAGGCCCTCGCGCGCGACCTCGACCGTGTCGCTGCGCCGGATGAGCGCGATGACCTCGTCGATCGCGTCCAGCGCCTTGAGCAGACCGCGCAGGATGTGGGCGCGCTCCTCGGCCTTGCGCAGCCGGAAGCGGGTCCGGCGCACGATGACCTCGATCTGGTGCGTCACCCAGTGGCGGATGAACGCGTCCAGCGAGAGCGTGCGCGGCACACCGTCGACGAGCGCCAGCATGTTCGCGCCGAAGTTCGTCTGCAGGTCGGTGTGCTTGTACAGGTTGTTGAGCACGACCTTGGCGACGGCATCGCGCTTGAGCACGATGACCAGCCGCTGGCCGGTACGGGACGAGGTCTCGTCGCGGACGTCGGCGATGCCGCCGATCTTGCCGTCCTTCACCAGGTCGGCGATCTTCTGCGCGAGGTTGTCCGGGTTGACCTGGTAGGGCAGCTCCGTGACCACCAGGCACTGGCGGTTCTGGATCTCCTCCACCTCGACGACCGCGCGCATCGTGATCGAGCCACGGCCGGTGCGGTACGCCTCCTCGATGCCCTTGCGGCCCACGACCAGCGCGCCGGTCGGGAAGTCAGGGCCCTTGATCCGCTCGATCAGCGCGTCGAGGAGCTCCTCGTGCGTGGCCTCCGGGTGCTCCAGCGCCCACTGGGCACCGGCCGCGACCTCGCGCAGGTTGTGCGGCGGGATGTTGGTCGCCATACCGACCGCGATACCGGCCGAGCCGTTGACCAGCAGGTTCGGGAAGCGCGCCGGCAGAACCGTCGGCTCCTGGTTACGCCCGTCGTAGTTGTCCTGGAAGTCGACGGTCTCCTCGTCGATGTCCCGGAGCATCTCCATCGACAGCGGCATCATCTTGCACTCGGTGTACCGCATGGCGGCGGCCGGGTCGTTGCCCGGGGAACCGAAGTTGCCGTTGGAGTCGACCAGCGGCATCCGCATCGACCACGGCTGGGCGAGGCGGACGAGCGCGTCGTAGATCGACGAGTCACCGTGCGGGTGGTACGTACCCATGACGTCACCGACGACACGGGCGCACTTGTAGAAGCCCTTCTCGGGCCGGTAGCCGCCGTCGTACATCGCGTACAGCACACGACGGTGGACCGGCTTGAGGCCGTCCCGTACGTCGGGCAGCGCGCGGGACACGATGACGGACATCGCGTAGTCGAGATACGAGCGCTGCATCTCGGTCTCGAGCCCGACGGGCTCGACACGCAGGGCGACAGGCTCTTCTTCTTCGGTGGTGGCAGGGGTGTTTTCGTCGGCCATTGCTGGTCGCGAGTCCTTTCGTACGGTCAGCTGAGGCCGACTCAGATGTCGAGGAAGCGAACGTCCTTGGCGTTGCGCTGGATGAACGAGCGCCGCGCCTCGACGTCCTCACCCATCAGCACCGAGAACAGGTCGTCGGCCTGCGCCGCGTCGTCCAGGGTCACCTGGCCGAGCACACGGTGGTCCTGGTCCATGGTGGTGATACGCAGCTCCTCGGCGTTCATCTCACCCAGACCCTTGAAGCGCTGGATCGAGTCCTCGCGGATCCGCTTGCCGTTCTGCTTGCCCAGCTCGACGAGCGCGTCGCGCTCACGGTCCGAGTACGCGTACTCGAAGTCGTCCCGGCCCCACTTGATCTTGTAGAGCGGGGGACGGGAGAGGTAGACGTGGCCGGCCTCGACCAGCGGACGCATGAAGCGGAAGAGGAAGGTCAGCAGCAGGGTGTTGATGTGCTGGCCGTCGACGTCGGCGTCCGCCATCAGGATGATCTTGTGATAGCGGAGCTTCTCGATGTCGAAGTCCTCGTGGACTCCGGTGCCGAACGCCGAGATCAGCGCCTGGACCTCGGTGTTCTGCAGGATCTTGTCGATCCGCGCCTTCTCGACGTTCAGGATCTTGCCGCGGATCGGCAGGATGGCCTGGTACATCGGGTTACGGCCGGACTTGGCCGAGCCGCCGGCGGAGTCACCCTCGACGATGAAGATCTCGCACTTGGTGGGGTCGTTCGACTGGCAGTCGCTCAGCTTGCCGGGCAGGGACGCCGACTCCAGCAGGCCCTTGCGCCGGGTCAGGTCACGGGCCTTGCGGGCCGCCACGCGCGCGGTGGCCGCCTGGATCGACTTGCGGACGATGTCCGCGGCCTCGAGCGGGTTACGGTCGAACCAGTCGGTCAGGTGCTCGTGGACGACCTTCTGCACGAAGGTCTTCGCCTCCGTGTTGCCCAGCTTGGTCTTCGTCTGGCCCTCGAACTGGGGCTCGCCCAGCTTGACCGAGATGATCGCCGTCAGACCCTCGCGGATGTCCTCGCCCGAGAGGTTCTCGTCCTTCTCGCGCAGCAGCTTCTTCTCGCGGGCGTAGCGGTTGACCAGGCCCGTCAGCGCGGCGCGGAAGCCCTCCTCGTGCGTACCGCCCTCATGCGTGTGGATCGTGTTCGCGAAGGAGTACACACCCTCGCTGTACTGCGAGTTCCACTGCATGGCGATCTCGACCGAGAGCATCCGCTCCTTGTCCTCGGCCTCGACGTCGATCACGGTCGGGTGGATGAGGTCACCCTTGCGCGAGTTGAGGTACTTCACGAAGTCGACGATGCCGCCCTCGTAGTGGTACTTCACCGTGCGCGCGACCGGCTCGGCGGCGGCCTCGGCGTCCGGGTCGTCGGCGCCGACCGTGGCCTTCGCGGACTCGCGCTCGTCGGTGAGCGAGATGGTGAGGCCCTTGTTGAGGAAGGCCATCTCCTGGAAACGGCGCGAGAGCGTCTCGAAGGAGTACTCGGTCGTCTCGAAGATGTCCGGGTCGGACCAGAACGTGACCGAGGTGCCGGTCTCGTCGGTCTCCTCGTGCTTGGCGAGGGGCGCGGTCGGGGCGCCCAGCTTGTAGTCCTGCGTCCAGCGGTGGCCGTCGGTCTTGATCTCCACCGAGACCTTGGTGGAGAGGGCGTTGACGACGGAGACGCCGACGCCGTGCAGACCGCCGGAGACCGCGTAGCCGCCGCCGCCGAACTTGCCGCCCGCGTGGAGGACCGTCAGCACGACCTCGACCGCCGGCTTGCCCTCGGACGCGACAATGCCGACAGGGATGCCGCGTCCGTTGTCGACGACGCGCACGCCGCCGTCGGCCAGGATCGTCACGTCGATGGTGTCCGCGTGGCCGGCCAAGGCCTCGTCGACGGAGTTGTCGACGACCTCCTGCACCATGTGGTGCAGTCCCCGTTCACCGGTCGAGCCGATGTACATGCCGGGTCGCTTGCGGACCGCGTCCAGACCCTCGAGGACGGTGATCGCGCTGGCGTCGTACGACGCAGCGTTGGCGGACGGAGTGTTCTCAGTGGGGTTGCCGGAATCGGCCACGAAGCGCCCTTTCTGGCACAGCACAGGCCGTTCTCCGGGCATACGGGAGCGGCTGCGTCGTTCGACTTGTTCCGCGGGGTGGCGGGATTACTTACCAGTCTACCGGTAGCGCCGACACTCATGGGGGTTTGCCGGTACCTGAGTCCGCATGTGCCGCCCTGAGCGGGAGCGAGACGACTCCCCATATGCGCCCAGGGTCTCCAGAAGCCTCTGACGGCCACCCAGCGCTTCGAGCTGTGACCCGTTGTGGGCATCGCGCACGCGACCGTCGTGGGCATACGTTCCGCAGGGGGGTCCCCCCGCCGAAGGCAGGGGGAGGAGGTGGGCACAACCCACGAACGCGCTGCCCGCGCCAGGGCCCCGCACCACGGCACCCCGGGCGCCCCGCGCCCACGGCCCCGTCAGCCGTACGTGTCCCCAGGACCGACCGACCCCGGCGCCCTGAGCGGCCCGTATCCCTTGCGCGGAGCGCCCGGCCCCAGGACCTTGATCACCCGTACCGTCCCGTGCCCCAGGTCCTCGTTCAGCCGCGCCACCAGCCTCGGCGCCAGCAGCCGCAGCTGGGTCGCCCACGCCGTCGAGTCGCACTGCACGGTGAGCACCCGCTCCTCCGGGTCCTCGTCGTACTTCAGCGGCACACAGTGATTCGCCAGGTCCTCGCCCACGATCTGCGGCCAGCGCCCCATGACCCCGCCGACCGCCGCCGGGGTCTCCCAGCCCCGCTCGGTGATGAGCCGGTTGATCGCGGCGCCCAGCCCGATCGGGTCACGCCCGTCGGCGCCGGCCCCGGACCGCAGTCCGCCGCCCCGGCGGGCCTGCTTCTTCTGCTGGGCCGCCGCCCCCCGCGCCTTCGCCTGCTCCTTGGCGGCGCGCAGCGCCACGCGCGCGAGGTCCACACCCGACGGCTCGGGCGTCTTGGGGGCCTCGGCGCTCTCGGGGATCCCGGAGGCGCCGGAGGAAGAACCGTCACTCATACCCGCTCCACCATCCCCCCGGCCACGGCGTACCGCGCCCCGGCGAGGACGCCCGGAACGTCGTCGTCCACCGCCGCCGTCACCAGCACCTGCTCGCCCGGAGCCACCAGCTCGGCGAGCCGCTCCCGGCGCCGCGCGTCCAGCTCCGCGAAGACGTCGTCGAGGACGAGCACCGGCTCGTTCCCCTCCGCCCGCAGCAGGTCGTACGAGGCCAGCCGCAGCGACAGCGCGTACGACCAGGACTCGCCGTGACTCGCGTACCCCTTCGCCGGCAGGTCGCCGAGCTTGAGCAGCAGCTCGTCCCGGTGCGGCCCGACGAGGGTGACGCCCCGCTCGATCTCCTGCTTGCGCACCTCCGCGAGCGCCGCGATCAGCTGCTCGTACAGCTCCTCACGGGTGTGGCCGGGGCCGGGCGCGGACGGCCGGTACTCCAGCAGAATCGGTCCGCCGCCCGGTGCCAGCTGCTCGTACGCCTTGTCGGCCAGCGGCTGCAGCACACCGATCAGATCCAGCCGCTGTGCGAGCAGCTCGGCTCCCGCCCTCGCCAGATGCTGGTCCCACACGTCCAGGGTCGACAGGTCCATGCCACGACCGCCGTGCCGGCGCGCCATCGCGGCGGACTTCAGGAGGGTGTTGCGCTGCTTGAGCACCCGCTCGTAATCGGAACGCACGCCCGCCATGCGCGGCGCGCGCGCCGTGATCAGCTCGTCAAGGAAGCGCCGCCGTTCCCCGGGATCGCCCTTGACCAGCGCCAGATCCTCCGGCGCGAACAGCACAGTCCGTACGATCCCCAGCACATCACGGGGCCTGACCTGCGAGGACCTGTTGATACGCGCGCGATTGGCCCGGCCCGGATTGAGCTCGAGCTCGATCAGCTGGGAGCGCTCGCCCTGGGTGACCGCGGCGCGGATGATCGCTCGGTCCGCCCCCATCCGTACGAGCGGCGCGTCCGAGGCGACGCGGTGGCTGCCGAGGGTCGCGAGATAGCCGACGGCCTCGACCAGATTGGTCTTGCCCTGGCCGTTGGCGCCCACGAACGCGGTGACGCCCGGGTCGAGCGGGACCTCGACCCGGGCGTAGGAGCGGAAGTCGGCCAGCGACAGATGCGTGACATGCATGGTGTGCGCCGACCTTCCCCCGGCCGCTGTGCACCGAGGGGTGCACAGCCTGTGGATTACTTCTTGGACTCGACCGCGTGGCCACCGAACTGGTTGCGCAGCGCGGCGATCATCTTCATCTGCGGCGAGTCGTCCTGACGGGACGCGAACCGCGCGAACAGCGACGCGGTGATCGCGGGCAGCGGCACCGCGTTGTCGATCGCGGCCTCCACCGTCCAGCGGCCCTCGCCGGAGTCCTGCGCGAACCCGCGCAGCTTCTCCAGGTGCTCGTCCTCGTCCAGCGCGTTGACCGCCAGGTCGAGGAGCCAGGAACGGATGACCGTGCCCTCCTGCCAGGAGCGGAAGACCTCGCGCACGTCGGTGACGGAGTCGACCTTCTCCAGGAGCTCCCAGCCCTCGGCGTACGCCTGCATCATCGCGTACTCGATGCCGTTGTGGACCATCTTGGCGAAGTGGCCGGCGCCGACCTTGCCCGCGTGGACCGAGCCGAACTCGCCCTCGGGCTTGAGCGCGTCGAAGATCGGCTGGACCTTCGCCACGTTCTCGGCGTCGCCGCCGTACATCAGCGCGTAGCCGTTCTCCAGGCCCCACACGCCGCCGGAGACGCCGCAGTCGACGAAGCCGATGCCCTTGGCGGCGAGCTCCTCGGCGTGCTTCTCGTCGTCGGTCCAGCGGGAGTTCCCGCCGTCCACGACGATGTCGCCGGGGGAGAGCAGATTCGCCAGCTCGTCGATGGTGGACTGGGTCGCGGCACCGGCCGGGACCATGACCCACACGACGCGCGGACCCTTGAGCTTGCCCACAAGCTCCTCAAGGCTGTGGACATCGGCGAGGTCCGGGTTGCGGTCGTATCCGATGACGGTGTGGCCTGCGCGGCGGATGCGCTCACGCATGTTGCCGCCCATCTTGCCGAGACCGACGAGACCGAGCTCCATCAGAGATTCCTTAAGCGTCGTGTGCGGTTCGTACCCGGGTCCGAGCCTACGCCCGGACCCGGGTGCACACCTGTGGGGTCAGCCGCTCAGTCGACGCCCGCCCGTGAGCGGTCAAGCCGGGCTCGGTCAGCCGCTCAGCCGCACCGGCATGATCAGGTACTTGTACGCCTCGTCCGCCTCGGCATCCACAGCCGGCTTGCCGCTCAGAAGCGCCGGCTTCGTGGAGGTCGTGAAGGAGAGCTGGGCGACCGGGGAGTCGATCGCGCTCAGGCCGTCCAGCAGGAAGGTCGGGTTGAAGGCGATCGAGATGTCGTCGCCCTCCAGCTGCGCGTCCACACGCTCCACAGCCTGTGCATCGTCGCTGGAACCGGCCTCCAGGATCAGCACGCCCTGCTCGAAGCTGAGCCGGACCGGGGTGTTGCGCTCGGCCACCAGGGCCACACGCTTGACGGCCTCGACGAACGGCGCGGTCTCGATCACGGCGACCGAGTTGAACTCGGTGGGGAAGAGCGTCCGGTACTTCGGCAGGTCGCCCTCGAGCAGCCGGGTGGTGGTCCGGCGGCCGGCGCCCTCGAAACCGATCAGGCCCTCGCCCTTCCCGGAGCCCGAGAGCGCCAGGGTGACGGTGTCACCGCTGGTCAGCGCCTTGGCCGTGTCCAGGAGGGTCTTCGCGGGCACCAGGGCGACCGCGGAGGCGTCCGGGGACTCCGGCTTCCACAGGAACTCGCGGACCGCGAAGCGGTAGCGGTCGGTGGAGGCCAGGGTGACCGTGTCGCCCTCGATCTCGATGCGCACACCGGTGAGGACGGGCAGCGTGTCGTCACGGCCGGCGGCGATGGCCACCTGGGCGGCGGCGGAGGCGAAGACCTCACCGGGCACGGTGCCGGTCGCGGTGGGCATCTCCGGCAGGGCCGGGTACTCCTCCACAGGCAGGGTGTGGAGGGTGAAGCGGGAGGAGCCGCAGACCACGGTCGCCCGTACACCGTCTGTGGAGATCTCCACCGGGCGGTTGGGGAGGGCGCGGCAGATGTCGGCGAGCAGACGGCCGGAGACCAGGACGGTGCCGTCCTCCTCGACCTCCGCCTCGACGGAGACGCGGGCCGAGACCTCGTAGTCGAAGCTCGAGAAGCTCAGCGCGCCGTCCTCGGCCTTCAGCAGAAGGCCCGCGAGTACGGGCGCCGGCGGACGGGCCGGAAGGCTGCGGGCCACCCAGGCCACCGCCTCCGCGAGTACATCGCGCTCCACCCGGATCTTCACCGGAACCGCCTCCTGCTGTTGCTGGCTCTTCGTCGACTGCGGGAACCAGTCTGACGTACGCCACCGACACTCGGTGCGGCTCGGGGTCAAGTCGCGACAACAGCTCGCCGAGGCTCCGGCGCCGAGTTGTGCACAGGGCCCACTTCGAAGCGGATTCCGGGCTA
Source organism: Streptomyces vilmorinianum (assembly GCF_005517195.1). Lineage (NCBI taxonomy): Bacteria > Bacillati > Actinomycetota > Actinomycetes > Kitasatosporales > Streptomycetaceae > Streptomyces > Streptomyces vilmorinianum. The sequence goes on along the minus strand of NZ_CP040244.1, from coordinate 2,530 downwards.
ACTCTAGGTGGGAGTAGTAGTAGGGCCTGTGGAAACCGTGGATAACGTCGTCTGCGCAGGTCAATGCCGGTTTTTTGTCCACTGCGCCTGTGGGTGGAGCCGGTGGACAACCGGGGTGTTCTGTGGACACCCGAAAGTTCTGCACACCCGGTACACAGGCCACGGGGAGTTCTCCCCAGCGCCGTCCCCAGCTTTACCCACGTTCCCCACAGCCCAATCGTCTCCCTTGGTGTGACCGCTTTCACTCGACGCGGTGAGCCCGGGCGTTTCGTTGCCGAACAGTGGACAGCGGTGTGGAGAAGCTGTGGGCAACTCCCGTCCCCCTGTGAGTTGCCCGTGGACAACCGAGAGACCGTCCTGTGGACGGAAGATCCGTCCACAAGCTGTGGATCAAGGTTCCCAACAAATCCACAAGGCCCTGACCTGGGGTGATGATCCCTCGGTTGCTCGCCCTGTGGACACGTTCCGGATAACTCGGCAGTCCCCACCCTGTGGACGGAAGATCATCCCCCAATCTGTGGAGAACCGACGACCGCGTCCCCTGATTCGAACAGCGCCACCGTGCACAGGCAGCGGGGAAACGCGGAAGGGCGCCCCGGGAGGTGTCCCGGAGCGCCCTCGTGAGCGTGCGGAGCGGCTCTCTCAGCCGTTCTTGATGCGGTTGGTGAGCTCGGTGACCTGGTTGTAGATGGAGCGCCGCTCGGCCATCAGCGCGCGGATCTTCCGGTCCGCGTGCATCACCGTCGTGTGGTCGCGTCCGCCGAACTGCGCGCCGATCTTCGGCAGCGACAGGTCCGTGAGCTCCCGGCACAGGTACATGGCGATCTGGCGGGCCGTCACCAGGACCCGGCTCCGGGAGGACCCGCAGAGGTCCTCCACCGTCAGCCCGAAGTAGTCCGCCGTCGCGGCCATGATCGCCGGCGCCGTGATCTCCGGCGCCGAGTCCTCGCCGCCCGGGATCAGGTCCTTGAGGACGATCTCGGTCAGCCCGAGGTCCACCGGCTGCCGGTTGAGGCTCGCGAAGGCGGTGACGCGGATCAGCGCGCCCTCCAGCTCACGGATGTTCCGCGAGATGCGGGACGCGATGAACTCCAGTACCTCCGGCGGGGCGTTGAGCTGCTCCTGGACCGCCTTCTTACGGAGGATCGCGATCCGCGTCTCCAGCTCCGGCGGCTGCACATCGGTGGTCAGGCCCCACTCGAAGCGGTTGCGCAGCCGGTCCTCCAGGGTCATCAGCTGCTTGGGCGGCCGGTCCGAGGAGAGCACGATCTGCTTGTTCGCGTTGTGGAGGGTGTTGAAGGTGTGGAAGAACTCCTCCTGCGTCGACTCCTTGCTCGCGAGGAACTGGATGTCGTCGACCAGCAGGATGTCCACATCGCGGTAGCGCTTGCGGAAGGTGTCGCCCTTGCCGTCGCGGATCGAGTTGATGAACTCGTTGGTGAACTCCTCCGAGCTCACGTACCGCACCCGGGTGCCCGGGTAGAGGCTGCGCGCGTAGTGCCCGATGGCGTGCAGCAGGTGCGTCTTGCCGAGGCCCGACTCCCCGTAGATGAAGAGCGGGTTGTACGCCTTCGCCGGCGCCTCGGCCACCGCGACGGCGGCGGCGTGCGCGAAGCGGTTCGAGGAACCGATGACGAAGGTGTCGAAGAGGTACTTGGGGTTCAGCCGTGCGTGCTGCTCGCCGGGGGCACCGGACGACGAGCCCTGGCCGGAGGAGGAGCCGGGACGGCCGACACCCGGTCCGCCGCCGACGGGACCCGGTACCGGGCCGCCGGGGCGTGGCCCCGGGCCGGCACCCGGCCGCGGCGCGTCGGGCAACTCGCCCCGCTCCGGCCGCTGGGGCTGGTCGTAGGCGGACGGCTGCTCGTCGTAGCGCGGCTGCTGGGGCTGCTGCCGCGGACCCGTGTACGGGTCGCGCTCCTGGAAGGCACCGAGCCGGGGCTGCTGCCAGGAGAGGTCCTCCTGGGTGCGCGGCCAGGCTCCCGGATCGGGGCGCTGCTGCTGGTAGTCCGGGTAGGCGGGGCGCGCGGTGGGCAGTCCGTCGTCCGGCATGGGCCGGTGGCCGTAGCCGTCGTACTTGTCGTAGCTCTCGGCCGGGGGCCGCTCGTCGTAGCGCGGCTGCTGCTGGACGGGAGGGGCGGGCGGGGTCGGCTCGCCCACGGAGTCGTCGACGGTGATCGCGATCCGGATCGGGCGGCCGCACTCGCGGCTCAGGGTCTCGCTGATGAGCGGTGCCAGGCGTCCTTCGAGGACGCGCTTGCCCCACTCGTTGGGCACGGCGAGAAGTGCGGTGTCGGCCACCAGTGCGAGAGGCTGGCAGCGCTCGATCCACTGCTTGTCCTTGGGCTCGATGCCCTGCTGGCCGTCTCCGAGGAGGTGCTCCAGCACGCGTGGCCACACTGCGGCAAGATCGGCAGGTACGTCAGCCACAGGGCACGCTTCCTCGTTGGTCCCACGAATGTGTGGTTCTCGGGACGGTGGGTCGAAGTCCGTCGGACAGGTGTCCAGGACAGGTAAGGACAGAACGGAA